>CAZTAX010000042.1:0-14023 GCA_964611765.1 uncultured Akkermansia sp. | reverse complement strand
GCGGCTCGCCCAATTCCAATTTATTGGTTCATTCTGAGTTTTTAGAAGTTCCCTGTTGATTATCTGTGCCTGACGTGATAGAATGCAGCGCGTGAATGAGTGGAAACAGAATGCGTTGTTCGCAATGGCCGGCCTTCTGATACTTGTGTTCGGCGTGCATTCGTTATCTGCGGAGGTGAAGATGAAAGCTGTCTGCATTGTGGTGCTGGGGAGTATACTGGTGCTTGGCTCTTCCTGGCTTCTGGTGAGAGATGTCCGAGAAATGCTTTCCACCCGCAGAGAAAAGGCCCGATTAGGTGTGCCTGCCCGGGTCTGGCTGGAGATGCCCTACCACGAGCTGGCAGCGCGTTTTCATGCTCTTGCCGGGGTGGATGAGCTGGCTGGGGTGTATCTCGGCTGCCTTTCCTGGAAGTCTCAGTCATTTGGAGATATTCTCATCCGCTGTACGGGGAATGAGGAGTGGACGGCGCTTTACTGGGTGCGCTCCAACTGGCACTATACCGACACGCAGTTGAGCCGGGTGTGCAAGGCTGCAGCACAGGAACTGCCGGAGGAGTTCAAGAAGAAGAAGGCTCATGGCCTCATCATCTACAGAAAGGGGGAGCTTTCCATTTACCCTGAACCACACCGGAAACAGGTGGAGGACGCCTTCATGGATAATATCTTCCTGCCCACGCGTGAGGAGTTTACTGCATGGCTGGCTGAGTACACGGAAGCCGGTTAACTGAACATGCAGGATGAATAGTGATTTGCTGATGCGCTTGTTGTGCATGCTTCCGGGCATGTTTGCAGCTCTGCCCCTCTTGTCTGCCCGTTGCTCATCTTTGCTCTGGTGATGCGCTTGGTTCATGGGCTGAGCTGGAAACGAGCGTTTGTATTTGCTCTGTTATATGTGGCATTGCCCGCCATGGGGCAAGTGGGCCTGATTCTCAGCATTCACATGTTGACTTAACATGCTTTCTATGCTACGCTGAGCGCGTTATGAAACATCTTTTTACGATACTTGCTCTGCTGCTGGGGCTTTGCGTGTGGGCAATGCCCCAGGTGCAGGCCGAGGATGATGCTCCTGTCGCGACGAAGAAGTCCGGCGCGAAGAAGGATGACAAAAAGAAGAAGCTGGCGGCCACGCTTTCGCCCGTGGCTCAGGCCCTGGCAGATGCCGGTTATTTCACAGAGACAGAGGCTAATCCCAAGGCCAAGGTGTATATTTTCATCTGTTCCGCTTCCTGGTGCGGCCCTTGCCGCGCGCTGATGCCCAGGATTGTTGAGGAATACGAGAAGAAAATCAAGAAGAACAAGTCAGTTTCCCTCGTCCTGCTCTGCGCCGACCGCACGGTGGAGGATGCCAGGAAGTACATTGAGCACTACGAGACTGATATGCCCGGCGTGATGAGAAAAGCGGTGCAGCTGGAGAATATGCCGGATATCCCCTATATCCCTTCGTGTGTCTACATGAATGCCAAAGGTGAGGTGCTTTTTGCCGGCCCCGGCGATAAGGTGCTCGAATGGAAAAAGCTGATGAAGAATAAACCCCAGAAGAATTAAATCCTCCTGAATCCCTTACCATGGAGCCCGCTGCAAAACCTGCGGGCTTTTTTTGAGGGGGGTAATCTTACCAAATTGGAATTTGAATTACGAATTACGAGTTACGAAGTACGAAGTCAAAAGTTCCGCGGGCATTCGCCCGCCAGTGTTGAACTATCAGATATACAATGGCGAGCCGTAGGCGAGCGGAGCTTATAATTCGTAATTCGTAACTCGTAATTTTGGCGGAACGCCAAATTCCAATTTATCGGGTTCTTTTATCCGGTTCAGCGGTGCCTGTTGTGGTGGTCGCGGTTGTAGTCACGGCGGTCATCGTGCCTGTCGCGGCGGCGGTCTTCACGCCGATCGCGTCGTTTTTCCGCTTTTTTGCGCATTTTTTTGTCGTGTTTGTGATCCTGGATTTGTTTATCAACGTTGAGGATGGCATCCAGGGAGTCGAAGCTTTCAGCCACGGCAATGCCACTGCGCATGGCGAAGCAGAATAGAAGAGCCAGAGTAATTTTTTTCCACATGTCGGGTGAGATTCACTCACGCGCGGACATGTGGAAAAAACGATGGAAACAGGTGCTTCTTAAAGCCCGGTGCGCATACCCAGTGCGGTGAGCAGGGCGGTGAAGCGGGCGTAGTCGCTTTCGCGGTCGGCGGAGACGAGGGCGAACTGGTATTCGCCCATGCGGGCGTCTTCCTCGGCGGCGTTGCGCAGACGCAGGAGGATGACTTCCTCTGCATCGGTCTGGCGGCCGCGGAGTCGGCGCTCCAGTTCATCGGAGGGGATGTGGATGTACACATCCGCATAGGCGCGGCGGATGATGGGATCCTCGCAGGCGCGGATGCTGGCAGCGCCTTGCACATCGATGTCCATGACTACATTCTTGCCGGCCTGCAGGAGCTCGATGATATCGCTCTTGAGGGTGCCGTAACTGTTACCGTGCACGGTGGCGTGCTCCAGAAACTCGCCGGCCTGTACCTTGGCGGCAAAGTCCTCGGGGGTGAGGAAGTGGTAATCGACCCCATCCTGCTCGCCGGGGCGGGGCTGACGGGTGGTGCAGGAGATGGAGTAGGCGGTGAGACCATCTTTTTCTGCGCGGCGGCAGAGGGTGGTCTTGCCGCTGCCGGAGGGGCCGGATACAATGAGAAGGGAACCAAGCATGGGAAGAGAATAGTGAAAAAGTGAATAGTGAAGGAGTGGGAATTACTCGATATTCTGGACTTGTTCGCGGATTTTTTCGAGTTCGGTCTTGGCGGTGACAACGAGCTGGGCGAGCTCGGCATCGTTGGCCTTGGAGCCGGTGGTGTTGAGTTCGCGGAAGATTTCCTGGCAGAGGAAGTCGAGGGTGCGGCCTACGGGCTCGGTCTTCTCGCAGATTATTTCAAACTGGTTGAGGTGGGATTCAAGGCGGGTCATTTCCTCGGAAACATCGCACTTATCGGCAAAGAGCGCTATTTCCTTGATGATGCGCTCGTCGTCCAGCGGGAGGGGGAGTCCGGCCTCGGCCAGGCGTTTGAGGAGCACTTCGCGGTGGCGCGTGGCCACACCGGCGGCGCGGGCCATGAGCTGCTCGCGGAAGCGGCGCAGTGTGGCAATGCGGGCAAGCAGGTCGCGCTTCATGTTTTCGCCCTCCTGTGCGCGGAGTTTGAGGAAGGCTTCCAGCGCTTCACGCACGGCGGGTTCGGCTGCGGCCTGCACGGTTTCCAGCGGTATATCAGTCTCCGTCTCCTCGGCAATGATGCCCAGGCGGAGCAGGGAATCCAGCGAGGTGTCGATGCTGCGTCCCAAGGTGTTTTCGGCCTCGGCCAGGGTGGTGGTGAGGGCGGCGAGCTTGTCGCGGTTGAGTGCCAGGGTGCCGGCGGCTCCGGGGGGCTGCTGCAAGGTGAGGCTGACGTTGACTCGGCCGCGGGAGACAGCGCTGGCCACGATGTCGCGCAAGGTGGTTTCCAGTGCGGCCCAGGCGCGGGGCAGGGCAACAGCGATTTCTGCCTGTTTGCGGTTGACACCGCCGATTTCTACGCGGATGGAGGAACCACCCAGGGGAGCCGTGGCGGCCCCGAATCCGGTCATGCTGTTCATAATGTGATATTACCGATGATGTTGAGCAGGTGTGAATCGAGCGTGAGGGCCTCGTTCACGTTGAAATTGAGGTCGGTGCGCAGGGCTTCCAGCGCACGCATGCGCAGCAGAAGCTCCGCCACGGGACGGGCGGTGGCCAGCCCGGCGATTTCCGGGGTGAGCGGCTGCACATCCGGCGCGTGCGAGGCCAGCAGAACGGCCTGGCCCAGGCAGAGCGAGAGAAGCTCCAGCATCTGCTCACGCTCGGCCAGATACTCGGTCTCGATGAGTGCTGCCGTGGCATCTTTCTGGCGGGCTTCCCAGTCGCGGATGTCGGTGCCCTCGGCGATGGCTTTGGCTTCGGCCTTGATAGCTGCGGTGAGCCGCCTGGTAATCTGTTCCTTCCGCTCGGCCAGCAGTGCCTGGAAATCCGCGCGCAGTGCCAGGGCCGCCACATCGGAGCCCACCAGGGGCAGGGCCGCAGCCACTGCGGGCAGGAAGGCCAGCTGGGCTTCCGAGAGCTGCAGGGCATTGCCCGGCTCGTGCAGGGGCACTCGCACGCAGCGCGAGAGAATGGTGGTGAGCAGGCGGCTGGGTTGCTCGGTTATCAGGATGATGAGGGTCTGCGGCGGGGGCTCCTCCAGCGTTTTCAGGAAGGCGTTGGCGGCTTCTTCCATCATGCGGTCGGCCTCCAGGATGACGATGAATTTGGTGGCGCCTTCCTCTGCCCGCAGGGAGAGGAAGGGTTCGATGCCGCGGATGTCCTCGATGAGAATCTTGCGGCTCTTGGAACCGGGGCGCAGCACGCGGCACATGGGGTGGCGCAGTGTTTCCAGCGTGGTGGCGGTGGTGCCGTTCAACTCGGCAGCCAGCGCTAGCGCAAGCCGGTGAGTCCCCGCCGCTTGGGTACCGGTGAGCAGCAGGGCATGCGGCAGACGCCCGCTGCGGCGTGCGTGCAGAAGGAGTTGCTGTGCCAGGGAAAGGGAGAAGGACATGGCGGGATATCAGCTTTCGGGGTAGGAACCCAGCACTTTGAACACGGGGCACTGGCCTTTCAGCTCTGCCAGGCAGCTGCGCAGCGGCTCTGCTTCCTCATGCCCGTCCACATCGATGTAGAAGAGGTATTCCCATGCCGTGTCGCGTGTGGGCCGGGAATCCAGACAGTAAATATTAATACCATAGGTGCGGAAATATTCCAGCACATCCACCAGACTGCCGGCCTTGTGCGGCACGGTGAAGCAGATGGTGGTGCGATCCTTGCCGCAGGGTTTCGTTTTCTGTGTGCCGATGACCACGAAACGCGTGGTGTTGGTGGCCACGTCCTGCACCTGTTCGGCCAGTATGTTGAGCCCATGCAACTTTGCTGCCAGCGGACTTCCGAGCGCGGCGGCGCCTTCGGTGGCTTTCTCCACTGCCATGCGGGCTGCTGCTGTGCTGCTGGCGGTGGGTATCTGGTCAGCTTCCGGGTAATTCTGCTGCAACCACGAGCTGCATTGGCCAAGCACCTGCGGGTGGGAGTAGATGGTGCGGATTTCCTTGGCCGGGATATTGGCCATCAGGCAGTTCTGCACGCTCTGGTGCACTTGGGCGCAGATGCTCAGGTGGGTGTGCGCAAAGAAATCCATGGCTTGCACCACGTTGCCATGCGTGCTGTTTTCCAGCGGGATGACGCCGTAGTTCACTTCGTTGCGTTCCACCGCAGCGAAGATGTGGGCAAAGGAAGAGTAGGGAACCAGCTCCACACTGTCGCCGAAGCGGCTCAGCGCGGCCTGGTGGCTCCAGGTGCCTTCCGGCCCCAGATAGCCGATGCGCATGTTCCCCTCCAGGTGGAAAGAGCAGCTCACAATCTGCCGCCAGATGCTCAGCAGGCTTTTTTCCGGCAGCACGCCATCGTTCAATTTGAGAAGCTTCGAGATGAGCGTATTTTCGCGTTCCGGTACAAAAGTGGGTGCTCCGCTTGCCTTTTTGAGTTCTCCCACCTGGTGTACGTAGGCCGCGCGCTGCTTGAGCAGCTCCACCAGCTGCGCGTCCACGGCATCGATTCCTTGTCTCAGCTCATCTAAATTCATGGTCGTGCGCGCATTGTACCACAGTGGAGCTGCGGGTTCAATCACGTTTTTGGTAATCGTGAATTTGCCCCCATTGCATGCCTGATTTCAGTGCCGATTTAGGCTGAATTTGCTTGACGCAGGGCGAAGCTTGTGTATAGTAAGAAAGTACTCGCATTATTTTCTATGAAATTGAGACAGACTCAAAAACTCTCGTCCTCCAGTCGCAAGCGTCCGAAGAAGGGGTTTGCACTGATTGCAACTCTGACCCTTATGATGCTGCTGGCTATGCTGGCTGTGGCGATTATGGCCACGGCTGCTTCGCAGAACCGCATCGCGCTGCAGACCATGCTGCAGGCGGAGGCCCGCCAGCAGGCTCTGGTCGGTCTGGATGCCGCCATCGGTGAGTTGCAGGTGGAACTGGGCCCTGACCAGCGCGTGACGGCCAGCTCCGGTATTCTCAGCAATAATGATGCCGGTGCCGCTCAGCATCTGCTCGGTGTCTGGAACAGCTGGGATGGCCCCATCTATGGTAAGAGTGTTTCCGGCCTCGGCAGCAAGATTTCCGGCACCTATTCCAAGGGCCGCTCCGATATGTTCCGCCGCTGGATGATTTCTGCCCGCGACCGCAACACCACCCGTTCGATGAATGCTGCGGCTCAGCTCTGCTCCCGCGCACCCGGTCAGCGCATCTGCATGGTGGGTGAGGGCACCCTGGGCAAATCTCTTTCCGCCCAGCACTATGTGTACGCTGACCTGCTGAAGATGCCCGCCACCGGCAAGAACGAGGCCTGCTTTGCCTGGTGGGTCGGCGGTGAAAACCAGAAAGCTAAGGTGTCTGTACAGAACCGCGAGGAAGCCAAAGACGAGTACGAGGCCCTCCACCGCACCTGGGATACCCCCGCTCCCCGCTTTGTGGACAATCGTGACCTCGATTTCCTGCCGGATGAGATTGAGAAACCTGCTCGCATTGTGACGCTGGCATCTCTGCCGCTCGTCGGTTCTTCCTCCCGCGCTGCAGGCATGCCTTATTTCTTTGATGCAACGACGACTTCCTATTCTCTGCCCATCAATGTGAGCATGGGTGGATTCAAGCAGGACCTCTGTCTCCTTCTGAACAAGAAATCACTGAAAGGAACCGATTTTGCGGCGCGTTCCAATCAGGATTGTCCTATCGCTGATAACCAGCAGGTGCCCCAGGGTACGGAATCAGATATGCCTATCGGTTCCTGGCAGAATCTGCACGCCTACTATAACTGCTGGCCGGACGGTTCTGCCAGGGATACGCAGAACTTCACGGCCCGTCTTATTGGAGATTTGCAGAAGACATACACCCGTATGAGCGGGTCTGCCTTTGACCGCAAAATGAACTATAAGGACAACCCTGAGGAGATGAATGGTGTTGAACTCGGACAGACTTTCTATGATACGCGTTCGATGCTGGAAGAAGGCAGCACAGCTTCCGGTTACGCCCGCACGCCGGTGTTGCTGGCTTTCATGTCGAACTTCGGTCTGGTGACTAAAACGGCTTCAGCCATGGCCGGAGATGACGCTACGTACGATCTTGATATGTGCTTTGCGCCCATGTTCCTGTGGTGGAACCCCTACAATGTGCCGATGCGTATACGCGGTAAGCAGCTTTGGGCCCAATCCCTGCCTTACAAGACAACGTGGATTGATACCTACTGCGTATCTGAAGCCTATACCTGGAACTACGGCTGGCGTAATTACCTGATGGATCAGGCCCGCTATGGTAGTGATTTTGGTGACTATTTCCTTGCTTCCAGTGGCAATGAGACCGGTGACATTATATTCGAACCTGGTGAGGTGATTTTCTTCTCTCCCGGCAAGGCTCGTGTGAGTGACGACTACAGCAAGCCGTTCAGCAATCCCTGGGTTCCCGGGTATAACCCCAGTTCGGTCTCCGGGTACAAGGCTCGTTTCTATTCCGGACGTGCCGGTCAGGCGAATACTCCAGGTCTGCCTACCCAGACAAATATTGATTCCGGCAAGTTCTATGTGAAACTGCGCCTGGGACAGGGTGACCCCAACAGCATGAATACGGATGGTAAGTGGTTTGCTCCGAAACATGCCGAATGTCTCACGTCTTTTACCGGGTATAATAGTGCCGGCAATCCAACTTCGGCTGATACGGGTACTAATAAGCGCGGTATATCCCCGCAGCGCTTTGTGCTGGGCTGGTATGACCCGAAGAATGTCGGCGAGACCGATACCCAGTTCTGCGGTGGAAAGGATTCCGAGTGGAAGACAGACGGCTCTCAGGATGACCCGGATGTGCCGTACTACATCGGCGCCGTTGGTGTTGTGGCCAAGTCAGCCGGTTCTCAGACGAACTCGGTTATCTTCCAGGGTGACTACCGTGCTAAAATCTGGCAGCATTCCAGCCCTGCATTCTGGGGTAGTGCCATCATCAATCCTGATGACCAGATGCGAAAATACCATCCGTACCAGCTGGCGGCTCTGCGCGTAAGTGCCGGTATGGACAGCGCCCCCATGGATAACATCGGTCGCAACGGTTTCCTCGGCATTACCAGTGAAGGTGAGCAGGTTTCCTTTGCTTCCGTGCTCGAGTTGCCGGTGCATCCTCCTTTCTCCCTCGCAGGTTTTTCCGGTATGCGACTTCAGCCCGGCTGGTATAAGTCCAGCACTTCCGGTGATTACGTGACTCAGGGTGCGCTTCGTCGCATGCAGTATCAGGCCGGCGTGCCCGGCGTGGGTATCGGCAATGCCTTTGCTGACCCCTGCTTGCCGGCAGATGATGTGTACACCTATTTCCAGAATAACACAGAAGCCAATGATTTTTCCACCAATGCCAAGATTTTCGGTGATTTCTTTGACCACGGCCTGATGATTAACGACGCTATGTGGGATCGCTGGTTCTGTTCCTCTGTTTCCGATATGCCGGCAAAGAGCGGAAAAATTGAGGCTGAGGAGGTTTTGAAGAAGTTCCTCAATGGCGATGAAGAATTGCCTGTGTCCCGCTATAAGCGCGTCAATACACCCTATAATGACGAACAGGTAATCAAGCGAATCATGGCTGAGGATGGGTGGAAGTACATTGCCCAGTATCTGATGATTGATGGTGGTTTCAACGTGAACTCCACCTCCGTCGAGGCGTGGGCAGCCGTTCTGCAGGGCCTGGCTAAGCGCAAGCTGGTGGCCGCCAAGAACAACCGCTTGACCTTTGTCGAGGATGGAAAGAGCGACAATCAGGTTCTCTTCTCCCGCTTCATGCTTTCTACCACCGATAAGAGCGTGGATGGCCTGGGTGGCTACAGCATGATGCAGGGCTCCTCCGCTTTCCGTGATGGCGGCATAGCTTCTGCCTGGGGTGAGGTTCGTATGCTCGAAGCTGAAGGAATTCGTAAGCTTGCGGAGGAAATGGTGGATCAGGTTCGTAAGCGCGGGCCGTTCCTGAGCATGTCTGACTTCATCAACCGTCGTCTGGAACAGGGGGAGAACGGTCTGAAGGGCGCGCTGCAGGCTGCAATCGATGCAACAGATATCAACCGTGATTTCAATGACGTGAAGGTGCCTGAGGCTCGTGGACAGATGTTCAGGAATCCGGCTGCCGGTATGGGCTCTCTGCACACTGCTGCGCCGGGCTATCTGATTCAGAGCGATGTGCTTGCCTCATTGGGTAATATCCTGACAGTACGCGATGACACCTTCATTGTGCGTTCATACGGCTGCGTCCGCAACCCGAATAAGGCTATCCTGGCGCAGGCCTGGTGCGAGGCTGTGGTGCAGCGCACCATGAACTATGTGGATCCCTCTAATGACCCGCAGGATGTGGAATACAACCCGGATGGCACGAAGGGCGAAGGCCTGACCAACACCAACAAGGTCATGGGGCGCCAGTTCCGCATCGTATCCTTCAAGTGGCTCGATAACTGGGATATCTAAACGCTCCGCAACATAAGCTTCAGAACGCGCATTCCATTAAGAATGCGCGTTTTCTGTCCCTTGTTGCATGGGGGGTACCGATATATGCGCCAAATGAGAAGCAGACGCTAAGTCGCAGCCTTATCCAATGCTCTGCTTACGAAGAGAGGCGGAACTTGTGTTCCGCCTCTCCGGTCTCTCTCATTGATGCTCTGTTTTAAAGAGCTGGCTTCTTCGGGGTCGGTGCTGCGTCCGTACCCTTGAATGTTTTGTTCGGCAGCCAGGTCTGGTTGCGGCCGAGGAAGGCAATCTTGCCACGCACAATAAGCTTTTCGCCTTCGCGCCACATCTCGCAGCCGTATACCTTGCCCTTCAGCGGGTCAAGAATCTCGCCGCCACTGTAGGTCTTGCCGTCCTTCTCCAGATCCCAGATGATGGTGAGACCCTTGATGGAGGGGCTGCCCTTGATCTTGGCTTTGGCACCAGGGTTCTTCAGCAGCTCAACTACCTGGCCGTAGTACTTACCCTGATATTCGTATACCTGCACCACGCTTTTGGCTTCCTTGGTCTCATCGTCGATGGTGGTCCAGTAGCCGGTGATGTTGGCGGTAGCCTGGGCGGTCAGGGCGCACAGAGTCATGCTGGCAGTCAGTAGAAGTTTCTTCATAAGTGTGTGTGTTCTATTGGATCGGTTTTTCCTGTACTCTGCAAAAGCTAGAGTATGGTCTAGGTGGAGCATACTCTATATTTCGACCCTGGTCAAGTAAAAAAACAAAATTCCCCCACAAACTCACATGTGTCCCAAAGTGTGAATGCAGAGCTCGATAAATTGGAATTTGGCGTTCCGCCAAAATTACGAGTTACGAGTTACGAATTACGAATTATAAGCTCCGCTCGCCTACGGCTCGCCATTGTATATCAGATAGTTCAACACTGGCGGGCGAATGCCCGCGGAACTTTTTACTCGTAATTCAAATTCCAATTTATCGGCCCGAAGAGGAAACAAGGTTGGCGCAAGTTACATACACTGCAACATTTTGAGCGCTTCCTGGAGTTTATCGTGCGGTTTGACTTTGAGGAGACGGGGGAAGCGCTTATTATCCAGAATGTAGTCGTTGTTGCGGGTGAGCATGAGTTTCTGCCCGCTGATCTCCACGTTGGAGATATTGCGCCGTGTGGCGAGGATGCGGATTTTATGCACAGTGAGCAGGTGGCTCACTTCCCTGGGAAGCGGCCCGAAGCGGTCGCGCCACTGGCGGTCCAGGTCATCCACATCGTCCACAGTGCAGGCGCGTGCCAGTTGGGTGTATGATTCCATGCGGGCCTTGGTGGACTCCATATATGAGGCGGGCAGGTAGGCGCCGAGCAGTTTATCCGCATCAGCCCGGGTGGCCATGCTGGCTTCGCTCAGGCAGATGAAGTCTGCCTTGAAGGTGGCCTCAGCGCGGATGGTTGGCACTTTGCCCTGCATGCGCTCGATGGATTGGCGGAGCAGCTGGCAGTACAGCTCGAACCCGATGGCTGCAATGTGGCCGCTCTGCTGGGTGCCCAGCAGGTTGCCGGCGCCGCGGATTTCGAGGTCGCGCATGGCGATTTTGAAACCGCTGCCGAGTTCCGTATACTGCTTGATGGCGGAGACTCGCTTGCGGGCATCTCCGGTGCAGAGCGCCTGGCGGGGGAGCAGGAGGTAGGCGTATGCCCTGTGGCCACCGCGGCCCACGCGCCCGCGCAGCTGGTACAAATCAGCCAGGCCGAAGCGGTCGGCGCGGTCGATGATGATGGTGTTCGCGTTCGGGATATCGATGCCGCTTTCGATGATGCTGGTGGCCAGCAGGATATCGGCCTTGCCATCCACGAAGTCGCGCATGATGAGCTCCAGCTCGCCCTTGTCCATCTGGCCGTGGCCGACCACAATGCGCGCCTTGGGCGCAAGTCTCTGCAATTCGTCCCGCATCTTCTCGATGCTTTGCACCCGGTTGTGGAGGAAGAATACCTGCCCGTTGCGGGCAAGCTCCCGCTCAATGGCATCCGCGATGAGCTTTTCATTGTACGGGCAAACTGCGGTCTGCACCGGCAGGCGGTTCAGCGGCGGGGTTTCGATGGTGCTCATGTCGCGAGCCCCCATGAGCGCCACATAGAGGGTGCGGGGAATCGGCGTGGCAGAGAGGGTAAGCATATCCACCATGCGGAACATACGCTTGAACTGCTCCTTGTGCCGCACGCCGAACCGCTGTTCCTCATCGATGACGGCGAGCCCTAGGTTCTTGAAGCTGATATCCTTGGAAATCACCCGGTGCGTGCCGATGACGATATCAACCGAGCCATCCGCAATGCCGGCCACGATTTCCTTGATTTTCCTGGCCGGGGTGAATCGGCTCATCAGCTCGATGCGTACGGGGTATTCGCTCATGCGGGCGCGGAAGGTGCGGTAATGCTGCGCGGCCAGCACCGTGGTGGGCGCCAGAATGGCTGCCTGCTTACCTCCGGTCACGCATTTGAACGCCGCGCGGATGGCCACTTCCGTCTTGCCGAATCCCACATCGCCGCAGATGAGGCGGTCCATGGGGCGCCCGCTTTCCATATCCGCCTTGGTCTGGGAAATGGCGCGGAGCTGGTCGGGCGTTTCGCGGTAGGGGAAGCTTGATTCGAACTGCCACATCCAGCCGGAATCTGCCGGGTGGGCATAGCCCGAGTTGCTCTCGCGCTCGGCCTGCACCTCCAGCAGCTGGGCGGCGTAGTCCATTACCGCCTTTTCGGCGGCCTGGCAGGCGCGGCGCCAGCGGGCATCCCCCAGCTTGCTGAGTTCGGGTGTTTTTGCACCCAGTCCAACATATTTAGACACCAGGTGGCTCTGCTGCAGCGGAATGCGCAGCAGCACACCATCGGCGTACTTGATGTGAATTTCCTCCTCGCCGCTCTTTTCATCGCGCACGATGCCCACGAACTTCCCGAGACCATGAGAAGCGTGGATGACGAAATCACCCTCCTCAATTTCGCGCAGCGGAGCCTGGGCTCGCTCGCGGCGCATGCGGTCGGTGCGGTCGTCTTGCTTGCGGTTGCGGGGTGTGGAGTATCGGCCGAAGATTTCCGCCGCTGAGAGCACAGCCAGCCTGGCACCGGGGATGGAGAAGCCCAGGGGCAGGTCACCGTCCCGGCTCTGTACGCCTGACCAGGCATCGTCCTCGCCGCAGATTTCCTCGAAGCGTTCTTTTTCACCCTCGTGCGGGAAGAACATGACCACGCGCCATTTCTGCTCGCGCCATTTGCGGAGCTCCATGCCGGCCAGCTGGCGGCGCGCTTCCTGCATCACAAAGTCTCCCGTTTCGAAACTGCCCAGCGGCGTGCCGAAGATGGCGGTGCAGTCGCCGGCGTTCACGGTGTCGATATCCGGCAGCACTTCCTCGCGATCCGGCGGGAGTTCGTATATCAGTACATGCCCCGGCACGCCGCAGCCCGGCAGGCTGATGACCCAGTCGTTTTTATCAATCCAGTCACCCAGCGGTTTGTCCGCTTCCGGTTCATCCAGCACCAGCTCGGCGGAGTCCAGCTTCCTGAACGAAAGCTGGGAGTCGATATCGAAAGCGCGGATGCTTTCCACCTCGTCGCCGAAGAATTCAATGCGCAGCGGCCAGGCGGATTGCAGGGGGAAGACATCCAGAATGCCACCGCGCAGGCTCCATTCACCACGCCCGGTCACCTGATCCACTCGCTCGAATTCGTGGTCGAGCAGGGCGGTGCATACGTCATCCAGCGGGTATTCGCCCTCCACCCGCAGGGTGAGGGTGAAGCCGCCCCCGGCTGCAAAGCTGGGAGCCGGCTGCTGCAGCGCCGCCGCGGTGACGATGACTGCCTGAGTCTCTTTCGGCGGGCCGGAGATGGCGCGCAGTGCCTCCAGACGCTCGGCTGCCAGGTCGGGGTCGGAGATGCCGTTGTTGATGTGAATTTCCTGCTCCGGCACAAAGATGGCCTGCGGCCCCTGCCAGAGCTCCCACTCCGCGGCCAGGCGTTCCTGCACGGGCAGGGCATCGGCCACCACCCACACGCGGCGGGGTGTGTCGGAAGCGGCCGCCACCATGGCCGCCACAAAGGAAAAGGCAGCGGGGCTCACGCGCTCCAGTACCAGAGGCTCCTTTTTTGTGCCCTCGCGGCGCAGCCTCGCCAGCTCCCCGGCAAAGGCAGGGGATTTCGCAACAATCTCTGTGAGCGGCTTCGCCACGCGCGTTTATCGTAACAGCAGACTTGCCGAATGTCAAATAAAAGCTTGCCAAGTGATGGCTCGGGTGGTAGGATAGGCGCGCTCTGCTGCTCCGGTAGCTCAGTTGGATAGAGCACGAGCCTTCTAAGCTTGGGGTCCCGCGTTCGAGCCGCGGCCGGAGCGGATAACAAAAAGCCCTGCGCACTTCGCTGCGCAGGGCTTTTTTTAGCCGCTCCGTCATAACATTTGCAAAGAAGTCACCAAAAGGGTGCCCAACTCCCT
>CAZTAX010000041.1:11713-14082 GCA_964611765.1 uncultured Akkermansia sp. | reverse complement strand
TTACTTGCCGGAGAGGGTGAATATCCAGTTGCAGAATAATTGTTCCAACGCGTTTGATAAATGGGAAGCGGGCGAGACAGCAGCACGCCCAAAGCATAGCAGCCTCATACTGAACGCGGCATATTGGTTCAGCGCACCCACTTACCTGCGCCGGTGGGGAGCTTGCCTTCCCCCACGGGCTGGTAGCGGGTGGATTCGGTATTGCCCCACATGCTCACGCCGAAGGCATCTTTCCAGTACTTGCTCATGCTGCGGCCGGTGTAGCAGCCATAGCTCCAGCACTCGGCATCGGGGGCAAAGATGTTCCTGTTGATTTTGGTGGCCAGGTCTTTCTCATGCATCCAGGCCTTGGAGGCGGCCATCACGGAGTTGCTGTAATCCAGCATAAAGGCATGCGGATTGCTGTGACCGAAGTAGTAGAAAGCCGTCACCTTGTCCTTCTTGTTGCGGGGGGCCTGGTTGATAGCCTTGTAGGCTTCATCGGCAGTGTCCACAAACTTCAGGCGGAGATGGCGTTTGCAAGCGGTCTCGCGGATGCGGGAGATGTAGTCAATCTGGTTTTCCTTGCCGCGTGTGATGTAGGACGGGCGGTACACAATCCACACGATATCCTTCTTCGGATCCTTGGCAAGAGCACTATCGATATACACCGTAGACGCGCGCACAAAGTTGGCCCACCAGTTGTCATGAGCCGAAGGGCCGCGCAGGTTTTCCCAGGAGCGCAGCGCCACACCACCGCAGAGCACCACCTCCACAGCCTGGGTCAGCGAACAAGCTGCCAGCAGAGTGGCCATCAATACATTTCGCATCAACTTCATGACAGGCATGGAGCATACAGCAATAGCCTGTATGTGTCAAGACCGCAGCGCGCGTCAGCATAACGAAAAGGCTTGATATATGATATCAAAAGGAGTAGAATCGCGCCGTCATGACTGAATTGCCCAAGGCTTACGAACCGACCTTAGTTGAAGAAAAATGGCAGACCCGCTGGATATCAGAGGGTTGCTTCCACGCCGACCCACATTCCGACAAGCCCGCTTACAGCATTGTCATTCCCCCGCCCAATGTAACGGGCGTACTGCACATGGGTCACGTGCTCAACAACACAATTCAGGATATTCTGGCCCGCCGCGCCCGCCAGGAGGGTAAGGAAGTGCTCTGGCTGCCCGGCACCGACCACGCCGGCATTGCCACCCAGGCCCGAGTGGAAAAGGAACTGTCCAAGGAGAACCCGCCCCGCACGCGCTTCGATGTGGGCCGCGAGGATTTCGTGAACATGGTGTGGGACTGGAAGGAAAAGCACGGCGGCATCATCATCAACCAGCTCAAGAAGCTGGGTTGCTCCTGCGACTGGGAGCGCGAGCGCTTCACCATGGATGACGTGTACGCCCCGGAGGTTGCCCGCGTGTTCACCGAGCTCTTCAACGAGGGCCTCATCTACCGCGGCCACCGCATGGTGAACTGGGACCCCGTGCTCCTCACCGCCCTTTCGGACGAAGAGGTTATCATGACTCCCTCCAAGAGCAAGCTTTACACCGTGCGCTACAAACTGGCAGACGGCAGCGGTCAGCTGCTGGTTTCCACCACGCGCCCGGAAACCATCATGGCCGACGTGGCTGTGGCAGTGAACCCGAAGGACCCGCGCTTTGCCCACCTCATCGGCAAGACGGTCATCCGCCCGCTCTGCGAGACAGAAATCCCCATCATTGCCGATGAGCACGTGGAAATCGACTTCGGCACCGGCGCCCTCAAGATTACCCCGGCCCACGACCGCACCGACTTTGAGGTGGGCATGAAGAACAATCTGGAAATCATCGACATCCTCACGGCCGATGGCCACATCAACTGCCCCGGCTGCCCCGAGCTGCACGGGCTGGACCGCTTTGTGGCCCGCGATAAGTCCATCGAGCTCATCGAGGCCAAGGGGCTGCTGGAGAAGGTGGAGGACTACGAGAACAACGTGGGTATCTCCCAGCGTTCGGATGTGCCGATTGAACCGCGTCTGAGCATGCAGTGGTTCCTGAAATACCCCTGCGTGAAGGAAGCTGCCGAGGCCGTGGCCAATGGAGATATCGTGTTCCGCCCGGCGCACTGGGGCAAGACCTACGCCCACTGGCTGGAGGGCATCCAGGACTGGTGCATTTCCCGCCAGCTGTGGTGGGGCCACCGCATCCCGGTCTGGTACCGCAAGGAAAAGGCCGCCGAGCTGCAGGCCGCAACCAAGCTGGATGCCGAGGATGCCTCCGCCGGGGATATCTATGTGGGCGTGAACCCGCCCGCCGACCCGGAGAACTGGGTGCAGGACGAGGACGCTCTGGATACCTGGTTCAGCAGCTGGCTGTGGCCCTTCTCCACCATGGATAAGGAAT
>CAZTAX010000041.1:0-11703 GCA_964611765.1 uncultured Akkermansia sp. | reverse complement strand
CGCATGATTATGGCCGGCTACCGCTTTGCCGGCGGCAAGCCCTTCGGCAACGTGTTCTTCACCTCCATTGTGCGTGACCTGCTGGGCCGCAAGATGAGCAAGAGCCTGGGCAACAGCCCCGACCCGCTCGACCTCATCGCCAAGTACGGCGCAGACGGTCTGCGCTTCGGTCTGATGCGTATCGCCCCCACCGGCACGGACGTGAAGTTTGACGAGAAGCAGATTGAGGAAGGCAAGAACTTCGCCAACAAGCTGTACAACGCTGCCCGCTTCCGCATGATGCAGGGAGCTGCCAGCACCGAGCCTGCACCGAAGTTCACCGCCGTGCACATCGATATCCTCTCCAAGCTGAAGGAACTGCACGCCACCGTGGCAGATGGCCTCGGCAAGTACGAATTCAACACCTACACCCAGGCGCTCTACACCTTCTTCTGGAATGAGTACTGCTCTCTGTTCCTGGAAGCCGTGAAGAACGACCTGCGCGAGGGCGACCCCGCCGTGAAGAACGCCACGCTCTTCACCATGGACACCGTGCTGCGCCACTATCTGGCCCTGCTTGCTCCCATCATGCCGCACATCGCGGAAGAACTGTGGGCCAGCCTGGGCTTTGCGAAGGATGGCAAGCCGCTCATGGGCACAGCCCTGCCCAATGCCGATGCCCTGCTCTCCGGCCTGGACAGCACGGAAATCTCCAAGGCCCGCGCCACAGCCACCGCCCTGTACGACACAGCCAACAAAGCCCGTAACCTGAAGGCTGAATACAATCTGGCCACCAACCGCAAGGTGAAGTTCGTGCTGAAGCCCGCCCTGCCCGTAGACGCCGACCTGGCTGCCCGCCTGGCCCTGCTGGCCGGTGCCCAGAGCGCCGAGGTGAATCCCGCCTACGAAGCACCGAAGGGTACCCCCACCGCCCTCACCCCGCTGGGTGAGCTCTTCCTGCCGCTGGAAGGGCTGGTCGATGTGGACGCCGAGCGTACCCGCATCACCAAGGAACTGGAGAAGATGGCCAAGGAAATAGCCAGGAGCAAGGGTAAGCTGAGCAACGCATCCTTCGTGGACCGCGCCCCCGCTGCCGTGGTGGATCAGGAACGCGCCCGCCTGACCGAATGGGAAACCAAGACCGCCCAGCTCGAAGCCATGCTCAATGCCTTAGGCTGACCTCCTCCATATCATTATGCAGCCCGGTTCCTACAATTCCCTTAGTCCCGCAGAGCGCGATGAACTCGCGCTCTGCGGGATTTCTTCAGAGGGGCAATTGGGCAATACCTCAGCAGCCCAGCTCAGCCGGGATCTGGAACAGGCCAAAGCATTCTTCCCGGACAGGACATTTACCATCACCCCCGAAAAAGTCCGTTCCTTATTCGTCTCCGAAGCACTCCCGGAAAAAGCACCTGGCATAAGGCCACATGGCTGGCGCAGCGCTGAACCCGTGACAGAATTCAGAAGAAGTTCTCGTTCTTCGCGCCATTCAAGCGAGCGGAATCCACACAAACAGCAGATGATCATGCACAGCCCGGTGCTCTGCACCCACCGGCCGACAGCCATTCTGGCAGCGTTCTGCACGCTCTTTCTCCTCATCCCTCTGGCGAGTATTGTGGTGTTTCCCTATCTGATGCTTACTAATAACATGCCGGATGTGGTTCTCTGGATCCTGGCGGTCATAGTTTTTGTTGTTCCCTGCCTTGTATACATGTATGTGGCCAGGTGCGCAACGTGTCCGGTCTGTCACATGCGCATCTTCCGTTTCAGTCATTACATCCGCAACAGAGCCGCACATCATCTGCCACTTCTGGGTTACAATTTTGCAACAGCCCTTCACCTGCTCACCTTCTGGAGCTACAACTGTCCCGGCTGCGGAACCCCCATCAAATTGCTCGGTACCAAAGGGCACAGAACCCACTGCTGACCTATGAAACACCTTTTCGTTGCCCTCGCTCTCGCGTTTTCAGCATCAGCTCAGTCCCCCGCCCCGACCAACCATGTGGACCTCACCACGGCCATCATCGAATTCTTGTCGCGCACGGAACTCTGTCTGAACTCCTGCCAGGATGAAGCTTCTGCCCAAGCCGCCATTCCCCGGCTGCAGGAGCTGAAAAAGGAGTGTGACACACTTGTGGAAACTCAGCGAGCCCTCCCGGAACCCACCATCCAGGACTACATGGCCGTACAGACCCGGATGGAAGCATTCAACACCGTCTGGAATGCCATCCGCAACCACATCGAACGGCTGGAACAGGCTGGGCTCATGAGTCAGGAAATGCGCAATATTCTCCACATTGCAGCACCTGAAAGCAAGTAACCCACCACACTACCTGTCGCCCGTTAAACTTTTTTATCTATCATAAACCACAAGATGCGGCACCACTGAACGCATCTTACCCCAACATACGCGTCTACTCAGGAAATCGTTAGCACTGGCTGAAATTTTGGGCTTGCAAAAATTACGCAAAGCCGTAATATCGTAAAGGAACAGCCCCAAGCTTAACATGACTCGAAGCCTCAATACAAGCGCAGAAACACAAAAGGAACAGGACGTACAGAACCTTGCTGATTTCGTTCTGTTTTCCCAGCGTAGCTGCATTCTGCGTCTCTCTCCTAAATTGACCAAGGGTAAAGTCTCGTTCCCACAGTTTTTCCTGCTGGCCTACCTGGCGGAGGAAGAGTGCCTGTCCATGAGCAATATAGCCAAGATGATGGGACATTCCACAGCCGCAGCCACCGGCATGATTGACAAGCTGCAGGAACTGGGCCACCTGAAGCGCTACACCGCAGCAGCCGATCGCCGCAAGATCATGGTGCGCATCACGGAACAAGGCCGCAGACTGGTGGCCGACATGCGCAGCACAATTGCGAACGATCTGGCACAAATGATGGCACGAGATGATGAGGCCAGCCCCATGAGCAGCGCCCGCCGCGTCATTTCCCGTCGCGCAGCAGTCCGCAAGAGCATCGTCTGATTGATCAATCCAGTATGAGTAACTATTCACCAGATTACCTGAAGGTTCTCAATGATTATCCTGAGAATTTCGCCCGATTCATCACCCGAGTACCGGGAATAGCCACCACCACTGACCGAGCCGCAGTGATTTCGGCACTCACGCCCACGCACGAAGCGGTAATGGAAGAAGGAGGCATTGCCCCCAAGATGCTGCGTCGAGCCCAGCAGATTCACGGCAACAAGGTCGCTCTGGTAGGCGATATCGGCTGCTCGTATCCGGTAGAAGGCGTGGATGCTCTTTTCTGCGGCGGCAAGGCTGACTGCTGCCTGGGCATCTACGTGGCTGACTGCGCTGCTGTTTGGATTTACGATAAGGAAAGCCAGTGCCGCGCTCTGATTCATTCCGGAAAAGCCGGCACTCTGCAGAACATTGTGGGCGAAACGCTCACAGCCATGTACAAGGTGCTGGGAGTGCATGCAGAAAACTGCATCGCCGTCATTTCCCCCTGCATCCGGCCTCCGCACTATGAGGTGGACATTGTCACCATGATTAAGCAGCAGCTGGAGGAAGCCGGCATTGCCCCGCAGAACATCACCGACAGCGGTCTGGATACTGCGGCCGACCTGGAAACTTTCTATTCCTACCGCGTGGAGAAAGGCAACACCGGCCGCATGCTGGCATTGTTCGGGCGCAATCCCTCCGCGATCGAATAAATGATTACAGCCAAGAAAGCACTGCGCCGGGAGGTATTGCAACGGCTCAAAGCCGCAGCAGCAGCCGACCCGGCGCAACTGCGTTCTGCAGCCCTGCGTGAACGGCTGGCACCATGGCTGCAAAACAGCGGGCTATGCGTGGGAATCTACGCCCCCCTGCCCCATGAAGTGAATCTGCTGCCGCTCCTGCAGCAATACCCGCAGCACCGCTTTGTATTTCCTCTCTGCCTGCCGGGGCACAAGCTTCGATTTCACGAGGTACGAGACGTCGCGACCGACATGCGGCCCGGAGCCATGAATATCCCCGAACCGGCACCGCACACTCCGGCCGTTCAACCGGAGGATATTGATATTCTCATCGTACCCGGCGTAGCCTTCACCCGCAGAGGCGAGCGCATGGGATACGGCGGCGGTTTCTACGACCGCTTCATCCCCCTCTGCACCAAAGCAGAAATACTTGCTCTGGCCTTTAACGAGCAGGTGGTGGATTTCATTCCCACAGAGCCGCACGACCTGAGCATCCCCGCCATCATCACCGTCGGGACGCAGATTTGACTTGACCACCCGGGGGCAGATGTGGTCAGATAAATGCGTACCGCGCAGGAGTTTCTGCGCGTAGAGCCCCCCCGGAGGCGGCGGGAAGCCGCAGGAAATAGATGGGGAAGACGGTGAGAATCCGTCGCTGTGCCGCAACCGTGTTGTGCCACGCAAGATGTCGTGAGCACTCAGTCGGAATGCCAGCCATGGGGGTTCGCCAACGACTCCGGACGGCGATGCACCGTCTGTTCAACGGCCACCAACAGAATGAAGAAAAAAAGAACGGCTTCCGGCGGAAGTTCCATACGCGTTGTACCTGCTCTCTTGCTGGCAGGGTTGAACACTGCGGTTCATGCTGCAGAATTACCAGTCACCGAGCTGGCTCCCATTACCGTCTCAGCCCACGGGGGCGCTGCGGTGCCCTATGACAGCACCGGAGTCTCCGTCACCGTGCTGGATACCCGGCAACTCCGAGAGGAAGGAGTACTCAACCTGGGCGAAGCTCTCACCCGCGTGCCCGGCGTCTACGTCGAATCCGGCGGCGGCTCAAATCAGCGGGGAAATATCAACAACATCGTCATACGCGGCATGAGCAGCGGGCAGCATACCCTGCCCATGCTGGACGGCATGCGCCTCTACGACAACACGCAAGGCTGCAACCTCACCCCCAACGTGATGGCGCGGACCAACATGTTCGACCTTGGTACCCTGGAAGTACTGAAAGGATCCCAGGGGGCTATCTACGGCAGTGGAGCCGTGGGCGGCGTCATCTACATGGAAACGCCGGAGGGTCAGGGAGAGCCGGGCTGCACCCTCTTCAACGAAGTCGGCAGTTTTTCCTCATATACCGGCAATCTGACGACCCAGGGGCAGCAGAATACGCTCTCCTACTTCCTCTCCGCCACCTACGAGACTAGCGATAATGACTTAAGGAAAGTGAACGGGGCAAAACCGGACGACCCGAAAGCCGGAAACTATGACAACAAACAGGAAGCCCTGCGCCTGGACTACCGACCGGATGGTGATACCCACGCACGCATCACCTACCGCCGCAGCGATGCCCGCTACCAATCCCCGGGCACCTGGGGCGACCCGCACTTCAGCTACCGGACCAATCTGGTATCCACCGCGCTGGAGAAACGGCTCAGCCACGCCTTCAACACGGAACTGAGCGGGGGCTATTACGGCGCCGATTATGCTTTCGGCAAAGGCAGCAACCATGATCTGCGCAATGTGCAGCTGAACTGGCGCAATGACTACCGCTGGTGCCGCCACCAGGCAAGCACGGCAGGCCTGGGCTACATGCACAGCCAGCACGACTATGAAAATGCCGGGCAGAAAGATAAAGGCTCTGACCATGAGGAAAACGTGTTCAGTCTGTTTGCAGAGCACCGCATCACGCCCACTGCCGGGTGGGATAACTCGCTGGCCCTCCGCTGGGATGAGAGCGACGTGTTCGGCTCCCTGTACACGGCACGCGCTGCCGGCAGCGTCAGTTTCAATGATGAACGCTCCCGCCTGAGCGGCTCCATAGCCCGCGGGTACAAGGCGCCTACTGCATTCCAACGCTCTTCCGGCAGTTACTCAGACGCATATTACTCCTACCGGGGGAATCCCTCGCTGGACTGCCAGACCAGCTGGAGCGCCGATATCGGGCTGGAACATGAATGGACGCCCGGACACTTTGCCGGCATCACCCTGTTCTGGATACGCACGGAAGATGCCATCAGAAGCAATTACCTGAGCACCCCGGTAACATTCTACAACTCCGGCGGGCACGACACGAGCCAGGGTATTGAATTGAGTCTCAGCGGCACCTGGGAGGAGCACTGGGAAACGGGTTACTCACTCAGTCTCACGCTGTGTGACCCTAAAAGTTCAAACGGGGAGCAACTTGCCTACACGGCTCGCCAGACCTGGACGGCCGATATTCACACCTCACCCTTGGAAGGATTCACCACCGGCATAGGGCTCTCCGCAGCCAGCGGACGCTCGAACTACCAGGGCGAAACCCCCGGCACGCTGGATGCCTACTATACGCTGCGCTGGTACGCCCGGTATAAGGTGAATGAACACCTTATCCTGCACCTGCGGGTGGAAAACCTTACCAATCAGAAATATGTCTCCGAAACGGACTATATGAACTACTGCCAGTCCTATATCAACGCCGGAACGGCTGTATACGGCGGCTGCACCGTTACCTTCTGATGAAGTATTTCCTTACCATCGTCTCACTGCTGGTGGTACTGGTAGCCTGGTGGGCCACCGGTGCCACCAGGCAGGCACCACAACCGGATGAGCTGAATCAAAGCACCGCCGCCTACCCCCCCGATTTTGACAATCGGCTCAGCAGAATAACCGGCATCACATTGCAACGCCATGCCCCGATGCCCGGCAACCTTTGCTGGCAGACGGCAGAGGGGCACCCGGTTCCCGGCTCAGACGAGGCCCGGAAGGGCGGCTCAGTGAGATTGAGCAGCGCCGGCCCCTTTCCTGCTCACTTCCTGCGCTTCGGCGGAACAGTCCAATTCTTTCACCAGAACCTGCATCTGGCTACGGAAATCCCGCTGCTTGCCCGCCATCCGCTTACCCGGGAAGCAACTGCCGGTGTGGCAACAGCCTGGGCAAGAGACGGGCTTACCATCTATTTCAAGCTGAATCCGGCAGCGCGTTACAACAATGGTCGCCCGGTACGTGCGGATGACTATCTGCTCGCCCTCCTTCTGCAGGCTGAGCAGAAATGTGCAGAGTTTGAAAGCATCTGTTCCCTCATTTCAGGAGCCTTCTGCCACGGTGATTCACTGCTCTCCATCACACTGCGAAAGGGGGCTGACCTGCTCGATGCCTGCCGTTTGCTACATGCCGCAGAACCGGGATTCTACGCAGATTTCAACAGCAATTTCCGGGAAAGATACGCACAGCTCATTCCTCCGGCAACGGGTCCTTATCGGGTAAAAACAGTACAGCGAGGCAGGCTCATTGTGCTGCAGCGAGTGAAAGACTGGTGGGGAGAAAAACTACCGTTCTGCCGGAACCGATTCAACGCCGATACGCTAGAATACCACTTTCTCACCTCTGAAGCCCAAGTATGGGAATTTCTGTTAAAAGGCAAGCTGGATGCTCTGCAAACCCGGAACATAGCTACCTGGCAGGAAATGATGGCGAACAACGAAGCCTTGCTCACCCAGGTGTACGATGCTGAGTACCCTCTGCCTCCCTACGGCATTGTCTGCAACGCTCAAACCCTTCCTGATGTCCACATTCGCCGGGGGCTCATGCAATCCCTGGACATGGACGGAGCGCTGGATGTTATGATGCGAGGCGAAGGACAGCGTCTCTCCACCTTCAGCAGCGGCTATGGCAAGCTCAGCCCGGCAAACACCCCGCAATACAGATTCGACGCAGCAACCGCGCGAGCATGTTTCGCCAAGGCCGGTTTCACAGCCACCGGGAGCGATGGGATTTTGCGCAAGCCGGACGGCACGCGGCTGAGCGTGCAGCTCCTCTACACACCCCACGAAAAAATCAGCAACCTGGTCAATTTCCTGGTTCAGGGAGCGAAAGTCTGCGGGGTGGAAATCGTGCCTGCACCGGTACCATGGCAAACATGCCGGCAACGCTTGCAGGAACGCAGCCATGAGCTTGCCTTCTGGGCAGTTCCCGCGCCCGACAAGCCCGCTCCGAAGCTTTTTCTCGACCGTTCAGCAGCGCCGGAGTTTTCCCCGTTCGGGCTTGAATCCGCTGAACTGCAGGATGCACTGGAGCGGTTTGAATCATCACCCACTGCTGAAAATCTGGCAGAGATAGATAAGTTGGTCTATGAAAACGCCATCTGGCTGCCCGGCTGGAAAGAAAACCGGGTTTATCTGACGCACCACCCGCATCTGAGCATTCCTCCCAGTCCCTGGTGTTTTGACGCACTGGATGCCCACCTGTTCTGGGTCAGAAATGCACCATGATACACATCATCCACACGCCTGCTGCCACCCTGGCCCGCCGCCGCATGCGGCAGGTTGCGCGATGTTCGCTTGGAGTCGCAGCATCTGCATGCTGCATTGCGGTGCTGGCCTCGCAGTCATCTATCCTGCAACCGACTGCATCCGGATGTGATTTTACCGGGATTCCTTTCTATCCGGCAGCAAAAGCACCGCCACTTGAAAAGGCAAGGCCTTCCCTTACCCTGGCTTCCGTTTCGATACCGGATTTGCCGCAGATGCCTGTTATTCCCTCGATGGAACTCTCACCAACCGGGGAAATAAGGTTCCTGGATGAAATCGAATCAGATGCGGAACTCACACTTGAAACAAACGCTTCCGCACTTCTGAAGCCGGCTGCACCATCGGCTCCGTCCAAAACAGAAATTGCTGCGGCCGGAAAGATGGAATCCTACACTCCGCCGGATTATCTGAGCTGCCCCAGGCCACCCTACCCACCCCGATTAAAGCAACGCCGCCTGCAAGGCCGCATAGATATTCTCATCTACGTTTCCCCTGCCGGTCGCCCCACTGAAGTGGAAATCACCAACAGCTCCGGCAACAGCCAACTGGCTCGCCACACCCGGAGCTGGATTATGCAGCACTGGCGATTCCGCCCCGCATTCCGAGGCGCAAAACCCGTTGCCGCCCGGGTGCGCACCAGTATTACCTTCTCCCTGCACTCGTAAAATAACCACAAGTGTCCCAAAGTTTGAGCAATGAGCCTGATAAATTGATGTTTGGCGAGCCGCAGGTGAGCGGAATTCTGAGCCCACGGAGTGGGCGGTATAGAGCAGGCAGGGGTGCAGCCGCGTAGCGGCGGAACCCCTGCTTAAACGAAGAAGGAATTGGAACCCATGGAATGGGTGGTATAATGCGTAGAATAATATGGCGCAACGCTTTATGCCACCCCTTGCGGGGTTCCTTTTTGTTTTATCTGTTACCAGGGGTTCCGCCGCTACGCGGCTGCTCCCCTGTCTACTTTATAACGCCCACTCCGTGGGCTCAAAATTCCTCGGGCTTTCAGCCCGATAAACATCAATTTATCGAGCTGAAGGGGGGCTTCTTCCAAAATGTTGCTGATATTTCTATTGATTACAAAATCTATGGGGCACGCGCGTATGTAAAATAACAAATCCTTGAGTTTTGACGTTGACCCCAACTGGCAGCATGTGTTATGATGTCATCAGCAGTGTGCAGTAACACTGAGCAACAAGTTATGAATGCAAAAATCATGGATCTTGGGGAGCATATTCCCGGTGGAAAAAAGTGGCCGGGATGGTTATTGAACCTGGGAGAAAGGCTGCTCGGATTCCATGTTTTCAATGTGGCCCATTCCAAAGTGGAAGATGACATGAAAGCCGGCAGCACTGATAATTTCTTCAGACTTGCCTGTAAGCATCTTCCTCTGAATTACGAAGTGAAAGGCCTTGAAAACATCCCGGCTGAAGGCCCTTGCGTTATCGTGAGCAATCACCCTCACGGCATGTCGGACGGAATCATGATAGGTGATGTTGTTATGAAAGCACGCAGCGATGTACGCATTGTTGTCAATGAATTCCTGCACTGCGTACGCGGCATGCGCCCCTACCAGATTACCGTGGATGTTTACGGCGGAGAAGCGGCCAAGCGTGCCAACATGAGCGGCATGCGCGAGATTCTCAAATGGCTCCGCGACGGGCACTGTCTCATCATCTTCCCCAGCGGTTCTGCCGCCTCCTGGTCTGAGGAAGACGGACGAGTGATCGATGATCCGTGGCAGGAAAACATGGCCGCCATCATCCGCAAGACCAAGGCCACGGTGGTGCCCATGCATTTCTCCGGCCAGAATGGAGCACTGTTCCAATTCGTCACCCGCAAGTGGAAAGATAAACGCTCTGCGCTCCTGGCGAGAGAAATCAAACGCGACCGGCGCACCCTGCACCAGGTACGCGTAGGCAAGCCGATTCCCGGCAGTCGTCTTGAACTACTGCCGACTGATTCCGCGCTTTCGGACTACCTGCGGCTCAGCACCATGATGCTGCGTTACCCTGATACGGCAGCGGCCTGCAGCATGGAGTTCCCCCGCGTTCTGGCCCCTGTCGCGGAGCCGGTATCGCCGGAAGAGCTCCAGGCAGAAATCGATTCGCTCCCGGCTGAAGATCACCTGCTCTACACTCACAAAAGCACCGGACTGCAGATTTACACCGCTCAGGGAAGTCGCATTCCCAAACTGCTGCATGAAATCGGAGTGCAGCGGGAAATCACCTTCCGCTCCGTTGGAGAAGGCTCCGGCACAGTCTGCGACACGGATGAATACGACCGGTACTATGACCACCTCATCATGTGGGATCCGGCGAAAAAACGCATTGCCGGAGCCTACCGCATGGGACGAACGGATGCCATTGTGACAAGCCGGGGCAGCACCGGCATCTACAACACCGAATTCTTCACATTCGGAAACAAATTTGTCAATCACGTCAAAAATGGCCTGGAAATGGGGCGTGCATTCATCACCGCCCCATACCAGAAACACCCGGCCTCTCTGGATACCTTGTGGATGGGTATCGGCCACTTTGTCATCAAATACCCGCAGTATCGCTATCTGTACGGGACCGTCAGTGTATCATCGGATTACACAGAGCGCTCCCGCACGCTGATTCACGAATACCTCAAATGCCATTGTCTGGATAAAGAACTGGCCGAAGACGTGCAAGCCAAGACCCCCCCGAAAAACATGGACTTACTCAGCGAGGATGCGCGCCTGCTGCCGACAGGCCTTGCCGATTTGCGCCTGTTCAGCGCCATGGTCAGTGATCTGGAGCCGGACGGCCGCAGCATCCCCGTCCTTCTCCGCCAATATCTCCGTCTGAACGGCAGAATGGTATCATTTAACGTCGATGCCGAGTTCGGAGACACGCTGGATTGCCTGGTCGTGGTTGATTTGTATAATGCACCGGAGCGGCTCATCACCAGATACTGCGGCAAACCTTTAAAATCCGAGGATGAGGTCGCGACAGAAGCTTGACAATCCCGTAATATTAGGGCAGAATAGGTAGCATCGATGGGGAAGCAATATATGAAACGGAAGAATCGTCGCAGAAAGCTCGCACTCGCCCTGATACTGGGTGGATTTGCCCAGATTCCTGCACATGGTGCAGATTTGGTTCCTCTTCCTGAGGATCTTTTCGATGGGAAGAACGACGTCAACCCCATCCTGGACATCACGAATCGCACTGTCAGCGGTCTGGGCAGGCAGGCACCGGAAATTCCGGACACACTGCAAGTCACCAATGATGGGGGTACCATCTCATACGACCAGGACAAAAACGTATTTCTGTACACGGCGGGCAAGGAGAATCCCATCCGGCTCCGCACAGACAGCGGCTCCGACATTCACACCCCATCCCTTGAAGCTCGGCTGGAATCAGGTGATGCTATATTAGCCGGCCCCGTAACCGTATACCAGGATGACGTTCTGGTGCGCGGGGAAGACGGTGGTTTCTATAACTGGAAAGAAAAGAAAACGGCCGTCAACAAGGTTCGCATCAAGGTAAATGG
>CAZTAX010000040.1:0-14223 GCA_964611765.1 uncultured Akkermansia sp. | reverse complement strand
ATTCGTAATTCGTAACTCGTAATTTTGGCGGAACGCCAAATTCCCATTTATCGCTTACCATGCTCAACCTTTGGGGCAAGCCGGCGGGCTACCCTGTCAGTATGTGCTTTTTGCTTGCATTGGCAGGCAGAATGTGGTTGAATTCAGTCCGCAATCTGCCACAGTGGCGGAATGGTAGACGCAGGAGACTTAAAATCTCCCGAATGTTAAAGTTCGTACGGGTTCGAGTCCCGTCTGTGGTAGCAGAAACAGGAAAGGGTTATGCCGGTGCGCATAACCCTTTCCTGTTTTACATGTTTGGCATCGGGCCCGATTCAGGAGCCGGAATCCCCGGCGTAGATGACCGTGGGGTTGATGCGGGGGATGACGTTGATGCTGCGGGGGCGGCGCTGGGTGGCTCGGCAGTGCTCCAGAATCATGGAGAGCCGCTCCATCTGCCCCTTGATGTCATAGACCTGCATGAGCACCTCGGCTCCGCCTTCGAGGGTGACAATGATTTTCCAGTCCTTCGGGCGGAAGATTTCGCGGATGGCAGGAATTTCCACCAGACTGTACATGTTGGCGGCGGCCACCAGTTCCACGATGGGGCGGCGCTTGTCATCGCTTACCACGGTGCCGGCGGTAAATTCTGCCACATCGCCGGGCTGCAGATACCAGACCGGCACGCCCATGAAGTTGCGGTGGTACTCCGGCATGACGGGGAAGAGGTGCCCGTTCGGATCCATGAAGAATCGCACGCGGTTGCCGGTTTCGGCGCCGCTGGCCTGCTCCACGTAGACCACGGGAATGCGCTCGTTGATTTCGATGTGGAGGGTATCCGGGAGTTCGGCGCGGATATCGGCGGATTCGATGCTGTGGTTGGCCTCCAGCCTGGCTTTCATGGCGCCGGTGTTCAGCGTGGCCATGTTGATGGAGCCTTCAATGCCGAGAATCTGCAGGGCCTGTTCTTTGCTGATGAGCTTCTGGCGGGCATCGAAAGTCACTTTATCGATGCTGAGGCTGCAGGCCTTTTCCACGGCGGTCATGCCGCCCCAGATGAGCCCTGCGATAATGGGGATGATGATGAGCAGGATGAGTCCCCAGCGGCGCAGGCGTCTCAGACCGCGGCGCAGGGCCACTTTGCTGAAGAACCGCTGTTTGAGCGTGAGAGCGGCTTCCAACAGACGCACATTGGCGGAGGCCTGGTGGCCTTCGCCATAGTGAGTGCGGTACTGGTTGCGTTTTGACATGAAGAATCCGCGAGGCTCAGCCGCGCGGCTGGTTCAGGGAAACTTCCGCAATGCGGGTGCAGAGTTCACCGTAGGAAATACCGGCTGCCTTCGCGGCCTTGGGGAAGAGGGAGGCTCCCGTCATGCCCGGAATGGTATTGATTTCCAGTACGTAAGGCTTGCCGTCATCCGTGAGCAGCACGTCCACACGGCCGTATACTTCCACGTTCAACGCCTTGTAGGCGGCCACGGCTGCGGCCTGCACTGCCTTGGTCTCTTCCTCGCTGATATCGGCCGGGCAGATATAGTCCGAACCGACACCGCCATACAGGGAGGGGTACTTGTTGTTCATATCATAGAACCCGCTGCGGGGGCAGATATGGACAACCGGCAGGGCCTCTCCGTTGAAAATGGCCACGGTGAGCTCCTTGCCTTTGATGTATTCCTCCACCAGGATTTCCTTGCCGTATCTGGAGGCATCCTCCACGGCGGCGGGAAGCTCGGCGGCATTGTGCACGATGTGTACGCCCACGGAGGAACCCTCGCAAGGCGGCTTGATGACGCAGGGAACGGGCAGGGTGGGCATCTGCCCCGCCGCGATGGTTTCGCTGAGCGGGGTGGGTACCTGTCCGGCAATGAAGAACTTCTTGGTGAGCACCTTGTCAAAGCAGTTGCGGCTGGTTTCGGAACCGGCACCGGTGTAGGGCAGGCCAAGCGCCTCCAGGTAGGACTGCAGGCCGCCATCCTCACCGTAGGTGCCGTGAATCATGTTGTAGCACAGTTCTGTGCCCTCCGGGATTTCGGGCCGCTCGCTGTCCACCAGCACGGGAGTCACGTTGGTGAATCCTTCGCTGCGCAGGGCTTCCAGCACCCCGTTGCCGGAGGCAATGGAAACATCGCGTTCAGAGCCGGGGCCGCCCATCAGCAGGGCAATCTTCGTGTCTTTCTTCAGTTCTTTCATGGGAGAATGTAGTTAGAATTGAGGTTCGCGGTCGCCGATGACCTGCACCTCTTCGTGCAGGGTGATGCCTCGTTCCTTCTGCGCCGTGCGCACGATGTGGTTGATGAGCTCGGTCACATCCGTTGCTTTGGCGTTGCCGGTGTTGATGATGAAGTTGCCGTGCTTGGTGGAAATCTGGGCACCGCCGATGCTGTAGCCCTTCAGGCCGAGCTCCTCAATGAGCTTGCCGGCGGGGATTTCCTCCGGGTTGCGGAAGGTGCAGCCTGCACTGGGCTGGATGGGCTGGCTGTTCTTGCGGCGGGCTCGGTAGTCCTCCATGGCGGCCTCGATGGCGGCTTTGTCGCCGGGGGTGCCGCGGAAGGCTGCTTCCACCACCATGTTGTGTTCGAAATCGGGGATGCTGCGGTAGCGGGCTGGCTCCATGTCCTCCTTGTGGAAACGCACCACATCGCCATCTTCATCCAGCGCGGTGGCGGAGCTGAATACCTGCCACATATCGCCGCCCATGCAACCGGCGTTCATGCGCAGACTGCCGCCCACGCAACCGGGGATGCCGTCCATCCACTCGAAGCCGGAGAGCCCGTTCTTCGCGGCAAAAGCGGCCAGTTTCTTGAGTTTCACGCTGGCACCGGCCACGATGGTGGTGGAGTTCACGAGCTCCAGCCGGTCGAATTCGCCGCCGTTGGGGTGGATGACCGCGCCGCGGATACCGCCTTCGCGCACCACCAGGTTGGAGCCGCGGCCAATCACATGCACCGGGATGTTGCGATCCTTGAAGTAGTTCACCACGTCCTGCATGGCCTGCACCGTGTCGGGCTCAATCCAGTACTGGGCCACGCCGCCCACACCCAGGGTGGTGTGCCGGCGCATCGGTTCGTACAGGCGGGCAGGGAAGTCCTTGCCGCATTCTGCCTGCATTTCGGTGAGGATGCGCAGGTCCTTGGCGATTTTGGTGCCGGCCTCGTGCACATTGCCTGCACCCAGGGTCAGGAAGAGATCGCCGGGCTTAAGCTGGTTGCCCACCACGTGGTGCGCCTGCGACATGTCCGGCAGGAAGGAGGCGTCCACCGGGCCGTTTTCCTGCACGGCGTCCACGATGGTCTGGCCGGAGATACCGGGGATGGGCAGCTCGCTGGCCGGGTACACATCTGCCACAAAGAGCTTGTCCACATTCTGCAGCACGCGGCCGAAATCATTGCGCAGCAGCTTGGTGCGCGTGTAGCGGTGCGGCTGGAAGAAGATGACCAGACGATCCGGCTTCAGGCTCAGCGCCGTCTGCACCGTGGCCTCAATTTCGGTGGGGTGGTGGCCGTAGTCGTCCACGATGCGGTAATCCTTGGAGAGATACTTGGTCTCGAAGCGGCGGCGTGCACCGGCAAAGGAAGCCAGCCCGCGGGCAATGCTGGCGAAGTCCGCCCCCATCTCCAGCGCGGCGGCCGTGGCGGCCAGGGAGTTGAGCACATTGTGGCGGCCGGGAATGCCCAGCTCCACGCGGCCGAGTTTTTCGCCCTTGTGGTTGATGGTGTAGAGCGTGCGGCCGCGCTTCACAGTCACGTTGGTGGCGGTGTAGTCGGCATCCTGCCAGCCGTAGGAAACGCTGTTCGGGTACTTGCTGCACACATCGGCGGCGCCGGCATCGCTCTTGCAGTAGAAGATAGTGCCGCGGGTCTGGCGGCAGAGCGTGTGGAATACTTCTTTGATGTGATCCAGATCGCGGTAGAAATCCAGGTGCTCTGCCTCCACATTCAGCACGATGCTGTGCTCCGGGATGTAGTTCACCAGCGTTCCGTCAGATTCATCGCCCTCGGCAATCAGGTAATCACTGTCGGCATTCCAGTGCGCATTGGCTCCCAGCACGGGGATTTCGGCCCCCACATAGTGGCAGGGGCGCAGGCGAGCCTCGCGCAGCAGGTGGGCCGTGAGGGCGGAGGTGGTGGTTTTGCCGTGCGTGCCGGCCACAACCACGCCCTTCTTGTTGTTCAGAATCGCTGCCAGACATTCTGCGCGGCGCAGACACAGGCTGCCCAGCTTGCGGGCGGCAGACAGGGCCACGTTGTCCTCGCGGATGGCGCTGGAGTAGATGACAATTTCCGCGTCGGCCACGGCATCGGCGCTGTGCGGGCAGGCAAACTTCAGGCCGCTCTGCTGCAGCCTTTCTGTTTCCTCACTGGAGACGCGGTCACAGCCGCTCACCCGGTGCCCCATTTCCAGGAGCATGCGCGCAATGCCGCTCATGCCGGCACCTGCAACGCCAATAAGATGAATGCGCACCGGGTTCTCCCGGTCCAGAAGTCTCATGCGTAATTGCTCAATCATAGCTACTCGCGTTATTATATACTATTCCCTGCCACAAGCAAGGCAAATATATGTTGGGCCCCCAGAAAGTGCGGCCCGCGAAGCTTTCTGCTTCGTAATTCGTAACTCGTAATTCGTAATTCAAATTTTGTCACCGCTCTTGTCAAGTGCGGAGAATCGGGTATAATATGGCGCGTAACAGATTTTTAACCCATTCATCACCCCAGATTATGCCTGACGCTCGTTTCCAGCCGCTGCCCGGATTCCGCGATTTTGCTCCGCAGGAATGCGCATTCCGCAATTATCTCTTCAACACGTGGCGGCGTGTGGCGCATCGTTACGGCTTTGTGGAATGGGAAGCCCCCACCATCGAATCCACCGAGCTCTACCTCAAAAAATCCGGCGGCGAGCTGCCCACCCAGCTCTTCCGATTCAAGGACCAGGGCGAGCGCGATATCACCGTGCGCCCGGAGCTCACCGCCTCCCTGGGCCGCATTGCCGCTGCCTACCAGCGCGAGTACACCAAGCCGCTCAAATGGTTCGAAATCGGCTCCTGCTTCCGCTACGAGAAACCGCAGAAGGGCCGCTTGCGCGAGTTCGTGCAGTTCAATGCCGATATCCTCGGCGAGGCCGGCGCGGGCTCCGATGCCGAGCTCATTTCCCTGGCTATCGACTGCATGCGTGAGTTCGGGTTCACGGCAGATGATTTCGTGGTGCGCATCTCGGACCGCGAGGTGTGGCTCAAATACGCCGCAGACAACGGCGTGGCCGAGGAGCGCGTGCCGGATTTCCTGGCCATCATCGATAAGTTTGAGCGCGACCGCCCCGAATACTGCCAGGAGAAGCTGGATGCCTTCGGCATGAAGCGCGAGGATCTGGTGAACTTCATCGCCAACCCGCCCGCCGGCTGCTCCCCGCGCTATGATGCGGTGCTGGCCGAGCTGCAGGCCCGCGGGCTGGATGCCTATGTGAAGCTCGATCTCTCCGTGGTGCGCGGCCTGGCCTACTACACCGGCCTTGTGTTCGAAATCTTTGACAAGGGCCACACCCTGCGCGCCGTGGCCGGCGGTGGCCGCTACAACGACCTCGTGTCCACCCTTTCTAACGGTGCCGTGGATATGCCCGCCACCGGCTTCGCCATGGGCGATGCCGTCATTGCCCACCTCATCGAGTCCTGCCCCGCGGCCAAAGCCCTGCGCGATGCCGCGCTGAAGACCTCCGCTATCGATGTGTGCATGGTGCTGGCTGCCCCGGAGAAACGCCCGCAGATGCTGGCGCTGGCCGCCGCCCTGCGCGATGCCGGCCTGCGTGTGGATCTGCCCCTGGCCCCCGCCAAGATGGGCAACCAGCTGAAGCGCGCAGAGAAAATCGGTGCCCGCTATGCCGTCATCATCGGCACCGAATATCCCGAACTGGAGCTCAAGAATATGAGCACCCGCGAATCCATGCACGTCTCTCCCAACGGGCTCATGGCCGAGCTCCTGGGCGACGACGAGGAGGTGTAACGTCTTTCCCCGCTGCTGAGCAGCCATGCTGCGCCGATTCATACCACTGCTGCTGCCGGGCCTGCTGCTGGTGCAGTGCGCCCCGGCGGGGCCGGTGACCAGCGTGCCCCTGCAGGAGAAAGCCCGCATCCAGAAAGCCGCCGAACCCGTGGTGCAAACCCAGGCCCAGCTGGATGCTGCCTTTGCCGACTGGTCCGCCACCGCGCAGACCCCCATCAACTTCCGCCTGGCGGGTGAGCTGAAGGGCCGGTGGCGCCAGATCATCAGCGAAAGCACCTGGGGCGAATACGCCCGCCGCTGCACCACCGCTTTCATGGAGACCGGGCAGGTCTCCCTCACCCTGGAATACCGGGATTATGTGCGCCTGCGCGCCGCCCTGCGCGATGCCGCTTTCCGCACCACCCTCAGCGCCGCAGAAGAGCAGGTGCTCCGGCAGCTGGAGCAGCGCACCCGGCAGCTCCTGCGCCCCGGCATGAGCGATATGCAGAAGGCACTCGCCCTGCACGATGCGCTGGTGAGCAGCTCCCGCTACGAGGCCGAAGGCGGCTGCAATATAGCCGATATCCTGAGCGGCGGCTCCGGCAGCTGCGAGGCCTACAGCGCCACCCTCTGCGTCATGCTCGAGATTGCCGGCATCCCTTCCCGCGTGGTCACCGGCAGTGCAGGGGGCCCGCATGCCTGGAACCTCGTGCAGCTTGGCGGCAAGTGGTACCATGTGGATGCCACCTGGGATGACCCCGTCATCGGCAACGGCTCCCGCCAGGAGCTCTCCCACGCCTATTTCTGCCTGAGCGATGCGGAAATCGCCCGCACCCACAGCTGGAACCGCGCCGCCTACCCTGCCACCGCCACCGGCACCGCCGCAGCCTACTACCACCTCACCGGCACTTACTTCACCGGTTTTGATGCCTACTGGCGCGCTGCCATGGCCGCCCATCGCTGCGGCGAAAAGAGCTTCGAAGGCTACCTCACCACCTACGGCAGCCCTGCGCAATTCCAGCGCAACGTGCAGCGCGCCGCCACCCCCGCCACCCCGCGCCGCCTCCGCTGGACCGGCCCGGATTCCCCCTCCGGCCCCGTCATCCTCTCCTTCGGCGAGTGAGCGTTTTCCGGGCTGCACGGTGTCCTTTACTGAACCGCCATCCGCTTCTTATACCATTTAGTGCATGGCTGCTCTACAAGGTGGTAGGTGATGATGCCTATCACCACAGCAACCATGGCGGAAGCCGCCACTGCAAGCGCCTCCTCTGCTACCCCCCCCCATTTCCATAGGGTTTTATTCATGATATTGAAAGCTACCTGCTGCATCACATAAATGCCGTAACAGTATTTACCCATGTTTGCTAATGGCTCCCAGCTGAGCAGCCTGCTGGCATAGCCCCCACCACTTGTCATCACGAAGAAGAGAATGGCAAATACAATAATTGTTGTCATAGCATTGCTGAACACCCTGCTTATGAGAAATTGATGCGTAAGCAAGGTGAGACAGACCAATTCGATGAGAGTGAAACATATAGCCTTGCATCGCGAGACCGCTGGTGTTGCTCCTGCTTTGCAGAAGTATTCCTTTCCCGCAGCCATCAGGATGCCGATACCCAGTCCCCCCAGCACACGCAGCATGCCCAGGCTCAGCCATGAGTAGACTACATGCCGGCCAACTCCTCCTTTCAGATTGTTCAGGTTAAAACAATACGCCAGATAAGTCAGAATTGCGATGATAAACAGCGCCTTCTCTTTCTGAAACAGCCGCAAGGTGGCATACAATAAGATGCTGCACCAGAAAAACGGCGGTATGTACCAGATGATTCCTTTATATTCCAGGGATATACCGGTGCACCGCAGGAACGATAAATCCAGAATGGCACTTTCCAGCTTGTAGCCGGATAACACACAGGTGCACAGCACATAGAAGGCAAACACCGGCCACAGGCGAACAAGACGCGAGAGGGTGAATTGCACGAAGTCCTGCCGCCCGGCGACGTATGCCTTGTAAATGAAATAACCGGCGATGATGAGGAAACACTCCACAATCAGTGCACTACCATCGCAAGCAGCAGAGAGCTCCTTATAGAGCTCAGTGCCGCCGATACACCCCTTCATGTTGGCATGCAGCAAGTGGTAATAGACGATAATCACTGAGAAAATAAACTTCAGTGAGTCAATCGCTTTGTTGTGCCTTTCTTTTTTGCAGGTTGACATACAGATGGATTACAAAGGCTGCCTCATGTCGCGATACCTGTTAATTTATCCTTAATGATTGCTCCTGAGTGTTTCCAGAATCTCCGGATAGGCATTGAGAATGTTCTGCAACTGCTCATTGTTACCGCAGGCTCCTCTGTTGGATGAGTAGACGTCATCGTTGTTGAGACCTGCCTCGCGCACGGGGTTCACAAAGATGATTTCGTGAGGGTGCTCGATGATGCTGATTTTCCTGCCGGGCCGGACACTCATGGCCAATTTGAGTTTTTTCATAAATTACACGGAAAAAAGTTAGAAAGGCAACATCATTATATAGTAACACTAGTTATTTTTTTCTCTCCTAGCAATTGCGCAACATTCTTTCTTTGTTCTTTATACCGGCGACGTCGCCAACCCCAGGAAAGAGCGGTTTTGAGTTTGAGGAGTTTATATTTCCTTTTCAACTTGCAATATTCCTCAGAAGAAGGCCCGGAAGGTGTATTATTTCTCGGGCCGAAAACACTGTGGCGAGGCGCCTTAGTTTGTCCTTGTTGGCGAGCTAAATCCAGGAAATTAACCGGCGAAAAGAGAAAATACTTTCTCCACAGCGCATATACACCTTCGTGTGATTCCAGCATGACGGCCAAGGAAGGCGTGAATTCCACAATGGCTGCTTCTCGGACAATATCAGTTAAGTCATTATAAGCCACACCATAATGTTTATTCAACCCTGTAATATCGTTGCGTGCTGCGGACAACACAGGTAGTGACAATCCATAACGCATATGCAGGAATGCGACCGAGTCTTCTTGTTGATTAACGGCGTCCAATAAACTACTACCCTGCTGCCGGGCGAGATGACCATGCCCCACTGAACGTAGCTCTTTCAAATTTATCACCTGCAGCCCAGCATTGAGCACCTCTTTAGCATTGGATGGCCACATTCGCACGCCTGCAATGCAATACCGTTGCATATCCAACGCAGCCAGAGGTGATATATCCGCCCGTGCTATGATATGAGGCATACAGAAAACCACCTGCTCTACATCCGACAACAATTGATCCAGGAATATATTTGTGATATTCTCGAAAGACATATACGGATGATCCCTCTGATATAAAAGAAGAGAAATTTCTGCTATAAGATTAATTCTAAATGAATCGGACTGAAGTTCCATCAGACAATCAACCCACATTTGAGAGACTCTGTCCACAATAACATGGACGGAACATCTCCGATCAGGTGCTAAATGAGTCTTGATCGAAGTTAATGCAACGATACCTTGGGCAACACTTTGTTCACGAATCGGCATGCAAATGTGTATTTCTTTACCAGCTCCAGCATCAGCAGAAACTTCTACGAAACGTTTTGGTGAAAAGTGAGCAAAAAACATGGAGTCCGCTCGCTTCTTGAATTGCTGTAGCATGTATTCATCCGAAAGTGAGGAATCCAAGGCCATAATTGTATACTTCTTAGCATTCGTGAGAGGATGACATTCCGCAAAACTGCGCAGCATATTCCTGACATTTTGCAAATAATCCAGCCATTGTTCTTTCTCTGGCTGAACCGGGTTTTGCAAAGCAGAACATAACCGCACAGCTAAACGATTTTCAGCCTCCTGATAGACGATTTCCATCGTATCGTCAGAACACTCTCGAGTTTTAAGGAAATTGAGTTTAAACTCAAAACTCTTCATCAATTCCACCATATAGGTATAATTGATATTGGCGGTAACCGCATTATCATGCTTGCGATAGTAGTATACAGCATCCGGCACGAGGGCGAATTCCTCCGTTTTGACATCAAACAGAGCACACAGCAAAAAAGCGGTATCCTGATCTCGCCGCCCCTCCGCATTACGAGCTCCGACATTGTTAACATGCTCTCGCAAGAATAAGCCAGTCTGGTGTTCCCAGCCAAAAGCACAATGCAATGGTTTACCTTGTACCAACTTCGTAACTAAATCCACATTCAACGGAGAATATAATTTCCTACCGTCTGGGTAAACAGCCACCCGGCATCCCTTCACCACTTTATAGTTACCTGACTTTGCTTTTCTATAGAGCTTCTCGTAAAAATCGACAGGAATAATATCATCAGCATCGGCAAAAGCCAGATATTCGCCAGTTGCAATATCCATGGCTTTGTTACGGCATATTCCTTGTCCTACATTGTGCTCATTTCTGACACAAACAACTCGGGAGTCCTTTTTTGCTGCCGCCAATGCTTCACCGAAAGCACCATCAGAGCCACAGTCATCTACAAAAATCAATTCAATGTTTCGAAGTGTCTGATTGAGGAGGTTGTCGACCAGTTCTGCGAAATACGCACGGCCTTCATATACCGGAACGATAACCGATACGCACGCTGGAAACAGTTCTTCGTTCATAAATCAAAATTATGTTATAACTCACTTTACAGATTCCAGTACCCTCTTTCTGATTTCGGGATAAGCCTTAAACAAATTCTCAAGTTGCTCATCATTGCCACCAGTTGCATTACCAGCAAACAAGGTTCCATCGTTATTCAAACCGACTTGTCTGATAATGTTGGTTACAACTACGTCCTTATACGGTTTATCATCAATTACAGTGATTTCAAATCCCGCCAGTACGCTCATACCCCAGAACCATATATCATCTGCATATGGGCACAAGGCACGAGCCTTAGCAACGTCGGTAACATCCGGATGCAAGCATCCGGGAGTATACAACACCCCGCCACCACTCGTAGGGAAATTGGCATACGATGGTTTTGTTTTAATAATACTGCGCTGCCATTTTTCATAAGGCAACACCTTATTTCCCTTGACTGCTATCTTATGGCAACGGTGAGCATACAAAACATGCTTGTTGCCTTTCTCATAGGCTGTCCAGAGATTTCTTACCCAGTCTTCAGGATAGTAGAGATCGTCATCAGCTGCAATGATAAAATCATCCGGAAATTCTTGCAATGCGGGTATCAACTTCTTGTACGAACGGTAATCCGGACACCATCGTATTTCTAAGCCCCAATCTTTCAGCGCCAGTACTTTTTTCGGTATATCTTTCTCGCGATTGGGAAACTGCTCATCTGCCAGCCAGAGAATTACTTTGTCTGGCTTCATATCCTGGCTGAGCAATGAGTAAAGGCTCAGGTGTATATCATACATTCTGGCTGGATATGAAGTGAGACTCACAATAATTCTGGAAGAACGCGGAGCGGAGCTCACTCCACTCTCCTTCATATTTTCGTATTTGCTGATTACCTCATCGCGATTTATATAAGGAAGATTCATAGCTTTGAGAAGTTTGGGCAACCCTTTGCTTCTGGCAATCTGATGCAACAGAGCAGGATCTATCTCCATGAGCGACATAAGCGCCTTGTATCCCCTTTCCCGTGCTTCACGATGCATATAGGAAAAAAGCAGTCCACATATACGCACATGCTTGTGGGTCGCATCTCTCTCAATACTAAATATCTTCTTAAAAATTGACATAGCAGACGTATTATTTATTTTCTTCGATGAGCTTCAGACAATCATTCAACACACCTACATGATTGCGAATCATTCTCATTTTAGTTTCAAGAGCTTCCTTTCGAGAACCAAAAACAAAATATCTTTTCAACCTGATTCCTGAAATTTGCCGATTAAGTTGTCTTATTCTTACCTGAATATGCTCAATATTCTCATCTGTCGGGTTGAGTAAATCAACACCTTCCCCGCATGGAGTTTCTTTCAATGCTCTGTTGACTCGTTCCGCTCTTTGGCTACCCGATTCGACGTTAACAAAATGCACACGCGCACAGGCCCATGCACTGCTTGTTGTCAACCAGCTCGGCGCTTCTTCTTCTTCAGTTTTGGCAACGATGACTGCAACAGGAATAACGCGCTGACGAATGAAATTCTTCTTTTCGAACTTCTTTAACTCTGCAATTGACGAAGCGACGAAAGTGACTGAAGGCTCAAACAGAGCATAAAAAGAATTCCCCTCTGGGGTGTAGCGCACATCTTCTCCCCGTTCCCCCATCACCTCAAAATCAGCACTCCACTTTTCTTTCCAATATGCCATGTATTGGAGAGTCTGATGCCGCTGCAGGGTTTTCAGATGCCAGGTGGCACCACCCAGATACTTACGACGGTATGCATGGCGGAGCTTCTTCCACAAACCGTTTTCTTTTAGTCTCTGCATCACTCCTATATATGCCAGACTATGATTATCTTTGTTCTTATGTTTTGTTTGGGAAATTGAGGTTGAACGGATACGATAATGGACTAATTTTTTTTCAATTCCGGAGGCAACGTCTACCAAAGAGAGTGCGGTCCATATGAACTCGGTATCATTGGATGAACTCAATGCTGCATACTTCAACTGATGCTTCTCTATAAAGCTTCTAAGAAAGAGTTTATTCCACGGGACAGGGGTTGTGAGTTTATATATGTCTACCGGAAAGTCATTGCGCGGGCAGAAGTGATTCAGAACTGCCTTTTGAGTTATCAAATTGACATTTACCAAATCTGGACTTGGCACATATTCACCGGTTGCCTCAATTAACTTATCCCCCCCGCAGAAAGCCATGTCAGCCTTTTCCTTTTCTGCCAATTCAACCAAGGCCTGTATCAATTCCTGCTCAAAAATATCGTCAGAATCAAGACAGATTACATATTTTCCTTTTGCTTCAGCAATACCATTATTGCGAGCCACTCCGGCAAACTGATTCTGCTGCTGCAGAAGACGGATACGAGAATCCTGCTCTGCTCGACGCAAAATAATCTCCACAGAGCCATCTGTTGACCCGTCATCCACAAAGATAATCTCCAGATTCGTATAGGTCTGTCCCGTGATGTGCGTTATGGTTTCATCAAGGTACTCTTCCTGATTATACACCGGAACGATGACACTAACAAGCGGGGATGTATTGTTTGCTGACATAGGAGGAAATCAGATTGAAGATGTAATCGTAATCCCGAAGAATTGCTAGCTGGTTCTGGTGGGTGATTTCTTGATGAAGAGTCTTTTCAGACCGCGCAGGAGACGGTTATCCGGTTCCAGGAGCGGGGTGAGGCTGTTTTTGCCGGTGGCGCTTTCCACCTCGCGTATAAAAGCGTTCTGCCCGGCGGTGAGGTGTTTCTGAGAACGTGCAAAATGGTCACACAGGTTAGCATGCACCTCCTGCTGCAGCTGCGGCAGGTTCTGCTCACACGCCAACCGCCACACCTCCGCCAGTCCGGCAAAGAGGGCGGCGGTGTGGAGCTGCTGCCATTTCATCTTGCGGTGTTCCTTGCGGTAGGCGTAGGTCACCAGCGGCACTGCGTAGAACTGCCCGGCAGCCAGCATGGCACGCACCATGAAAGGCGGGTCCTGGTAGCGCCGCAGCGCCGGGAAGCTGATGCCGTTTTCCACCAGCAGGCTGCGCTTGTAGAGAAAGCGATAAAAGCCGTAATGATACTGATAGTCCGCATAATGCACCAGGCCCTCCTGCGCAAAGTGCTGTTTTTCAAAGCCTGGCACTACGGAGGCATCCTCCTGCTCGCCGTAGATGCGGCAGAGACTGCCGCCGCAGATGCTCACGCCGTGCTCTTCCGCCTTGGTGTAGAGCTGCTCCAGCACTTCCGGCGTGGCGATGCGGTCATCCGGGTCCAGGAAAAAGATGTATTCACCCGCTGCGGCGGCTATGCCTTCGTTGCGGGTGGGGCCCACGCCGCGGTTCTCGCGGCTGATGATGCGCAAGCGCGCATCCTGCACCCCTTGCAGAATCTCCAGCGAGGCATCGGTGCTGCCATCGTTGATGGCGATGAGTTCGATTTCCTGCAATGTCTGTCCCAGTACGCTCTCCAACGCTGCTGGCAGATAGGCCGCTGCGTTGTACACCGGCACAATAACACTTACTACAGGATGCGTATGATTCATGATCTCTTGACTCGCTTAACAGGTATGCCGAGGAGCCGCCAGGTGGTGCGGCCAGCTTTAGTGCCGCGGCTCCAGAGGGGGATGCCGCAGAGGTGGTAGGTGGTCTTGAAGGCGGTGCGGGTGCAGAAGAGCCCCTTGGACGGCAGCTGCTGCGGCGCGGGCGGGAGCAAGGCATCCATGGCGG
>CAZTAX010000039.1:0-14424 GCA_964611765.1 uncultured Akkermansia sp. | reverse complement strand
TTGTTACCTCACATGAGCGTACAACACATCAATCTTTAATTGCCAGAGCAATAAAAACCCGACATTTCGTGTGAAAGTCATTACCGTAGCCAAATATGCCTTGCAAACAGCATCGACTTACGCTAGTATCAACACGCAATTACCATGGCTGCGCTAGATAAATTAACAATCAGAGGTTTTAAATCAATTCAGAATCTAGAAAATTTTGAATTGAGAAACTTAAACATAATTGTAGGGGCCAATGGTGCAGGAAAAAGCAATTTTGTATCGTTTTTCCGCATGCTTCGCTCATTCATGATGGGGCATCTCCCCTCATACATTGCGCGTAACGGTGGCATGGATGGCTTCCTATTCAGAGGCCCCAAAGTGACCAAAGAGCTGTTTTTTGAAATGACGTTTGGAGAACGAGGTTATCGCTTTCACCTTTCGCCCACCGTCAACAATTCCGTCATTGTGGAAAAAGAGGCCCGCTATTACGACAAGGGCGACCACAAGTGGTGGGAACTAGGCGACAGCATAGATGGCACCTCACTTTTGGTTAAAGAAAGCCAAAGCAATTCAACCCTCGCCTTTTGCAGTCGGGATGTCTATGAGGATATCTCTTCGTGGCAAGTTTATCATGTACACGACACTAGTGCATTCGCAGGGATGCGGCTTCCAGAAATCACTCAACGTGGCCGCTCTCTTGCGCCCGATGCATCTAACCTTGCAGCCCATCTCCTTTTTCTGCGGGAAACACACCCTGCGGTATATACAGAGATTGTCAACTCTGTGCGCCTAGTTGCACCTTATTTCGATGATTTTCTCCTTACAATCGAGCAGAGCGACTCAGGAAAAAAAGTAGCATTAGACTGGAGGCAAAAAGATACGGAACTTGAAATGCAACCCTATCATCTTTCTGATGGGACAATTCGATTCATCTGCTTATCAACAGCACTTCTGCAACCTAATCCTCCGGCAACCATCATCATAGATGAGCCGGAGCTCGGGCTCCATCCATCTGCCATTGGTATCCTGGCAGAGTTAATTGAGACAGCATCGCGCCGTACCCAGGTAATTGTAGCCACACAATCCCCCCTGCTTATGGATTATTTCTCACCAGAAGATATCATTGTTGTCAACAGGAAAAACGGAACCTCCGTTTTCGAACGTTTGAAAGCAGAGGATTACAAAGAGTGGTTCGAGGATTTTTCCCTCGGTGAATTATGGGTAAAAAATGTTATTGCAGGAGGGCCTAACCATGAATAACAGCAAAAACGTTCATGTTCTTATTGAGGGACAGACAGAAGAAGCCTTCATCCGGGAGATACTCGGCCCCTATTGTGCACAGCGTGGGGTATACATGACTCAATCCAGACTCTCCAAACCGGGCAGTAAAGGCGGTGATGTTCGGTTCAGTCGTTCCAGGAATGAGATTCGCAACTTTCTTCTCCAACGGAAAGATTGGATCATCTGCACATTTGTTGATTACTACGGCATTCATGAGTGGCCAGGCACCTCCGATATTCCCCAACACGCATCGCCGCAGCAAATAGCGGATCTCATGAACAACGGAGCAAAAACAGGCATGAAGGAATCATTCCCCCATCTCTGCTACGATATCGACAGTAGATACATTCCCTATACCGCAGTACATGAGTTCGAAACATTGCTTTTCAGCGACTGTGACATTTTGGCTAATGAGTTAAACATTTCTCCTCTAACAGTTCATGCGGTATTACACCAATTCGGAGAAGCAGAAAGAATTAACAATAGTCCTGAAACCGCTCCCTCCAAACGACTTTTAGCGTGGAATCCTAACTACAGCAAAACCAGAAAAGGCATCGCCATTGCAAAAACAATCGGCATTTCCAAGATGCGCAAAGCATGTCCCCTGTTTAATGTCTGGTTAAATCAAATTGGTGTCACTCCATAAGCATCTACCTTTTCATCAACTCGTGCAAACAGCACATCGCATGTCATAACCGCTTTCTATAGCTGATAGGGGGCGGTGGCTAGTTTTGTGGGGAGCTTTCTGGGTAGCGGGGTGGAGCGGGCGCGGTGGGGGCGCATTGCTGCGCTCGCTGGCGGACGATTGCCTTGGCAGCTCGTCCGCTTGGGGTGGGACAGTCGACTACGTCTCGTCCACAATTTTCGGCTCGGTTGCTGCGTTGGGGGAGCATTGCAGACTCATTTCAGCATGCGCCAGAAACGGGCGGCGGTGCGGCGGGAGGCGGGCATCATGTAGCGGGTGCGGAGAAGAGATAAATCTCTATGCCCCATTTCCAGCTGCAATTCGGGCAGATTGCGGAAATGGGCGGCGTGGTAGCTCGCGAAGGTGTGGCGGCACACATCCGGCACCCAGTGGGAGAATCCCGCTGCGCGGCGCAAGGCCAGCCAGCGGTTCTGCCAGTTGCGTGGCACCCGGCAATCCTGTCGCCGCAAGCCAGGTAATGCACGTAGCGGGACCACGCGCCCGCCGCCGGTCTTGCTTTTCTGGGGGCGTATGATGACCTGGCGCTCCTCCCAGCACACATCCTCAGCCTTCAATCGCTCCACCTCCGCAGGGCGGACTCCGCTGTATAGCAAGAGGCTCAGCGAAAAGCGCATATCGCGGAACCGTCGCCCCTGCGCCGCCTCAGTCAACCGCTCCACCTCCACCTGCGAAAGCGGCTCAATCGTCCGCTCCGCCACCGGCGGCACCTCTATTCGTGCCACCGGATTTGAATCGCACCACTCCTGCCGCACCCCGTAGGCAAAGATGCTGTGCAGAATTGCCCTGCCCTTGCGGTAGCTGTGTGCACTGTGTCCGAATGCCTTGTGCAGCAACTCCCGGCACTGCCCCACCGTCATCGCCCGCAGCGGCAACTGCGCAAAGCCCTCCACCTTAAGCAACCGCCGCACATAATGCCGCAAATCCCGCGTTGTCGTAGGCCGCCGCCCAGCCCTCGCCTCCACACTCGCCCACGCCGCCTGCTCCAGCGGCACCGTCCGCTCCTGCTGCTCAATCGCCGCAATCCCCGCCCGCATCACCCGCCGCACCAGCTCCATCAGCTCCACCCGTGGCAGTCCCTCAGTCCTGCATCCGAGCCCCTCCACACACTCCAGCACCAGCCGCGCCGCATCCACTCCCCCCAGCGGCAGCCCCTTCATCAGTTCTTTTGTTGTTCTCGTATTCATAGCAGTAGCATTTTGAAGGATGTAGCCTTAATTGGTCAATTATGTGATTGGGGTTTCATTGTTTGGTGGAATCCAGTACCGGGTGTGACTATTTCGTTGTCGGTAAGGGAGAGAGTCGTTAATATTAATTACACTTGCAAGCAAAATCATACAGATTTTGCTTTTTGGAGCTTGTGTAAGCTTTCAAAATGCTGTATAGTGCAGCCGTAACCTGATACCTCGCCGGTACCAGCGTTGCCAGCACTTTGCAAGCATGAAACACGTTGAAACACCCCACGTCTCCCTACTTGACCAGCTACTCTGCTCGTTCTCTCTCGATTCTGTTGATGCCTGGCTACGTCAGCTATTCGGGTCGTACGATTCAAGCATGAGAGAGACTTTGGCTCTTGGAAACAACAAGAACGAAAAGGAATATTTCAAAAATGCTGCGCTCCTGGGGTACATTAAAGAATTACCCCAAGCTCCTCGCGTTGTCACAAATTGCCCCGTCATTGTAGTTAGCGTAAGTATGAAGCATGACCTCGTGGGACGAGATTCCCGCGTGGCTCAGTTCAATTTAGCCAAGCGTATCATCAAAGAAGCTGTGGCTATTCCGCGTCCCGGGATTCATGGTCTGCCTGCACAAGGTCTCTTTTTCTTCCACGATGACCATGGGCATTTCCGCCTGAGTTTGATCTCCGGGAACGTGGAGAATAAGCGCTTTGTTTTCAATTCAGCCAAGCGCCAGTCTTTCTTTGTGAATGAGGGCGGAAGCAATCCCACCATCCGACGCCGATTCAATACCAAAATCAAAACCTTGGCTGACCTCAAGGAGGTGTTCTCCGTGGAGGCTCTTACCAAGGCGTTCTACAAATCTCTGTTTGATTGGTATCTGTGGGCTACAGAAAAGGATAAGACCATCACTTTCCCCAATGACTTGGCTGTAGAATCAGATAATCGCGACTATCTGGAGCCTGCCGTGATTCGACTGCTTACCCGCCTGATGTTCATCTGGTTTATCAAGCAGAAGGGACTGGTGCCGGATGAGCTGTTCGAAGCCGATAAGCTGGGTGCGTATATCAAAGATTTCGAGGCGACATCCAAGGAACAGGATAACTACTACCGGGTCATCCTACAGAATCTCTTTTTTGCCACCCTGAATTGTAAACCGGAGAAGCGTAAGTTCAAGCGCATCTACCGGGGCATGTCTCATGAGCGAGGCATCGCTACCTGTTACCGCTATGTAGATGAGATGCAAAATGAACACGCATTCAAGGAGCTCATGGCCAAGGTGCCGTTCCTGAATTGCGCTCTGTTTGATTGCCTCGATAAAAAGGAACGTGAGCAGGATGGAGGGCGAGAGTTGTATCTGGACGGCTTCAGCGACCGCAAGGAACGCCGGGCTCATATCCACAATGCCTTTTTCTTCGATGAACACCAAGGGCTCATTCCGCTGTTCAATCAGTACGAGTTCACCGTAGACGAAAACAGCGCAACGGATACCGATGTTGCCCTAGACCCGGAGCTGCTCGGTAAAGTATTCGAGAACCTGCTGGGCTCATACAATCCGGAGACGAAAGAAACAGCCCGCAAGGCTACAGGGGCATTCTATACACCCCGCGAAATCGTCAATTACATGGTGAGGGAATCGCTGAAGAGCTATCTGCGCCGCAAATGCCCCTTTGCGGATGATGCCCGTCTGGCTGACCTGTTCGATGAGACCATGACAGACCAGATTATGTGCTTCAGCAACACCGAGAAAAAGGAGCTGCTGGACGCCATTTATACCTGCAAGATTCTCGACCCTGCTTGCGGTTCCGGTGCATTCCCCATGGGGGTACTGCATATCATGGTACGCATTCTCAATCGTTTGGATAAAGACAATCTGATTCTCCGTGGCCGTTTGCTGGAGCAGTACAAAGCCGACAGAGCTATAACGATTGCAGGACTGACAGAGGCAGAGCAGCAGGAACGCGTGGAAATGCTGGATAAACAGCTCCGCGAGAATATCACTTTCCCGGATTATGCCCGCAAGCTCTACCTGATTGAGAACTGTATCTACGGCATCGACATCCAGCCCATTGCCACCCAGATATCCAAGCTCCGCTTCTTTATTTCGCTATTGTGCGACCAGCTCCGCACCTCATGGAATCCGGAGGCTGATAACCACGGACTCCTTTCTCTCCCCAATCTGGAGGCCAAGTTCGTGTGCGCGGATTCCTTGCTTTCCTTACCGAAGTTATCAGGAGATTATCTAGCATTAGAAACAAAAGATATCCAGAATCTCAAGAAGCAATTAGAGGAAAAAAGACACCTAGTGTTTACGGCTAGAAGGATAGAGACAAAAAATAAATATAAGGAACAGGAACTTGAAATTCGTGATAAAATCAGAGACTCCATCAGACAATCCCTTTCTTCCCCTGATGAGGAACGAATTGCCATGCTGGAATCTCAGCTTCCCCCGTTGTACAAGCAGTTGGCAGAAGTGGCAGAGACTAAGATTGAATTGCGCAAATTTACCGAGCAAACAGATTTATTCTCCCCGCCTCAGCTCGTCATTCGTGAAATAGACGTCAACGAGGCTTCCCGCTCTCAAATCAAGGCAGATATTGCCAATGTGGAGAGAGCCATTGCTACCGAAAAAGGAAAGGCTCAGCAGTCCGGCTCTACCGAGTTAGACCGTTTGGCTCTTGCCGTCTCCGGCTGGGACCCCTATGATCAGAACGCTTGTTCCGATTTCTTCGATGCCTCGTGGATGTTCAATATCAACGATGGCTTTGATATTGTGATTGGAAATCCTCCCTATGTTCAGCTTCAGAAGAATAAGGGCGCGTATGCTAAGAAATACGAACATTGTGGTTACGAATCCTATGACCGCAGCGGCGATATGTACGCTCTTTTCGCTGAACGCTCCGGACAGCTGGTGTGTGACGGGGGAAGCGTGTGCCTCATTATCCCCAACAAGTGGCTTCTGATAGACTCGGGATTGCTATTGCGTAAACACCTCCTGCAATATCGAGTCAATCAGTTGCTCAATTTCGGAGATGTCCAGTTCTTCGATAACGCCACCACCTATGTTTGCATTCTTCTCACGAGCAAGGAGCCACCCTGCAAGATATGCAAGGCTCTTTCTACCAACAGTAAGTTATTTTCCGGAGATTTTGATGTATCAGTTGCGCAGGAGCTCAAAGATAAATCCACATCTACGTTAACTGACTCTCATTGGCTCATTATGGATGAAGTACAAGCCTCAATAATGAGAAAAATGGAAGCAGCGGGTAATTCTCTCAAGGATTGTGATACCGAAATTTATCGAGGAGTTCTTACTGGTTATAATGATGCGTTTTTTATTTCTGAAGACGTATATCAGAATATCATAAAAGACGATAAGAATGCGCAGAAGCTCATTAGGCCTTTACTTCGCGGACGTGATATTTCTGCTTATCACTCTATCCCCTCAGGTCAATATCTAATTGGTACGTTCCCTTCATTGGACATAGCCATTGATGATTATCCAGGAATTAAAGAACATTTGCTCACATTTGACGTTAGGCGATTAGAACAAAGCGGCAAGAAATACACCAATGCCGAGGGGAAAACTGTTTCAGCACGCAAAAAGACAAGCTTTGCATGGTTTGAAACACAGGATAGCATAGGATACTGGGAATATTTCAATACGCCTAAAATTATTTATCCTGAAATTACTACGCGGCTACCGTTCACCTACGACGACACAAGCTGTTACACCAACAATAAAACTTTCATTTTAAGTAATCCTGACAATAATACACTCCTACTATTATCTGCGATATTGAATTCTCGAATGGCGAAATTATGGATATGGCATCATTGCCCGGAATTGAATGGTGGAGCCAGAGAGATTAGAAAGGTATATTTTGAAAGTTTCCCTGTACCTCCTCTAAACGAGGCAGAAAAAGCTAAAATCATCGCGTTGTCATCTGAGATAATAACAAAAAAGAAATCGAACACAGACTTTTCAACTGAAGTTGAAGCTATTGAATTGTTGCTCGCTGAGCATTACGGGCTTACCTCAGAAGAACGGAATGCGTTAGATAATTTTGTGGACATGTTGAATAACATGAAGGGAGACGAAGAAGAGGAAACTCGGCCTGAGCAACAAGCCCCTACCAAACCGATTACCAAAAAGGAAGTGAAACGAGTGCACCCGGAACCGGAAGACGAATACTTAGATTGATACCATGTTTATCACAAATCAGGGAGAGGGAGAATCCCTCCAGAAGCGCTTAAGTGAGCTGATGCAGTATAGCAGTCAGCTGGATATTTTAGTAGGCTTTTTCTATTTTTCCGGGGTAAAGGTCATGACGGATACCCTGCGCAAAAATAAGGACATACGCCTTCGGGTACTGGTAGGAATGGAAGCTGAGCGCTACTGTGGGCAGTTGGTAGAAGTGGCCAATGGTATTAAGGGGGAAAGCGCCAATGATACCAGGACGCGCTTCTATGCCTCCCTGCGTCACATCTTGGGAGATGAGAAACTGGACAAGCAGAGTTTCCATGACAGGCTGGGGATATTTGTCGAGATGCTCATGGAGGGACGCTTGGAAATCCGTAAAACACTCGACCCGAACCATGCAAAGCTTTATATCTTCACGATGGATGAAGAACACAGGGCATTACGAGAAAAAGTATGGCTGACAGGCAGCAGCAATTTCTCTGAGCCGGGATTATCCCTTAGAGATGAGCTTAACGTGGAGGTGTGCGACTTTGGCGCAGCAGACGCCTCATTCTACTACGAACAGCTTTGGATGAAGGCTGTGCCCTTAACAGAGAATGAAGATCAGCGCAACACGCTACTGGAAATCATCAACGATTGCAGCGTAGCCGCGACCATTACCCCCTTTGAGGCCTACTTCCTGATTCTGAAAAATTATCTGGAGCACCAAAAGAGCAACCTGAAAACAGCTCTATTGGAGGGTATTCTGAATAAGGCCGGATTTTCCAAGCTGCAATATCAGGTGGATGCCGTGGCACAGGCTTTGAACAAGCTGGAAGCCTACCATGGCGTTATCATTGCCGATGTGGTGGGTCTTGGTAAATCCGTTATCGGTAGCCTTGTGGCCGCCATGAGCCGCAAACGCGGTCTTATCATCTGCCCGCCCGGTCTTGTTGGCGAGCGAGGCGGAGCCCATGGCGGTTGGCATGAGTATGCGACCAAGTTCGGCTTGCATGATTGGGAGGTTTTCTCCCGAGGTGATTTACAGAAGATTGAGGATTTTCTTGCTCACGACCCGGATTTCGATATGGTGATAGTGGACGAGGCTCACTACTACCGCAACGAACAAACGGAGGCCTATGCACACATGAAGAACATCTGCTGCAACAAGGATGTGGTGCTGCTGACGGCTACCCCGTTCAACAACAAACCCAGCGACCTGTTGGCTCTGCTGCATCTGTTCTCCAGTGGTAAACAGTCTCCGTTCATACCCGGCGGCAATCTGGATGGGCGTTTTGCTAAGTTCCAGTCAGATTTCCAGACAGTAAACCAGATACGCAAGGCTATCACTCTGGGGAACTGGCATCTGGCCGCCTGCCTGCTGGAAAAGAGTGGGGTTAATTCCCAGCGTTTGAATGAGGGCGCGAATCACGAAGGGATTCTGGAAGCCGTGCAGGATTTAGCTACCGATGTAGCGCAGGGTATACGCCAAGTGATGGAAAAAATCGTCATCAGGCGTAACCGTCTTGATTTGCAGCAAGACCCGGATTATAGCCAGGAGCTGACAACCCTTGCCGAAGTGCAGCCTCCTGTACAGCAATTCTTTGAATTGAGCCCGGCACAAGATGCTTTTTATGACCGGGTTGTAACGGACTATTTCGGGTTGAATGGGCAATTCCACGGTGCTTTTTATCGCCCTCAAACCTATCTCAATGATAGAGAGGGACAAGATGATTATCAGGAAAACATCTACACGATGCTCTTGCGAATGCTTGCTCTGCGTTTCGAAAGTTCCTTTGGTGCGTTCCGGCAATCTGTAGAGAATGCCAAAAAGATGATGGAGCAAGCTCTGGTATTCATCCGAAGATTCGGGGTGTATATTTACGACCGCAAGATTACCGATAAGGTATTGGATATTGAGGATGATGTGGATGCCTACTCCGAGCTACTTAAATTGCTGGAAGAAAGAGCTAATTCCGTCACCAAAAAAAGGAAGAATGACACTGAGTACCATTTAAGCGACAAAAACTTCGATGGTTTGCGATTCATGCATGATTTGGAAGAGGACATTGCACTGATGCAGCAAGTGCTGGAAGAAGTGGATGCTCTGCGGCTGGTGGAGACAGACCCGAAAGCGGAGGCTTTGAGCAAAGCTATTACAGCCATTGTGAAGGATAAGCACTCTGATATTCCCAAGGAAAAGACAAAACGCAAAGTTCTGGTATTCACTGCTTACACAGATACATTGTTGCATATTGCGCCCTACATAGAAGCAGCGTACCCGGGGAGAGTTCTGACCGTCAATGCTGATAATTATACCCAGGAAAGGGATAGACAGGTTAAGGCTAATTTCGATGCTTCCGCTGAAGTGCAAGAGGATGATTACGACATCCTACTCTCAACTGATAAACTGAGCGAGGGCTTCAATCTGAATCGAGCGGGAGTGGTAGTCAACTACGATATCCCCTGGAACCCCACAAGGGTTATTCAGCGAGTAGGTCGAATCAACCGCATCGGAAAGAAGATGTTTGATAACCTGTACATCCTGAACTTCTTTCCAACTCTCAGAGGGTCTGCCATCAACCAGAACAGAGCGATGGCGGAGAGCAAGATGTTTGCCATTCACGCCATTCTCGGCGAAGATGCTCAGATTTTCTCAGAGGAAGAAACTCCCTCACCCGCTGCACTTTTCTCTAAACTCAACAGCAGTCTGGATGAACAGGATACCATCAGTACCTACACCGAAGCCAAGCTGAAGTATCACGAGGCGGAGCAGATGCTTAAGGAAAAGCACCCGGAAACATTAGAACGCATAAAGCGCTTACCGAATATGGTGAAGACCGCCATGTTTGCGGAGCCTCACTCAACCCTGATGTTCCGCCGGAGAGGCCCGGGATTCTTTGTGGTACAGCACAAGACAGGGCGTGAAATATCCGAGATACCCATGAATGAGGCATTGAAGCTGGTGGAATGCAGCTATGATACTCCGAGAGCACCTTTGAGCGCGGATTTCTGGGTATACCCGAGCGAGGAAAAGGGCTCTACCTGTGGCATTTACTCCGACCTCAAAAACTACCAGCCTGCTACCCAGGCTCCCCAGAGAGGAGGCCTTTCAGACAGCACTTTGGCTATCGCGAACCTTGAAAAACACAAGGTAGAACTCGCCCACGACCTCAAAATATTCTCCAATGAAGTCATCGAGGATATTCAGCAGTTTGGTTCCCTCCCCCGCAAAACAATCAAAAAAATGGCAGAGGTATCCTCAGCACAAGGAATGATCGACATCTTGCTTTCCCTTGCTCGAGTCCGAGGCTTTGACTATGTCCACAAACTCCGCGACCGCGCCATCCAAGAGGAAATTGTGGTGACGGTGCAGAGAAATTAAGGCAATTCCCATCACGGCTGTACTCCACATAAGTCAATCAAGCATTCCTACCATCTAGCCTGGCGAGTCCACACCAGGCTCGTTTTGCTTTATTTTGGGATATTCTTCACTAACATTCTAAAAAAGCATCTCTTATGCCATTTTCTGGGACAAGATATCTTGCGATTGCTCCCACTATTCCTTTATCTCTGGTCACTTCGTGATATCCTTGAGCAAGGGAGAGAGTAACTGCGTCACCAGAAATACCGCGTAAAGCGGGAGGTCTAACAGGCGAATCGTTGCTTGGTCGGATAAGGGGAGCCGGGATGTGGCGTAGTCGTTCATGGAACAACGGACGGCTACGGGTGGGGTGTATTTGCGGCAGTATTGAAGCAGACTCTTGGCTTTGGTGTTGGTTTCTGCTTTCACTTCAACCGGAACGATGCACATGTCGTGCTGGAAGACGAAGTCGATTTCTGAGCGGGAGCTTTCGTTCTGCCAGTAGCAGGGCTCAATATCGCACTCTGCCCTGAGCTGCTGCTGCACATACTGCTCTGTCAGCGCCCCTTTGAACTCGCGGAATACGGCTGTTTTCTCCAGCAGCACCGAGGTCGACAGCCCTGCTTTGGCACCAAGCAGGCCTACGTCGAGGAAGTACAACTTGAAGGCGCCGTCCCGATAGGCACCGATGGGAATGGCCGGCTCATTGATGCGGGGGGTGTGGTATATGAGGCCGGCGCGTTGCAACCAATCCATAGCGTCCTCCAGATCGCGGGCACGCATCCCTTTCTGCACATCCTTGTACATGAACCGCTTGTTTTCCCTGGCCAGCTGCAGTGGAATGGAGTTCCAGAGCAGTGATAATTTAGCGGCCAGCGGCCTGGGCACATGCTTGCTGAAATCCTGGGCGTAGTTGGAAAGGATTTCCTGCTGCACTTCGCGCACGGCGCTGAAATCCTCTGTATCCACGTAGGTCTGCACGGCTTCCGGCATGCCGCCGATATAATAATACAGGCGCAGCAAGTGGGCATAGCGGTCGGAAAATAGGCGGATATTGCCCCAAGCTTCCTTCTCCAGTTGCTCGACGTCCAGCTCATACCCCATGGCAAGCAGGAACTCACGATAGCTCATGGGGTAGAGATGCATGGTATTCACTTTGCCTACGGGGAAGCCTGTACCTTCATGCAGCTGCACGCCCAGCAGCGAACCGGCGGCCACAACGTGGTATTCAGGCAAGTCCTCGCAGAAGTATTTCAACGATGTGAGCGCGGCGGGGCATTCCTGAATCTCATCCAGAATAATGAGTGTATCGCCCGGGGTAATCTTGAAACCCACGTGCGTCTGCATGTTGACCAGCAACTCGCGCATATCGAAGCTGCTTTCTTCAAACAACTGGCGCATGCGTTCGTGGCGGTCAAAGCGAACATAAGCCACCTGCTTGTATTGCTGCTTACCAAAATCGAGCATGAGCCAGGTCTTGCCGACCTGGCGGGCTCCCAGCAACAGCAAAGGCTTCCTGCGTGGGCTGTTTTTCCACCTCTCCAAGCGCTCTGTCAACAGTCTTTTCATGGTCTTTTTACCTCCACTGCGCTATTATACTCATTTTGAACCATTAATCAAGACTTTTACACATAATCGGCAGGAATATTGAGCAAAAATTGCACATAATCGGCAGGAATATTAGCCAAAAATTGCACATTTTCGGCAGGAATGAGAGACTGACTATTGACCATTGACGAGTGACTATTGGCGATTAACCCGGCTTCGCGGGCATGTTGCCGGCACCGGCATGCCGTGACAAGTCGCCAAAGCAGGCTATTGACGATTGGGAAAAGTTGAACAAGCTGGAAGTTTCCCCACTTCCGGCAGATAGGGCGTGCGTTCCGCTTGCCCAGTGTAGATGGGATTCGCGGGTGCGTTTTCTTATAAAAAGGTGATTAGCATCACACTTTTTCACATAAAATCGTGATTCCTCCCACACAATTCTGTATAAAAATGTGATTTTTGCCACATTTTTATACAAACTTCAATAAAAAAAGAGTTGCACGGGGTGGGGACGCAAGATATAATGGGAGCGTAGCCCCCTGCCCTTCCGGCGCACCAACAGAAAGTTGAGGGCAGACAGATTCGCAATCGGATATGGAACGTCTTATATTAAAAAAACTACTGAGTTGGAAAAAATCGGTCTACCGGAAACCTCTTATTCTGAAAGGGGTCCGGCAGGTAGGGAAGACGTGGGTTCTGAAAGAGTTCGGAAGGCTGCATTATGAGAACACGGCTTACTTCAACTTTGACGAGAATGAGGAATACAGACAATTCTTTGAGACGACAAAGGATGTTAGTCGCATTCTGCAAAATCTGATGCTGGTGAGCGGGCAGAAAATAGAGCCGGAGAAGACTCTGATTATCTTTGACGAGGTTCAGGATTGTCCGCAGGTTATCAACTCGCTGAAGTATTTCTGCGAGAACGCCCCTCAATATCACGTTGCCTGTGCCGGTTCGCTGCTGGGTATCGCCCTGGCCAAGCCCTCAGCATTTCCTGTAGGTAAGGTGAATTTCATGCAGATTGACCCGATGACCTTCAGCGAGTTTCTGCTGGCGAATGGGGATGAGAACATGCTGAGGTATATGGAGAGCGTGGACTCGATTGCCCCCATTCCGGATGCATTTTTCAATCCGCTTTGCGAGAAACTGAAGATGTATTTCATTACCGGAGGCATGCCGGAGGCTGTGCAGATGTGGACCGAAGCCCGGGATACGGAGGCTATGCAGACGGCGCTCTCTGAAATCATCGATGCTTATGAGCGGGACTTTGCCAAGCATCCAAACAGCCATGAGTTCCCTAAAATCTCGATGATATGGAAATCTATTCCATCACAATTATCAAGAGAAAACAAAAAATTCATCTATAAGGTGGTCAAGGAAGGAGCCAGGGCCCGGGAATACGAGGATGCATTGCAATGGCTGGTCAACGCCCGGCTGGTGCATAAGATATTCCGCAGCAGTGCCCCGGGATTACCCATGGCGGCCTACGATGATATTTCCGCATTCAAGATTTACCTGGTGGATATAGGCCTGCTGCGGAGGCTGGCCCTGCTGGCTCCTTCGGCGTTTGGTGAGGGAACCCGGCTTTTCACCGAATTCAAGGGAGCGCTTACAGAGAACTTTGTTCTGCAATCCCTGATTCCCCAGTTTGAGGCAACGCCCCGTTACTGGAGCCAGAATAATCCTCCCTATGAGGTCGATTTTCTGCTTCAGCGCGAAAATGATCTGATTCCCATCGAAGTCAAGTCTGCCACCAACCTCTCCAGTGCAAGCATGAGGAAGTTCAAGGAACTTTTCCCGGATAAGGTCAAGCTCCGCGTGCGATTCTCGCTGGATAACCTGAAGCTGGATGACGACGTACTGAACATCCCCCTGTTCATGGCTGATGAAACAGACCGACTGATTGGCATAGCGCTGAAACAGCGGCAGAAATAAGATATTGACGATTGAAAATTTGAGGCGCAGACGTCCATTTCCATTGTGAGCGCGCAGAAATGTGGTATAGTTTGCTTGTGAGTGAAAAGCCAAGAGGTGTTATTGAGCAGTTGCTTCCGAATGCGGGGGTGGATGAGCTGCGGGATTTTGTGCAGCGTTATGCGGCAAGCGATGCGACGTTTTCTGTAAAGCTGGCTGGTGTATACTTCTTTCTGTAAAATATGAACACCAAGTTTCCACCCAGCGT
>CAZTAX010000038.1:1133-14520 GCA_964611765.1 uncultured Akkermansia sp. | reverse complement strand
TGGGTGTTTGATAAGAAGGATCTGCTTAGCTACACACATGAGCAGAGCGGCGACCTCCGGCCAGGTGATGGGCATCATAATGGCGGCACAGTTGGCCTTCATGGTGCAGGAACCCAGCGGAATCATGGCTTCGTTGAGCGCCAGGTCCTTGGCCTCCAGGCGGTGGATGTAGCGCATCATCTCCGTCTCGGAGTGGAAGGCGTTGAAGCACTTCTCGGCGCAGAAGGCGCTGGTGCGGGTGAAGGCGGCATCCCACACGGGGGCCTCGGGCATGCTCTTGCAGCAGGGCTTCTCCAGACCCAGGGCGGTGCAGAGAGCCTTCACATCGCAGCAGGTGGTGGTCTCATCGAAGGAGACGGAGATGGTATCAGCATCGACCATGCGGATGTTGTAACCGGCCTCCAGGGCAGCGGCAACCATATCGGCCGCCTTGCCGGGAACCTTCACCTGCACCGTGTCGAAGAAGTTGGTCACGGGCAGCGTGTAACCGGCCTTGGCGGCAGCGGCGGCGAAGCCGGCGGCCAGCTTGTGGGCGGTGAGGGCCACATTCTTCAGTCCCCCGGGGCCCTGGTACATGGCGTAGAAGGTGCAGAGCAGCGCGGTGAGCACCTGGGCGGTGCAGATGTTGGAGGTAGCCTTCTCGCGGCGGATGTGCTGCTCGCGGGTCTGCAGGGCCAGGCGGTAGGCAGGCTTGCCATCCTTATCCACAGAGAGGCCGATGAAGCGGCCGGGGAGCTTGCGCTTCAGCGCATCGGTGCAGGCCATGTAGGCGGCAGCGGGGCCACCGTAGCCCATGGGGATGCCGAAGCGCTGGGTGGTCCCCACGCACACATCGGCGCCGAAAGCGCCGGGTTCCTTCAGCACGGTGAGGGCCAGCAGGTCAGCAGCCACCACGCAGAACACCTTGGCTGCGTGGCACTTGGCAAAGAAATCAGCATAGTCCTCCACGGAGCCGGCGTTATCCGGGTACTGCACGAGCACACCGGCCAGGGTCGGGATGGAGGCGGGGTCGAAGCTCTTCCAATCGCCCACGATGAGCTTCACGCCCGTGGTCTCGCAACGGGTGCGGATGACATCAATCGTCTGCGGGAAACAGGTATCGGCCACGAAGAATGTATCGCTCTTGCGCTTGGAATCGATGCAGAGGTGGATAGCCTCGGCAGCGGCGGTGCCTTCATCCAGCATGGAAGCGTTGGCCACAGGCAGACCGGTGAGCCCGGCAATCATGGTCTGGAAGTTCATGAGCATTTCCAGGCGCCCCTGGGCAATCTCCGGCTGGTAGGGGGTGTAGGCGGTGTACCAGCCCGGGTTCTCGTACACATTGCGCTGGATGACGGCGGGCATGAAGGTGCCGTAGTAGCCCTGGCCGATGAGGCTGTGCACGGGTTTGTTGGCGGAAAGCACCTGGCGCAGGGCCTCCAGGGCCTCCTGCTCTGCCATGGGGGCGGGCAGGTCGAGCGGGGCCTTCAGGCGGATATCGGCCGGCACAATGGTATCGGTCATTTCATCCAGGCTGGAGAAGCCGATGACACGGAGCATCTCCTGCACATCTGCCCCGGTGGAGCCCATGTGGCGCGGAGCAAAGGGAGTCTGAGCAGTAATCATATCAATGAATTATACGTTTCGATGAAAAAGAAAAGGCCGCATTCCCGGTGAGGAATGCGGCCGGAAGGGGCTTTACTTGCAGAACTCCTCGTAAGCGGCGGCATCCATCAGCTCGTCCAGCTCGGAGGGGTCATCCAGCTTAATCTTGCAGATCCAGCCGGCGCCTGTGGCGTCGGAGTTCACGGTGCCGGGCTCGGCGTCCAGGGCCTCGTTCACTTCCACCACCTCACCGGAAACGGGGGTGTACACATCGGAAGCAGCCTTCACGGACTCCACCACGGCGATGCTGTCCTCCTTGGAGAAGGTATCGCCCACGGAGGGGAGGTCAACGTACACCACGTCACCCAGTTCGGACTGGGCGTGGTCGGTGATGCCGAGGGTCACGATGCCGTCAACGATGGGGCTGATCCATTCGTGCTCGGAGGAATACTTGTATTCAACGGGATTGCTCATGGTATTGTATGATTGGGGGTGTGAGGTTTATTTTTTGAGGAAGGGTTTCTTGACGATGATGGCGGGAACGGCCTTGTTGCGCACCATCACGTTCACTTCGGTGCCTACCTTGCCGAGGGCGGCGGGCACATAGGCCATGCCGATGCCCTTGCCCAGGGAGGGGGAAAGAACGCCGCTGCAGAGCTCGCCCAGCGGGGTGCCGTCCGGCAGCTGCACTTCGTAGCCGTGGCGGGGGGGAGCACCCTTGCCGGTGTATTCGATAGCCACCAGGGCGGTGGGGCGGCCCTCAGCCTTCTGGGCGCGGAGCACCTCCACACCGATGAATTCCTTGGTGAGGTCGCAGCACCAGGAGAGACCGGCCTCCAGCGGGGTCTTCTCCGGGGAAAGGTCACTGCCGTTCAGGGAGTAGCACATCTCGAGACGCAGGCTGTCGCGGGCACCCAAGCCGCAGGGCTTGGCGCCGCAGTCCATCACCTTCTCGAACCACTTCACGCCCTGAGCAGCAGGGCAGAAGAATTCGTAGCCGTTCTCGCCGGTGTAGCCGGTGCGGCAGACCACAACGGCATCGCCATCGCACTCGAACATGAGGATGCCGTTGCGCACGGGCAGCTCCACACCGGGGCAGAGCTTGGCAAAGACCTCCTCGCAGCTGGGCCCCTGCACCGCCAGACCCACATAGTCGGCACTCTTGTTCACCAGGGAGATACCCTCGGGCTTGTGAGCGCTGAGCCAGGCGTAGTCCTCATCAATCATCGAGGCATTCACCACCACGAAGAAGTTATCCTTGCCCAGCTGGTAGATGATAAGGTCATCAATCACGCCACCCTTCTCATTGAGCATCATGGAATACTGCCCCATGCCATCCACCAGTTTGTTGAGGTTGTTGGTGAACATGGAGTTGAGCCACTCCGTGGCACCCTCACCGCTGACCAGGAACTGGCCCATGTGAGAAATATCAAACACACCACAGGTGCTGCGCACCGTGTTGTGCTCATCGATAATGCCCGTGTACTGCACCGGCATATTCCACCCTGCAAAGGGTACCATCTTGGCTCCGAGCGCCACGTGCTTATCGCACAGGGGCGTGCTCTTGATTGATTCGGCGTTCATGCAGCGGCGATTGTACTCCCAAAGAGTATTTGCGTCAAGCACGTATACGCACATATAACGCAGAAAGTAATACATGAAAGAATTGACGATTGACGAATGACGATTGACTATTGGAAAATTCCGCGGGCCGGTGGCCCGCAGGATTATTCCCTTTTCCCTGTCGCTGTGCACACGTGTCCCAAAGATTACGGGAAAATAGTCCTAAACGGCATAAAGGCATAGTGTTCGGTGTGAAAATTAGTAGTGGGGGTATCACCTGCCTCGCCATCGGCAGTAAGTATTCATTGTGATTCTGTCGGCGTAAGCCGCTAAATTTCAATTCGTCAATTGTAAATTGTCAATCGTAAATCCACGTATCCCAAATCTTTGGGACACGTGTAGTCGTTGTGTGACAATTTAGCCAGATAAGCGAATTTACTTGTCAATACCGAAGGAACATGGTAGAAAGGTGTGACTCTTTATGGACACAACGTACTACGTGATATACGGAATGCTCCTGCTTCTGTCGGTATTCGGCCTGATAGTGGGTGTTAGCAATGATGCCTGTAACTTCCTGAACTCCTCGCTGGGAAGCCGCTCGGGCACCTACACCGGGGCCGTGGCAGTGGCCGCAGTGGGCGTGCTGCTGGGAGCTTCGTTCTCCAGCGGCATGATGGAGATTGCGCGCAGCGGCGTCTTTATTCCCAGCATGTTCACCTTCCACGAGGTGATGCTTCTGTTCCTGGCCGTGATGGTGGCCAACGTGATTCTGCTGGATATCTTCAACACGCTGGGGCTGCCCACCTCCACCACGGTATCGCTCATCTTTGCCTTGCTGGGTTCTGCCCTGGGCATGGCCTATTTCAGCATGGGGGATGGTCCCGGTTCGCTGGCAGACTACATCAACACCGACAAGGTATTCTTCATCGTCTCCGGTATTTTCTGCTCGGTGGCCATTGCCTTCACGGTGGGCACCACGGTGATGTGGTTCTCCCGCCTGCTCTACTCTTTCCACTACCAGCGCATGTACCGGCTCATCGGCCCGCTTTGGTGCGGTTTCGCCTTCACGGCCATCACCTACTTTGCCATTTTCAAGGGCCTTAAGACCAGCCCGGTGATGAAGGGCCCCTTCATGGACATGGTGGATGCCAACCTGGGGCTCTCTATCCTGATTGCCTTCATTGTCTGGATCATCATTGCAGCCATTCTGCAGTACGGGCTCAAGATTAACACCCTGCGTCTCACCGTACTCACCGGCACCGGTGCCCTGGCCCTGGCCTTTGCGGGCAACGACCTGGTGAACTTCATCGGTGTATTCATGGCCTCGCAGACCACGATGGAGCTTGCTGAAGCCCACCTGGCCGCCGGCGGCGACCTGGCAACCCTGAAGATGGGAGGGCTGGCCGGCATCCAGCAGCAGGTGAACATGCTCTGGCTCGTAGCCGCCGGTCTGGTGATGGTGGCCACCCTGTTCTTCTCCAAGAAAGCCCGCAAGGTGACGGAGACCGAGCTCAAGCTCTCCTCCGCCTCCACCAAGAAAGAGCGCTTCGGTTCCTGCAGCGCCGCCCGCACCATGGTGCGCTACACGCTCAACACCGTGCGTTTCTTCGAGAAAGTGACCCCCAGGCCCGTGCAGGACTTCATCTCCCGCCGCTTCACCCCGCTGGCCCCGGAGGAAGAAACCGGTGCCTTGTATGACCAGGTGCGCGGCTCTGTGAACCTGACAGTCTCCGCCCTGCTCATCTCGGTGGCAACGGACCTGCAGCTGCCGCTTTCCACCACCTACGTGACCTTCATGGTGGCCATGGGCAGTTCCCTGGCCGACCGCGCCTGGGGCCGCGACAGTGCCGTATACCGCATCACCGGTGTGCTCACCGTTATCGGCGGCTGGTTCCTCACCGCCCTGGCAGCGAGTCTGGCCGCCTTCATCGTGGCCATCGTCATGGCCTACGGCGGCTTCTGGGGCATGATTACCATGCTCGTCATCGCCGGTGCACTGCTCATCAAATCCACCTTCTTCACCAGCAGCAGCAAGGACGAAATCCGCCTCATCAACATGAACAGCGATGCCGCAGTCAAGGACTTCGGCAAAGCTGCCAGCGGACGTCTGGGCCGCATGGTCGGCATCTACAACGCCATGGTCAAAGCCCTGCTGAGCGAAGACCGCGATGCGCTGAAACGTCTGCGCAAGAAGAGCCGCAACCTGAAGCAGGATCTTGAAGTACTCCGCGAGAACGAAGTGCTGCCCACCCTGCGCACCCTGCCCAAGGAACTGGCAGACCGAGGCCAGCTCGTCTTCCGCATCACGGAAATCTCGCTGAACACCTGCGAACGTCTGCTCACCCTGGTCAAGGCCAGCTACAACCACATCGACAACAACCACCAGGGTCTCAGCAAGGAACAGGGTGATGACCTGCTGGCGCTGACCAACAAAATCGGCCGCTTCTATCCGGATCTGACCGATATGCTCAAAGAGGGCAACTTCAAGGGCATTGAAACACTGCTGGAAGAGCGAGAACAGCTCAGCGAAGACTTTGCCGACTGCATCACCCGCCACCTGATGCACAGCACCGCCGATGAAAGCGGCATGCGCAACGGCATCCTCTACCTCACCCTGCTCAACGAGACGCGAGCCATGCTCAGCCATGCTTTCGCCCTCATCGAGCGAGTGAAGGAACTCTACGAGGATTGATAATCCCGCCCATATTTTCCCAAGCCCCGGCTCCGCAAGGTGCCGGGGCTTTTTTATTGCCTGCGCATTTGCGGCGTAGTGGGAACACGGGCCATCAATCAGCGTTCCCTTGTGTCATGATGCCGCGGGAAACGCCATGGCAGCTTGACGCTGACATGGGGCTGTGTTACAGTGGGACTAAACACGACTATGGGTAAGACACTATACCGGAAAGTATGGGATGCGCACACGGCAGGCACGCTGCCGGACGGGCGCACGCAGCTGTTCATTGCCACCATGTACCTGCACGAGGTGACCTCGCCGCAGGCCTTTGCCATGCTGCGCGAGCTGGGGCTGCCGGTGCTGCACCCGGAGCGACTTTTTGCCACGGTGGATCACATCATCCCTACCGATGACCAGTGCGAACCCTTTGCCGACCCCCGCGCCGCCGCCATGCTCAACGAGCTGCGCCGCAACTGCGCGGAGAACAATATCCGCCTGTTCGACCTGAACAGTGGCCGCCAGGGCATTGTGCACATGGTCGGGCCGGAGCTGGGCATCACCCAGCCGGGCATGACCATCGTCTGCGGCGATTCCCACACCGCCACCCACGGCGCAGTGGGCAGCATTGCCATGGGCATCGGCACCACCCAGGTGCGCGATGTGCTCGCAACCCAGACCCTGGCCATGAGCCCGCTGAAGGTTCGTAACGTGCGCGTGGAAGGCACCCTGCGCCCCGGCGTGACGGCCAAGGACGTGGCCCTGCACATCATCGGTAAGCTGGGCGCCAACGGCGGCCTGGGCTATGCCTACGAATTCGGCGGCAGCGCTATTGAATCCATGGACATGGACGGTCGTCTGACCCTCTGCAACCTGGCTATCGAAGGGGCCGCCCGCTGCGGCTATATCAACCCGGACGAAACCACTTTCGAATACCTGAAGGGCCGCCCCTACGCCCCCAAGGGCGAGGCATGGGACACCGCCGTGGAGCGCTGGAAGAGCTTTGCCTCTGATGCCGATGCCGAATACGACGACGTGGTCATCATCCCGGCCGAGGAAATCGAGCCCACGGTAACCTGGGGAATTTCGCCCGATATGAACATCGGCGTGGGCGGCACCGTACCCGCCCCGGAACAGGCCCGCGATGAGGAAGGCCGCAAGGCCTACACCACCGCGCTGGAATACATGAAGCTCACCCCCGGCCAGCCCATCAAGGGGCTTCCGGTGGATGTGGTCTTCATCGGTTCCTGCACGAACGGCCATATCACCGACTTCCGCGCTGTGGCCCCCTACCTGAAGGAGCGCAAGGTGAAGCCGGGTATCAAGGCCCTGGCAGTGCCGGGCTCCCAGATGACCGCCCTGCAGTGCGAGCAGGAAGGCATTGCGCAGATATTCCGCGACGCCGGCTTCGAGTGGCGCCTGCCCGGGTGCTCCATGTGCCTGGCCATGAACCCGGATAAGCTGGTGGGCGACCAGATCTGCGCCAGCACCAGCAACCGCAACTTCAAGGGCCGCCAGGGCAGCCCCACCGGGCGCACCCTGCTCATGAGCCCCATCATGGCCGCCGCCGCTGCCATCACCGGCACCGTGGCCGATGCCCGCGAAGTCTTCGATATCCGGTAACACCCCCAATCCCCTTTCACACACATGCCTCTTACCAAGATTATCAGCATCAGCGGCAAGGCCGTTCCCGTGGCCGGGGCGGATATGGATACCGACCGCATCATCCCCGCCCGCTTTCTGAAGTGCATCACCTTCGATGAACTGGCCGGCACCATGTTCTACGACGAGCGCTTCAATGCCGATGGTTCCTCCAAGGGACACCCCATCGATGCCCCGCAGCACGCCGGTGCCACCATCATCCTGGGTGGTGAGAACTTCGGCTGCGGTTCCTCCCGCGAGCACGCCCCGCAGGCCATCAAGCGCAGCGGCATTCAGGCCATTGTGGCTGAAACCTTTGCAGAAATCTTCTTCGGCAACAGCAGCGGCATAGGCCTGCCCTGTGTGCGCGCCAGCCGCGAGGACCTGGCCCGAGCCATGGAAATCACCACCACCGCCCCGGATACCCAGTGGACGGTTGACCTGGAAAGCATGACCCTGAGCTGCGCCACCGCCAGCTTCCCCATCACCATGCCCGCAGAGCCGCGCGAGGCGCTCATGCAGGGCAAGTGGGATGCCGTGGTAGAGCTCATGAACGCCCCCGAGGCTGTGGCCGCCCTGGCCGCCAGCCTGCCTGCCCCCAGCTGCAAGTAAAAAGCGTTTCAATCATCGTCTCTATGCTCGCTCTCATCACACCCCTCATCACCCGCGGTGTTATTGATAACACCACGCAGGGGGTCACGCACCTCACCTTCTGGGGGGTGGATGAGGGGGAGCCGATTGATTTCATCCTGGAAGGCAACTGCCTGCGCGATATTGCCGGCTGCCGCGTCACCTTCACCAACCGCCAGTGCACCAGCGCCCAGAAAGAGGAACACCCGGTGCTGAAGCAGCTGCGCAGCCACTCCCAGGGCCATGTGCAGATGGGGGACATCACCCTCTCGCGCCGCGTGCCGGAGGAAGATAACCGCCGCGCCCTCAGCAACGAGCTTTCCATCGAGCTCTTTGTGCAGCGCGATACCCGCCTGCTGGTCGAAACAGCGGAATTCGACTACGATATTTCCCTGCCCCAGTGGGACATGAGCTGGCAGGAGGCCAATACCCAGGCTTTCCTGAACATGGAAGCTCTGCGCGACCATGTGGCCTACAACGTCTCCCGTTTCCGGGGGGCTGCCCTGCTCCTCATCCACGAGGAAAAGCTGCCCGGCTGCTCGTGGGATGCCCGACTGAACCGGGCCGAGGCCTATATGGCCATTCACCCCACCATCCGGGCCAAATACCGCTACGAGGGCAACGGCCAGATGTCGGAAGCCTATGTGATGGACCGCACCGACCTGCTCAACCAGATGGCAGCGGAGGACGAGGCCCACATGCCGCCGGAGAACGATAACGACCGCCCCTGGGACGTGCTGGATTTCGTGCTGCCTGACCATGCCAAGGCGGTAAAGGAAGCCATGCACCACCCGCTCTTTCAGGAGACCTCGCGCCTGACAGCCCTGGTGCAGAAGCACATCATGGTGCGCGAAAACGCCGGCAAACCGGAGGCAGAAGAATTCGTCAAGCGCTACGCCGGGGTTGTCTCTTACATCCTGGCCACCATATTGCTGACGCGCCAGCCCTCCTTCCCGGTGGATCTGGCGTGCCGCCGGGTGCAGCTCTCGCAGAAACTCATTCAGGAACTCTGCGCCCGCAGCCACCGCGTGAACCAGGATATCGCCAACCTCTTCTGCGAGGCCGCCGGGCTCCTCATCAGCAAGCTGGAGGATTTTGCCGCCACCTTCCACCCCTGATTTCTCACTACCGCCATGTATGTAGCCCAGGAAAGACGCGCCTATATCCTGCGGATTCTGCAACAGCGCGGCAGCATCCGCTCCTCTGCCCTGGCTCGTGAACTCGGCGTGACGGATGAAACCATCCGCACCGACCTGGTGGACATGCAGGCACAGGGGCTGCTGCAGCGTGTGCATGGCGGAGCCAGGTACATCCTGCCCACCCCGGGAAGCGATTCCTCCACCCGCCCGGACTGTCAGCTGGCAGCCCTGGCTGCGCGGCACATCGAGCCAGGCATGAAAATCTACCTGGATTCTGACCCGCTGGCACTTGTCTTTGTTTCCCAGCTGGAAGAAAAGCCCTGCACCCTGCTGACCAACTCGCCGGAGCTGCTCACCAGCCTGTGTGCCACCACCCTGCCGCACCGGATTATCTGCCTGGGCGGCGAACTGGATAAGGATTGCGGTCTGCTGGATGCCCCGGCAGCCCTGGATTCCCTGTCCGGCGAACACCGGCCGGATACCGCTCTGCTCATTCCCACCGCCCTGCGCAGTGAGGTAGCAGCCTACCGGCACCCGTTGCGCACCACCTGGGCTCGCGCCGCTACCGAGGCCGCCGGCAAAACCCTCCTCATGGTTCCCGCCCTGGCACTACAGGTTCATGCACCGCACATATTCCCCCTGCCCGCGGGCTGCACCATCATCACGGAGAACAACCTCCCCCCCGGCTTCACCCACCCCGACCTCGAACTCATCCCCTACATCTCCGCCGAAGACCTGCAGCAAAACAAAGGCTTTGATTATTGATACTTCTGCGATAAATGCTCCTTTGCAGGGGAGTCCCGTGCCCCGAAAACAACAAACATCTATTTACCGAGCAAACGAAGGCTCTTACCTCTCTCCGAAAAATTCCGGAACTCGGCTGCAAAAACATCTGCAAAACTCCCCTCTCTGCACTGAAATATCTTGACATTCGGTGTTTATATGGATAAGCTGATGATACTATGAGCGAAGATGCAACCTGCAACGTCATCTGCCTGAAGTGGGGTACCCGTTACCCCGCATCTTACACGAATACTCTCTACCGTTCCGTCAAGAAACACCTTCACCGCCCGTTCCGATTCGTCTGTGTCACCGATGATCCGACAGGGCTCGACGAAGGCATTGATGCGCAGCCCTTCCCCCCGAATCCCGGGTATAAGGATGAACGCCAGTGGCCGGGCATCTTCTCCAAACTGGCCATCACCCAGGATGGCTTTGCCAATCTGAAAGGCCCGACACTGTTCCTGGACGTGGATGTGGTCATCATGGACGATATCGACTGTTTCTTCGACTACAAGCCGGGTGAGAACTGCATCATCCACAACTGGATTGAGTGGCATAAGACTATCTTCCGCAAGCGGCCGGACATCGGCAATTCCTCCATCTTCCGTTTCGAAGCGGGTAAATCCGGCTATATTTATGAAACTTTTGTCCGCGAATTTGGCCGCGCCCACGACAAATCACAATTCCCGACGGAGCAGGCTTTCCTTACCTACGCCATGAAGGCAAAGGGAGTAAACTGGTGGCCGTACGAATGGGCCCAGAGCTACAAGCGCTGCTGCCGCCCGATTTTCCCGCTGAACCTGTTTGTGGCACCCAAGCCGCCTAAGACACGCATTCTGGTATTCCATGGAAACCCTGACCCGGACCAGGCCGTGGTCGGCTTCGATGATGGCAAGGCACACCACAAGGTGCTTCCCGCCCCGTGGATTGAAGATTACTGGAAACTCTCCTGAGCCATGCTGAAGCTCGACCGCATCATCAACAAAGGAGCCCGGAGACTCTGTCTGGTGCACCCGGAAGACCCGGACAAATGCGTGAAAGTTGCCATGTGGTACCGCCACATTCCGCAGCTGAAGCGTGATTTGGACGCGTACAAGGCCGTCAAACCCATACTGAAGGATTTTCTACCGGTTTACGAAGAAGAGTTCGTGGAAACGAATCTGGGGCCGGGGCTTGTCTGCGAAATCATCAAGGATGATGACGGTTCTCCCTCCCGCATGCTGACCGATTGCATCACTGCTAAAATCGTCAACAAACGGACTCTGGCCCAGCTGGCCATTTTCGGGAAGTTGGTCGTGGAGCACGGCATACCATTCTATGATATGAACCCGAACAACTTCCTGGTACAGATCAAGAACGGTAAGCAACGTCTGCTGTACATCGACCTCAAGTACTATAACGATTACAAGCCCTGGGTTTACCTCCATCTGGAAAAGATCATCCCTGTCCTCTCGCGCATGATTGTCAAGCGCCGTCTGGCGCGTCTCTTCAAGTGGATTGAGGCCAATCCTCAAAATACCTGACGCAGCACTGTCTCTTCACAACATCAATAAGAAAACCGCAGCTTTTTCAGCTGCGGTTTTCTTATTGAATGTGATCTTGCGGACTTATCAGATAAAAGTACGGATAACAGCCTTATCGCGCAGGCGGTCAACCCACTGGCGGTAGCGGTGCTCGCTCTTCTTGCGGCGCACGGCATCGTCCACCTTCTGCTTCACCTCCGGATTATCCAGAGAGGGGGCCGCAGCCAGAGACTTGCTCTGCACCTTCACGATGGTAAAGCCGGCAGGGTCAAGCAGCGGCCCGACCAGCTGCCCGGGCTGGGCAGCAAACACCACGTTCGCAAACTCCACGGCCAGTTCGTCGCGGCGCAGAGCCGGCCACTTGCCACCGTTCTCCGCCTGGGCATCGCGGGAGTATTGTCTGGCGGCATCCGCAAAAGAAATCTGCCCCTTTTCAATATTTTCGCGAAGGCGGATAGCCAGCTTGTAACGCGCCTCAGGGGTAGACATGGGGTCATCCGGATCCATGGCAGGGATAAAAATCTTGCTGTAGGTGATTTTATCCTTCATGATATCGCGGTATTCAGAGCTGGTCTCCTTGTATTCCTCCTTGATTTCATCCGGGGTGGGGGGGATACCGCGCTCATAACGCATGCCCCGCATGGCAGAAACGGTGATTTCCTTGCGCACAGAATCTCGGTACTCGGTGTAGTTCATACCGCTCTTGCGCAGATTATCAAGGAACTGGCTGCGGTCACCGTTGTACTGCATAAGGATGCGGCGGTTAATTTCATCCTCCACCTGGTCTTCCTTGATGGAAAAACCCTTGGTTTCAAAGTCGCTCAGCACCAGCTCGCGCTCAATCAGGTCGTTGAGCACGGCCTTCTTGGCCGCTACCAGCTCAGAATTGAAACGGGGGCCCTGGCGGGGATAAAGCATCATCAGCTCGCGGAAGTAGGGAGCCAGGCGGGCACGCACCTCACTGGAGGTGATGGGGCGGCCATTCACAGTAGCGGCAATGCGGTTCACGACACCGGACTTGGGGGCAGCCCCGGACACACCGACGGACAACGCAGCCAGCATCAGAACAGCGAAACGACTTAAAAGTTTCATATGCTGCCAGTATAGACCAAGAAAAAACCGCATGCAACAATCTTCTTTGTCACGCACGCATTTTGTGCTCGCCATTCTGACGGGGTGCGTGGTAGAATGCAAGAGTTAACCAATCTTATACCCACCTGTTATGGCAATCAAACTGTTCATTCCCGGTCCCACCGTTGTTTCTGAGGAAATCCTCAAGGAGATGAGCCTGCCGATGATCTCTCACCGTTCCAAGAAGGCCTCCGAAATCCAGAAGCGCATTTCCGATAACATGCAGAAGGTGCTCTTCACCGAAAACCGCATCCTGCTTTCCACCTCCTCCGGCTCCGGTCTCATGGAAGGGGCCATCCGCTCCTGCACCGCCAGGCGTGCCGCCGTATTCTCCATCGGCGCTTTCGGTGACAAGTGGTTCAAAATGGCCAAGACCAACGGTATCCCGGCTGACAAGTTCGACAGCGTGATGGGCGAACCCACTACCCCGGAAATGGTGGATGCCGCCCTCTCCACCGGCAAGTATGACCTCATCACCGTGACCCATAACGAAACATCCTCCGGCATCCAGAACCCGGTGGAGGAAATCGCCGAAGTCATGAAGAAGTACCCGGACGTGGTGTGGTGCGTGGATGCCGTTTCCTCCGCCGCCGGCTCGAAGATTGAGACTGACAAGCTGGGTATCGACGTGCTCATCACCTCCACCCAGAAAGCTCTTGCCCTGCCCCCCGGCCTGGCCATCTGCGCCATGAGCAAGAAAGCCTACGACCGCACCGCCGAAG
>CAZTAX010000038.1:0-1123 GCA_964611765.1 uncultured Akkermansia sp. | reverse complement strand
CTGGGACTTCATCGACAAGAAGAACTACCAGTACACCTCCACCCCCTGCCTCTCCCTCATGTATGCCCTGGACAAGCAGCTCCAGCACATCGTGGACGAGGAAGGCATCGAAAACCGCTTTGCCCGCCACGAGGAACTCGCCGCCTACACCCGCGCCTGGGCCGATGAGCACTTCGCGGTGTACCCGAACCGCAAGTACCTCTCCAAGACACTCACGGTCATCGACTCCCGCCCCAGGGGCAGCGATGAGATGATTTCCATCCCCGAGCTCAATGCTTTCCTTGCCCCCCGCAACCTGCAGCTGGGCAACGGCTACGGCGGCCTGAAGGACAAGACCTTCCGCATTGCCCACATGGGCGAGCTCCAGATGGACGACATGAAGGAAATCACCTCCGCCGTGGAGGACTTCCTGAAGTCCAAGTAAAACACCTCTTCACCACTTTAACCCCGGGCAGGAGGTGCACTTGCACCCCCTGCCCGCTTTCTTATAACATGTTATTATGAAGAATCCACAATTTATCCTGAACTACGACGTGATGTACTACGACACCGACTGCGGCGGCGTAGTGCACAACCTGGCCTACCTGCGCTGGGTGGAGGAGTGCCGCACCAAGATGGCTCCTGAGCTGGGTATCGACTTCATCGGCCTCATTCGCGAGAACCGCCACCTGGTACTCGTGAGCCACGAGGTACACTACAAGCGCCCCGCCTTCATGGGCGATAAAATTCAGATTCACGCCTGGATTGAGAAGGTGGAGAAATCCCGCTTCTGGTGCGTGTTTGAAATCCGCCGCGACGATGCGCAGCAGGTCTGCGTGAAGGTGCGCCAGTGTCTCGCCCTGGTGCAGATGCCGCAGGGCCGCCCCCAGCGCATTCCGGAGGAATGGTACGCCAGCGCCGCCCCGGCTGAAGACCTGGCAGATTAACCCCAATCCATGCAGGAATTCATTTTAGAAGCCGGATACGGCGGAACCATCGTGATTATGTCTGCATGCTGCTCCTGCAGAGTGCGCTGTTCAGCCTGTTCCGCGCCCGGGATATCCGCATCATCGGATATCTGACCATCGCTAACGCGTTGGAATAATTAACGGTCTCCCTGAAATCTAAGTTAGATTCTGCGGGA
>CAZTAX010000037.1:0-14573 GCA_964611765.1 uncultured Akkermansia sp. | reverse complement strand
ACTGGTTCCGCAAGGACGCCGAGGGCAACTTCGTGTGGCCCGGCTTCGGCGATAACATGCGCGTGCTCGACTGGGTGCTTCGCCGCTGCCGCGGTGAGGTGGACGGCGTGGAGACCGTGCTGGGTATCTCCCCCGCCTTCGAGGAACTTGACACCGATGGTCTGAAGGGCTACGACAAGGCTGCATTCGAGACGAACATGACCATTTCCGCTTCTGAGTGGAAGGCCGAGCTCGAATCCCAGACCGAGCTGTTCAACACGGTGGGCGACAAGCTGCCCGCCGAGCTCGAGGCCCAGCGCCAGGCTATGCTCGCTAAGTTCAACTAAAGCGAACGCCAGCTGAAAAGCTAAGCTCATTCCGCCGCCTTTCTCTGTGAAAGGCGGCGGATTTTTCTTCGCAGTTTCACTTTCGCAGGCTTGCAATTGCAGTCATGCTTTGCTATGATGCGGAGCATGCAGAACATCATCAGCACCTCAGAGCCGGTCATTCAGCTGCTCACCCATGAGTGGTACGGCAACCCCGTGAAAGTCCCGGTGGAATACAGCTTCACCCTGGAAGGAGATTGCCTGGTATTCCGCGCTGCGCAGGCAGCAGCAGTTTCGATTCATCCCGAGGCGGTTCCCGGAAAGTTCAAGGAGGAACTCTGGATGTATGACACCGCTGAGTTCTTTGTGGCCGATGCCGAAGGGAAGAATTATGTGGAGTTTAACCTCTGCCCGAATGGTGCCTGGTGGGCCTGCGCCTTCTGCGGGCCTCGACAGTCTCTGGCCGGAGCAGGGGTGCCGGAAGCCGTGGAAACAACCGGCAGCGTGACTCCCGCAGGATGGGGCTGCTCGGCGCGTCTGCCACTGGCATGGCTGAAATCAGTAGGTATTGATATCTGCAATTGCCGCCTGGCCGCCACCTGCATTCTCAACAGTCCGGATTATCACTTCTGCACCACGTCCGATGATTTGAGCGGAGAACCGGATTTCCACCGGCCCCACAGCTGGGCGATTGCCAAGGTACAATAAGATGGCAGCCCCCTCATCCATCAAGACGAACGTGATGCGGCTGCTGGAGCAGAAAAAGTTGCCGTATCAGCATTTTACCTATGAATCAGAAGGCGCCATCTCCGGTCTGGAGGTGGCAGAGCTGCTGGGGCAGGATCCCGCACAGGTGTTCAAGACCCTGGTGACCACCGGACGCAGCGGGGCACACTATGTTTTTGTGATTCCCGTGGGTGCCGGACTGGAGCTGAAGAAAGCGGCCAAAGCCGTCGGCGAAAAATCACTGGAGATGCTCAAACAGAAAGACCTGCTGCCGCTCACAGGCTATGTGCATGGCGGATGCTCGCCCATCGGCATGAAAAAGCCCTTCCGCACCACGCTTGACTCGACTGCCGCCCATTTCGATTCCATCATTTTCTCCGGCGGTCGCATCGGTCTGCAAGTGCAAGTCGCGCTTTCTGACCTGGCCCGCCTTGTGCGTTTCCAGCTGGCAGATGTGACCACGGATTTGATTCATCACTGAATCCTGTAAAAGGGGATTTTGGAGGAGTGCGGGAACAGCAGATTACCATTACTCTATCCCATAAGCACAATTCCCCAGCCGAGGAGAATGGCCATAATGGTGTAGAAAATCAGCGCGAGTACACCCACCAGCCAGGTGCGGGGCCAGCTGAGCATCTGCACCACGCGGGAAACCGCCATGGAGCAGAGCAGGATACCGGAAAGCTGGAAAGTAAGATTCATGCCGACTCCCGTCTGCAGTTGCTCTGCCGCAAAGCTGGCGAGCAAGGAAAGGACGGAAGCAAGCACCAGAGTCAGCAGCCCACCCAGCATGGCTTCTTTCGCCCGACGCAGATTATCAGGCAGAAAAAGCGCACCTGAGAATGCAACCCAGGTCAGGATGCAGTAAAGCATGACCACCCATATTTCTTGTATGCCGGAAGGAATCATAGCAAAGAGGATGACACCCTTCCGCGCCTGGGTGTTCGCTGATTGTTTTTAGCGTTTGATACGCCGCACGCTGAGCCCGTGCGCGGTATCGCGGAAAATCTCCAGCGTGGTGCCTCTGAGTACCGGGGTGGCAATCACCGCGAATGAGGCATCGAGGCTCACCCTGATGGTGTGGGTGCGCGGCACGAGCAATTCCTTGACGGCCGATTCCGGGGTGCCCGGTTCGCTGGAAGATGTGAGCACCAGCACCAGGGATTCCACCGTAGGCTCCATGCCGGCCTGCATCAGCAGGTCGCGGAGCGCCTCCGCCACGCACTCCAGCACAGCGCCGTTTCGCTCACGTTGGCCCATCAGCTCCGTTTCGAGTGCCCACATCTCCTCGTTCGTCAGAAGGTCGCGCTGCAGTACAGGCAGGGGATCCGCCGAAGTGACCGGAATCAGGGCAGCCAGACTGAGCAGGACGGTGAGCAGGGGTGTTTTCATAAGTGGTGTGTGCACATAGTGCCATTCCAGCCCGGCAGTGTCAATGATATTTCCTTGTTTCCGACGGGCAAATATGGTAAAAAGATTGCGTGCTACCCCAGGATACAGAACTTGATTCGCTTGCGTTCCGTTTTCTGGAATACCTGGAAACAGAACGCAATGCCTCGCCGCGCACCGTGGAGGCCTATCACCGTTCCCTGGTGTTGTTCCGCCGCTGGGCTGGTGAGCAATTTGCCGCATGGGAACAGTGTCAGGCGGATATTTTCCGGGCATGGCTCTATGAGGCTCTGAATGAAGAGCTGAAACCCGCCACCATCCGTCTGCGTTTTGCGGCACTGCGTTCCTTTTATGAGTACCTGATGCGCCGCGAAGGACTGCAGACCAGCCCGCTGGCAGAGGTGAGTCTGCCACGTGCTGCGCAGAGCCTGCCGGTGCATCTCTCGCTGCATCAGATGGAAGAGCTGCTCGCACTGCCGCTGCGTCTGCCGGCGGATAAGAAGAGCCCGCCCTGGCTTCCATATCGCGATGCGGCAATTCTGGAGCTGTTCTATTCCTGCGGCATGCGTCTGAGTGAGCTGGTGGGGCTGAATGCTGACTCTCTGCGTCCTGGAGAAAACTGCATCCGCGTGCTGGGCAAAGGGCGGAAGCTGCGTCTGGTGCCGGTGGGCGATTACGCACGCGAGGCCGTGGAGCGTTACCGCGAGATGTCCGGGGTGCAGGGGGGGGAGCCTCTGTTCATCAGCCGTCTGGGGCGGCGCATGAGTTGCCGCAGTGTGCAGCTCATGCTGGATAAGTATCTGCAGAGTTCTGATTTACCCTTTCACATATCACCGCACAAGCTGCGCCACACCTTTGCCACGCATCTGCTGGATGCAGGAGCGGATTTACGCGCTGTGCAGGAACTGCTCGGGCACAGCTCCCTGTCCACCACGCAGATATACACCCATGTAACCAAGACCCGCATGCAGCAGGTTTATCGCCAGGCGCACCCCCGCGCCGGCTGGGACGAATGAGCGCGACACCGGGAAGTTGCCGGGTCACTGGACTTCAGTCCCGATGATTTTTCACCGTTATCATTGCGGGATTGTGTCCACATATTCCCTGATTCCCGTGGTGGGGAAGCGGAGATCGTTGCGAAGGAAAGGGCGGAGGTATTTGAGGGCCCGCTCGCGGGAGCCGAAGAGCTGCTCCGGAGTCAGCCGCTGCCCGGCGGGCACGTTGAGTTTGTTCTGCAGCACCAACAGCAGGCAACGCACGGAAGGTGAGCGGTGGCGTTCTTCCTCATACAGGCGGCGCCCCAGTTCCCATGCTTCCAGCTCGCGCCCGCGGATACGGCAGAGATTATAGAATTCCCAGCGCCTGTACATAGGCGGAGCCCCCAGCTCCACGGCGCGGCGGTAATCCTCAACTGCGCGGGTAAAATTGGTGCGGCGGGCCAGGTCCTCATCAAAAGCCCCCATTTCCAGCCAGAGCAGGGCGCTCTGCGGGTTATTGGCCAGCCCCTCCTGAAGGAAGTTTTCCGCAGCATCCAGATACTCCTTGCAGAGCACGGCCCGGGCGTGCGCATCGAGCTGCTCATCCTGATTCACCCAGGCCACGGCGTTCTTGGCCATATCGCGGGCTGCGCGAATCCAGTAATTCACACGGTGGGGACAGAGGGTGGTCACCTGCTCCCAGCGGCGCCGGGCGCGGGGCCAGTCCTGCTGCAGCCAGGCATTGGTTGCATCCACACAGAGCATTTCGGCCGCAAAAGTGCGAAGTCCCCCCAGTCCGAATATTGCCAGCTGCTGGGAGAGTGCATCCGTGCGCTCATAATCCGGCGGCGGTAGTTTCAGGTGAGCCGCTTTTTCCTGTTGCTGCAGATGCAGGCGGAGTGGCTGCATGCTCCAGCCGGCTGCCGCCAGCAGGAGCAGGGCCCCCGCATAGCGGAGCCCCTGGCGCAAAGCGCTGGCCGGATGCGATATCATGCGCGGTTCAGGCGGGCCCGGATATCGGCGGCCAGTTTATCCCAGTGCGGCACCACTGCGCCGGCGGCGTGAGCGCGTTCCAGCGTGCGGCCCCAGATGGCATCGTATTCCACCGGGCGTCCGCGCAGGTAATCCACCGCACTGCTGGGGATAAACTCACCAATGATGCGCGTGCGCTCCATCTGGCGTTGTACAATGTCCGGAGGAAGGGGGAATCCCCGTTTTTCAGCAGCCTGACACACTTCCTCCATGATGGCGCGGGCGCGTGCGTCCTCACCCGGCAGCGTAAAGAGTTTTTTCACGCTGATGCCGCCGTGCGCCACGCAGAGCCCGTTGAAGGGGATATTCCACGAAAGCTTGCACCACTGAATCTGCTCCGCGTGGTCAAAAGCCGTGGAAACAATGCGCGCCTGCTCAAACATGGTTGCAAACTCACGCGCACGGGCTGAACCCGCCGCAGAACTCACGAAGGGAGCGAACTGGATGTCGCCACCCTCCAGATGGCGGATTCTGCCGGGTTCATCCATCATGCAGCAAACGAAGCACAGGCCGATGTACACACGCTCCGCCGGGACAAAGGCAGAAATGGCCTCCGCATTTCCCATGCCGTTTTGGAAGGTGAGCACCTCCGTGTGTTCACCCACCAGGGCGGGAAGGTAGTTTGCCAGCTGGTCGTTACAGGTGGTTTTCCAGCACACAATCACCAGATCCACCGGGCCGCATTCCTCAGCCTTGCGGCACACCTGCACCTGCGGCAGGTGAATATCACCATGCACGCTCTCCACATGCAGACCCTCGGCGCGCAGTGGTTCATACACCGAGCGGCCGATAAAGCACACCTCGTGCCCGGCCTCGGCCAGGCGGGCGCCGTAGTAGCACCCCAGCGCTCCTGCTCCCAATATGGCGGTTTTCATGCCCATAGACTAGCATTTGCGCCACTTTTTGGCAATAAAAAAGCCAGTACACACACTTTTGCCTTGCATTCTCCGGGTAAAAACAGTATTTAAGAATCACTTATATCAACCCGGGCGGGACTGTTTGCCTGCCCTACAAACACACAACAGAACCACCATGGGTCAACAACATCGTAAGGAGACAAAGCGTCGCCGCCGCACCGCTTACATCAAGCGCCAGAAGGAAATCGCCAAGAACAGCAAGAACACCACTCCTGTTCAGATGGCTAAGAAGGTTTCCAAAGACTAATCCGAGTTTCCTCTTTATCTGACTTCAATTGCCGGCTCCTTTCCCGCACGGGGAAGGAGCCGGTTTTCTTTCCAACATTTTAATTATTAGAAAACGCGTACACCTATCATCTTGTATTCGACCAGCACGTATTGTAAGCTATGCGCTGCTGTGAACCAAGAACTACCCTACGATCTGACAATAGTAACGGTGTGCCGGGATGCACTCCATTTCCTGCCTCGCTGCATAGCATCTGTACAACCACTGTATGATTCCAAGCTGAATGTGGAGCATCTTGTCATCGATGGCGCCTCCACCGATGGCAGTGTAGCGTATCTGTGGTGCCAGCAGCACGCGGGGCGAATCACACGCTTCATCAGCGAGACTGACGAAGGCATCTACCACGCCATGAATAAGGGCATAGCTTTGTCGCGCGGGAAGGTGCTGGTCTTTATCAATGCCGATGATGAGATTTGCCCGGGTGCAGTCCCGGCCTGTTGCCAGCCGATTCTGCAAGGATCAGCGCAATATAGTGCAGCCTCAACGCTCTGCATCGGAAAGAAAAAGATGGTTCGGCACCCCCGATTGGAAGATAGTCTCTGGCGGCAGCCGTACTGCCACCAGGCCATGTTCTGCAGCCGTGAGCTGTTGGTGCAGATGGGGGGCTTTGATGCGGCTAATTTTCCAATCGGGGCAGACACGGATCTGATGCGACGTTTGTATGTTCAGCGTATACCTTGTGCCGTGGTGCCGGTGGTGTCTGCGCATTTTTATGAAGGTGGAGCCTCTTCCACTGCAGCAAGGCATCGCGACGTGTTCGAGCTGATGCTGAAGTTTGCGGAGGGCTGCCGCCGGGAGATTCAGCATAGGCCGGCCCTGGTGGGAACCATCGTGAAACACCTGCGTCGCTACGCCAACAAAAAGATCATGCAAAGTGACGCCCCCGCCTTACGGTGGAAAGACGCATCGCGGCTGGTCCGGTTCATGAAGTCTGTTTCAGCCCCCTTGAACGAATGGCAACGATTTCTTCTCCAAGGCCGGCTGCGCATGCAGATGTGCTGGTATGCCTTGTTGAGTGTTTGCAGTATCGGGCAGAAACGTCGGAGCTCGCGACTTAATCTCGAAATCTGCAGCTTGTTTTCCAACAGTATCTGAAAAGTCATGAATGCGAACGAATCGCCTCTGGTAACGATTATCACTGTCTGTTACAATCCGCTTAAAAACGGGCGGGCAGGGCACTTCAGGCAATGCCTCAAGTCCGTACATGCGCAGAACTATCCCGCCGTGGAACACATCGTTATCGATGGTTCTTCTCAGGATGGCACGGTTGAGCTGCTGGAAGAGTATGCCCGGCGGGGATGGATCCGCTATATCTCCGAACCGGACTCCGGCATTTATGATGCTATGAATAAGGGCATCCGCCTGTCTCGCGGCAAGTACATCGCCTTTCTGAACAGCGATGATTTCTGGCACCGGCGAGATGCGATTTCGGCATCTGTGGCTGCGCTGGAAGAGCGCGGAGCCGCTTTTTCCTATGCTCCGCGTACGATTGTGCATGAAGATGGTAGTTTCTATTGCACAGAAGCGGCGGGGCTGGGGGTGTTCCCATGTCACATGCCATTCTGCCACCAGACCATGTTCACCAGGAAAGACACATTGCTCCGTCTGGGTGGTTTTGATGATGCGCATTACCGTAGCGCTGCGGATTACGACCTGGTGTTCCGTCTCCTGCTGAGCGGAGAGAAGGGCGCTTACGTTCCGCTGAACTTCACCTCCTTCCGTCTGGGTGGTTTTTCCGTGACCGATGATACGCTGTCCGGGCGGGAATGCCATTATGTACGGCGCCGCCTACTCGGAAAACGAGCGGCAGCACAATTACGACGTGGACAGATGGATGATAATCTGATGCAGCACATACAGGAGCAGGTGCATCCCAGGGTCGCGGTGGATATGCTGCGGTGTTTTACGAAAGGTTCCACTGGTCATTATTGCCTTACCAACGGGCTGACGCGACAGCCGGTCGAGACGCTGAATCCGCCCGCCGCATGCTGTTGCAAACGGACGGAATACCTGCTCCTCGGGTTCCTGCCATTGCTTCGAGAGAAAAGGAAACCCACGCGAACGGATTTCTATCTTTTCGGTTTTATCCCGCTGCTCAGGCTCAGGCGAAAACGGAATATGCTGCATTTCCGCGCCCTCTTTGTTCTGCCCATCCTGGCCTTGCAGGACCGCTGACCAGTGCGCGATAAATTGGAATTTGGCGTTCCGCCAAAATTACGAGTTACGAATTACGAAGTCAAAAGTTCCGCGGGCATTCGCCCGCCAGTGTTGAACTATCTGATATACAATGGCGAGCCTTAGGCGAGCGGAGCTTATAATTCGTAATTCGTAACTCGTAATTTTGGCGGAACGCCAAATTCCCATTTATCGCTCAGACTTCATCGGCCAGCAGACCCTGGAGCTGGCGATGGGCATAATGCAGGCGGGAGCGCAGGGTGCCCTCAGAAATATTGATAAGCTTGGCAATCTGCGGATAGGAAAGGCCCTGGATATCGCAGAGGTTCACAACTTCCTGATGGGCTGGGGAGAGCTGGGAGATGGCACGGGCCAGTTTGCCGCGCAGGTCTTTCACCTGAGCCTGGCGGATGGGGTCGGATTGCAGATTGGCATCTGCCAGCTCGGCATCTTTTTCCAGCGGGTTGCCATTTTCATCGTTATCCAGGCTGTAGCTGCGCTCGCGCTTGCGTTTGCGCAGGAAGTTGCGAGCGTTATTCAGAGCAATAGTATAAAGCCAGGTATAGAAAGAACTGTTCCCCTTGAAATAACGCAGGGAATGAAAGGCTTTCAGGAAGGATTCCTGGGCCACATCGTAGGCATCGGCCTCGCTGTTGAGCATCTGCACCAGCATGGCACTGAGCTTGCGGCTGTGGCGGCGGATGAGTTCATCATACGCGCGGGTTCGGCCGGCCAGGGTGCTCTGGATGAGCTCCTCGTCCGTCTTATCGGCGAATGATTCTCTGGATGCTGCTTCTTTCATGGTGGTGGGGCATAGGGTGGGTTGGGGTGTTTTTTTACACCTGCGGGGATGAATCAGGCATCCCCGCAGGTGTGCAGAATCTTACAGCACGAATTCACCCACGACGCCGTGAGTCTTTTCGTACCACTCGATATAGGTTTTGTTGATGAGGGTGTAGCCACCGGGGGTCGGGTAATGACCGCTGAAATACCAGTCGCCGCAGGGGGCTTCGATGGCATCGTGCAGCCCCTCCAGCGTCTGGTAGATGCACTGAATCTCGCAGGGTGAATCCTCCGGCGTGACCATGCGCGAGATTTCCGCCGTGATTTCATCCGCTGTGAGGGCATTGTAGATACGGCGCACGGGGTTGGTGCGTTTCTCTGCCGGCTGGGTGAGCTGGTAGCGGCACTCGTTGTACACATCGGTGATGATGTTGGAGAGGCCCTTGCGGTTCAGCAGGTTGATGGCTGCCAGGAAGGCCACGAACTGCCCCATTTCGCTCATGTCGATACCGTAGAAGTCCGGGTAGCGGACCTGCGGGGCAGAGGAAACGATGACAATCTTGCGGGCTTTCGTGCGGGAAAGAAGGCGCAGCAGACTCATCTTGAGTGTGGTGCCGCGCACGATAGAGTCATCGATAGCGACGAGCACCTCATCCTCACCCACGGCGCCGTAGGTCAGGTCATACACCATAGAGGCCATCTGCTTGCGGCTGCTGGCTTCGGAGATGAAGGTGCGGAGCTTGATGTCCTTGTGCGCAATCTTTTCCGAACGAGGCCAGCGGCGGAGGATGAGCTCGTTGATGAGTTCCTCACTCATGGTGCCGTTGCGGAAAGCCTCCAGCATGGCCTGGGTCACCTTATTGCGACGGTAGGCGCGCAGTCCTTCCAGCAGACCGTAGTAGGAAACCTCAGCCGTGTTGGGGATGAAGGTGATAGCGGCTTTGGAGAAATCACTCTTATCCAGGCTGGCCACTACCTTCTCGGTGAGATTAGCGCCCAGTGCCTTGCGCTCGCGATAGATGACGGGGTCATTGCCGCGGGATGTGTAAATATCCTCGAAACAGCAGGGGGTGAATTTCTGCGGCGTGGTGTATTCCTTGATCGACACCGTGCCATCGGCTTTCACGAGCACCATGTTGGCCGCCGGAAGTTCCTGCACCTGGGATTCCTCCACCTCCATCACACTCATGAGCGGCGCACGCTCACTGGCAATGGCAATGTACTCATCCGTCTGGATATAGTAGCAGTGGCGGATGCCGTGCGGGTCGCGCAGGCAGAAGAAATCGCCGTTGCCCACAGCGCCCATCAGCACATAACCGCCGTCCCAGTCCTTGCAGGCGTTGCCGATGACGTCGAAGAGATTGAGCTCGGAGGAGATAATCTGGGGAATCTCACGGCCGTCCACATTCTTCTTGCGAAGCTCGCGGTACATATCGGTGTGAGCCTCGTCCAGGTGGTAGCCCACTTCCTCCAGAATAGCCTGGGTGTTGTTGTCGAACACGGGGTGCTGGCCACGGGCCATGAGCTTCTCATGCAGCTCCTCCACGTTGGTCATGGAGAAATCGCCCTGGAGCATCAGAGTGCGGGTCGGCCAGTTCGAGCGACGCACAAAGGGGTGGCAGTTGCCTTCCTCATACTGCACTCCGCTGGTTCCATAGAGCATGTGCCCCATGAGCACCTCACCGCCGAAGTTGAAGTACTTCTTGAAGGTGATGGCATCCGTGCCGTTGATGGTGCCCTCTTTGCGCATGCGGCGCAGGTTGCGCTGCTGAGCGGTGAAGATGTCGGTAAGGGCTGAGCCACCCACCGCACGGGAGCGGAAGATGTAAGGCTCGCCCAGAGGCATGTTCAGCTTGATGCTGCCGAACCCGGCACCGTCCTGACCGCGGTTGCGCTGTTTCTCCATGAGAAGGAACAGCTTGTTGAAAGCCCACTCCGGATTCCCATACTTCTCCTCGAAGTAGGAAAGCGGCTTGAGCAGACGGATTGCTGCGGACATAGGTTATTACCTCCTGTTTTTTACTTGCGTACAGTCACCTTGATACCCTTGCCCTCGCGCATGGTGCCGATGACGGTGCCGCCGGGGCCGGCGGTAAGTGCCTGTTCAACCTGGTCGGGGGAGACAATGGCTACCCAGCCAATACCCATGTTGAAGGTGTGGAAGCGGTCTTCAGCATCAACGAACTGCAGCACCTTCTGGGCAGGTTCGTTGTTCCAGTAGGGGATTTCGAGATCCGCACCTTTCTCACCGAGGAAACGCTCCAGGTTCTCGGGCAGGCCACCGCCGGTGATGTGAGCGTATGCCTTGGGGGTGATGCCGAGCTTGCGCATATCGTACACCACATCGTGGTACAGTCGGGTCGGAGCCAGCAGCTCACGCAGTTCATCCTTGGTGAGCAGGTCGGGGTTCTGAGCCAGTACGCGGCGCACCAGGCTCCAGCCATTGGCGTGGAAACCATCGCTGGGGTAACCGATAAGCACATCGCCCACAGCCACCTGAGAGGGGTCAATCATTTCGCTCTTCTCCACGCAGCCGATGCTGAAACCGGCCAGCTCCACCAGTCCCTCGGGCACCACGCCGGGCATCTCGGCGGTCTCGCCACCGGCCAGGATGCAGTTGCAGCTCTCCAGGTAATCGCACATGCCGGCTACCAGGCGGGTGATGCGGGGACGCTCCACCTCCAGGTTGGAGATACCGAGGTAGTCCAGGAACATGACGGGGTCGCCACCGGTGGTGAGCAGATCGTTCACATTCATGGCAACCAGATCCTTACCGGCGGTTTCGAGCATATCCATATCGAAGAGAATCTCCGTCTTGGTGCCCACGCCGTCCGTGCCGGTCACGATAACCGGTTCCTTGTAGGAGGAGAGGTCGTATGCTGCTGCGAAAAGGCCGAACGCATTGCAGAGCTTGCGGTTTTTCTGTGTGCGCTTTACGTGCGCACTGATATCGGAAACAAAAGACTGCGCCTCAATAGTGTCGACGCCGGACTGCTTGTATGTGAGATTGCCGGACATAATAGCTTGATGCATCGCTCGGATGCGCGCGCATTATACATGACAACACCCGATTTGGCAAGCCGATTCTGCCACCTTTTTCCAACTGATTTACACGGTGCAAGAATAAAAAAACGCCCCGGGTCGGGTGAGCAGACCGGGACGCGGAGTTAAAAGAGAGATGAGAGAAAAAATCAACGATTCCTGTGTTTCATGCGCAGGCGGTACTTCACACGGTCCGCCTCGTGGTTGGATTCCACGCTGGCGCACAGCTCTTTCAGGACACGGTTTGTTTCCAGGTCTACCGGTTCAGCACCAATAGGAAGGAGCACTTCCATGCTCATTTCGCGAGTCTGCTCAGAGTATCTGAAGTAGAAATCCAGCGTGCCTTTTTCCAGCGGCATGAGACGGAACAGGGCATTGCCGATGAGCTGAGCCTTGCGCATGCTTTCGCGGGTCAGGAAGTACTTGTTGCAGTAGGCCTGCCACTCGGATTTGAGAAGGAAACGGTCGTAGTCCGGGCTGTGGAATTCAAAGTGAAAATCGCGGATGCGATTCACGAATACGCGGGTGCGCTCGCGCTTCGGATGCTCAAAAATTTCCTCCGGCGTGCCAATTTCGTAGATGATACCTTCGTCCATGTAGACCACGCGGCTGCTAACATCGCGGGCGAAGTTCATTTCATGCGTCACGATAGCCATGGTCATTCCCTGACGGGCCAGGGCGCGGATGACGGAGAGCACCTCACTCACCATGGTGGGATCCAGGGCAGAGGTAGGCTCATCGAAGAGGATGATTTCAGGGTCCATGGAGAGACAGCGGGCAATGGCCGCACGCTGCTTCTGACCACCGGAAAGTTCATCGGGCATGGCATGTGCCTTTTCCGCCATGCCGACGAGTTTCAGCAGCTCCATGGCCTTTGTCTCGGCTTCCTTTCGGCTCTTGCCCAGCAGTTTCACGGGGCCGATGCACACATTATCCAGCACGGAAAGATGGTTGAACAGGTTGAACGACTGGAACACCATACCCATCTTCTGGCGCAGTTTCGAAGCGTTGACCTTGCCGTTGAGCACTTCCTCACCATCAATGACGATGCTGCCACCCGTAGGCTGCTCCAGCAGGTTCAGACAGCGCAGGAAGGTGCTCTTACCCGTGCCGGAGGGGCCGATGATGGAGATAACTTCGCCCGGTTTGATGTTCAGGTTCACATCACGCAGAACATCCAGATTATCGAAGCTTTTCTGAAGGTGTTTGATTTGAATCATCGTTTCAAAAGGTGGTGTGAACGTTAGCAGAACTTACGACCGATGCGGTCAAGAATGTAGGTGAACAGCCAGGCAATGAGGAAGTACATGAGAGCCACCATGAGCAGGGGGAAGAAGGGGTCGAAGGTGCGCCCACGGATGATGTACGAAGCGCGCGTCAGATCGGCCACGGCCACATAACCCACGATGGAGGTGTTCTTGATGAGGGAAATCAGCTCTCCTTTATAGACGGGCAGCACGCGGCGCACAGCCTGCGGCAGCACGATGTAACAGAAAGTGCGCACCGTGGAGAACCCCAGCGCAATGCCGGCCTCCGTCTGCCCTTTGTCAATGCTGCTGATGGAGGTGCGGAACATTTCGCTCACATAGGCAGCGAAGTTCATGGCGAAGGTGATGATGGCCACCGGAGTGTTATCAAACTGAGTGAAAGCCACATAGCACATCATCATGAGCAGCACCAGCACGGGGGTGCCACGCATCACATCGATATACACCTTGGCAATATTGCGGAGCACGGCCACCTTGCTCATGCGCAGGTAACAGATGAATGCTCCCAGTATCGTGCCCAGAAGGGCGGAGAAGAAGGAAATATGAACAGTGACTTTCAGGCCATCCCACAAAAGCATATAGCGGCGCTCTTCAATGATGTTGCGGTAGAAACTGCGCTTGATGCTGCCCCAGATACCCAGAATCTGCGGTCCTTCGTTACCTGATACGATGGAGGGATGAGCATTCTTGGTGAGCACGGCTACGCGGGAGTGGCTGTCGTAGTACGGATCGGAGAAAAGCACGCTTTCGGCTCGTTCATCCGTGATGAGGATGCCGGAGGCGGCCATATCGGCCTTGCCGGTGGTAGTGGAGGCGATGAGAGAGTCATACTCCATCTCCACGATTTCAATCGGGCGGTTGATGTAGACAGAGAAACGCTGAATAAGCTCCGCATCGAACCCGGCTATCTTTTCGTTCTTGATGAACACGATAGGTTCGGTGCAGGGCTCCATGGCCACGCGGATGGGCTCGCCTTTGGTGGGCAGGGGAAGGTTCGGCATCTCTGCCGTGTCGAAGTGCTTGATCCAGCGCTCCATGATGGGCTCCAGCTCGCCCTTTTCTTTCAGCTGGCGGATAAAGGCGTTGAACTGCTCGCAGAGCGCTGCGTTGTGTTTGCCGAATACCACGCCCATCTGGCAGGGCGGCACAGGGCTGTCCGGCAGAATGGTGACTCCTTCTGTCTTGCGCACCAGGGCATAGCAGATGACATCGTCCATGATGGCAGCATCGCATTTCTCCTGCTGCAGGGAGAGCATCATGTCGGCCTCAGTATCAAATCGGTCGAGCTTGATATCCGGGTAATGCTCCTCCACATAAATATCCTGCACCGTAGAGGAGGGAACCGCCAGAACACGACCGCGCAAATCCTCGAAACTGGCAATTTTGTCACAGGCTTGCTGCGTGCTCGCAGTTGCGCTGGCCGGCATTACCCAGACGAAGAGAAAAGCAACCAGAGTTGCTGCAATATGAAAGCATTTGTTCATGATGTAGCACCCGGGGTTGTGTTGCCCCGCGCGCGGATTGTAACACACACCAATAATATTGCAAGCTAAATGTTGGACGATGTGAAACTTATTACAATTCCTACCACTTAGGTATTATTCTGACGCGTTGGAATAATTATTCTGCAACTGGATATTCACCCTCTCCGGCAAGTAAACCGATTGATAAAT
>CAZTAX010000036.1:0-14619 GCA_964611765.1 uncultured Akkermansia sp. | reverse complement strand
GCGAATGCCCGCGGAACTTTTTGCTTCGTAATTCGTAATTCAAATTTCAATTTATCGAGCAAATCAGTATTCAACAAAAGAGCCTTGTCAAAGCTCTTTTCAGAGGCTAAAATGCGCACATGTTCTATTCTGAGGAAGCCAGGCGCTTTATGGAGCAATGGGGGTACGAGCCAGAGGCAGTGGACACATACGGCCGCAACCTGGTGGCGCACCTGGCCGGGTGGAGCACAAGGGGGCGCGACAAGCGCAATCTGGTCAGCATGCAAAGTGCCATCCTCCACGGATACAAGCCGGATGTGGATGGCGAGATATGGCAGAGCGCCCTGCACGAAGCCGCCGATCTGCGCCACTGGGCCATGGAGGAAACGCTGCTGCGTTTCAATATTTCCCGGAACCACATTCTGCTAGCTCTGGGCACCTTGCTCAGCCAGGCACCGCTGCTGGACGCAACCAGATGCCGGGCCCATGATGATCACCGCTATGCCCTGCTCCTTTTCCAGCGTCTGAACGGAGCCACGCAGGAGGAATGCCGGTATCTGCTCAGCAAAGCGCTCAATGGCTCGGCCATGGCCTGGTTTCTGCCGCTCATGCTCAACGGTGTATCCCTTCCACCCATGGAAAAGTGGCACTCCTGGGATGAGTGCGGGGATGATTTGTGGTGGTTCTGCGACGATGCCGCCCCTGAGGAAAAAGGAATCTTTGCCGGGTTGATGCGCCGTTTCTTCAGCGAACGCCTGCCCCGGCTACAGCAGACCAGCATGCACTGCTTCCCGGATTTCGTGGTGAAAGACAGGCGACTTTACTTCACCGGCAACCCGGCAGCAAAGCTCCCCCTGCTCAGCTGCCGCCGGCACCGCTACCGCAACCGTATGAAGGATATCGAACGCGCAGCCCTGCTCTTCGCGAAGTAATGGAATAAACGCGTTGGAATGATGAACCCGCTGCAGGATTTTCTGCATTATTGGACAGAGTCATGCTCAGGCAACAGCCGGTAAACACGGCACTGTACACGCCTTATGAAAATTTTGAGGGCATCAGATTGTTTTGCCGAAAAGTTTACGCAGCAGCGCCGTAAGCCCCACGAGCAGCAGCGCTGCGATATAATTCGTACCGGCACTGAATGCAGAGGAGAAGAGCGAGTAGCTCATATCAAAGCCATGCAGATAAAAATCTGCAAAGGCACCGATAAAGCCTGCAAGCGCAGGAATCAGCAGACAGATTCTCCTGGTTACCGGTGCATGCACCGGCCGCCGCTGCAACCACAGCCACCCGGCGCAGCAGAAGAACGCGGGGAACAGGAAACAGAGGCCCGCCAATGCCAGCGGCCGATATAACAACGCCCACTCTCCACGGGGCAGATAGTGCGGGTATGGAGGCTCCACCAAGGCAACCGGATCCCCCCCCCTGCTCCACATTAATATCATCCGCACAGAAAAGCATGGAGCCATCAGGCTTCACCAAAAGCCAGGGCGTGATCACCACGCTCACCCCAGTCAGCACCGGCCGGGTATCATCCGTATATGCCGGCAGAACTTGCCTGTTTCCATACTTTACTTCACCATCATCAGTGGTACCTGCCAGCTCCAGGCGGTAGGTGTCAATAATCCGGCTGCGCAATTCCTCATTGGCGGGGATGGAAAACAAAGTGGTGGGGTAATCGCCACGAAAACCGGCCCGCCAGGTCTCGACCTGCAACCCGGCGGGCGGCTCACCCAGCCAGGCGGCCGCCTGCGCCCGCCACTGTCCCTGCGGAGTCAAATCGTCCAGATTGCCCAGCACCAGCAGAATGGCATACACCACGCTGAGCACAGCTAAATACAATTTCTCCGGTCTCATGATGCCTTGTCTTCTCGTCTCCAGGGGTGCGGGCCGCCGCGATGCGGACGTCGGGCGCGCATGGAGTTGATGCGGCGGCGAACCTCCTGCATTCGCTTTTCATCCATGCTCTCCAGCAGAAGCGAGATTTCAGCCTCCTGCTGGGTGCGGTTCTTGCCCCGCTCATGCATGGAAACCAGCAAGGCCAGGCGCTCGCGCATCTCAGGCGTGTAATCAGCGCGCGAGGTAATAAGAGAAATCACCCCCAAGGTCATGTCGTTCTCCCGCGCCGCTCGCGCCGGGTCGCCCGCCTCTGCGATGGCAGATGATAAACGGTCGCGCACAGCAATATAGAGCATCATCATCTCTGCGCTGCCGGGATTATCGGCCAGCAGGGAGCGCGCATAGCGGGAGGCACGCTCCAGCGATGCAACGTCCCCGGAGCGGTGCGGGCTCAAAGTCCACTGCACGTATGCACGCTTGAACTGGTGATTTTCCGGATATTTCAGCAGGAGTTCATCGAGCACCTGCGAGAGATCGGCGGAATCCCCCAGGAGCATCTTCTGCCAATCACGCTTGCGGGTCTGGGAAAGCAGCTCCACACGGCGCATCTGCACCACTTCGCTCTCCGGCGCAACCTGCAGGAGCTGCTGCATCATCTCGACAGCCTGCTGCAGGTACTGCATACGCTGCCCGTGTCCCTTGCGCTCCTTCCCTGGCGGAGGCGTGCTTCCGGCGCTCGGGCGTTTTCCGCCGGGTTGCCAGCGGCTCGTGTACTGGTTGCCCACACTGAGCATCTGCAGGGTTCGCACCAGCTCCAGGCGCGTTTCCACATCGTCGGCCTGCGGCATCATCTGCACCAGGGCAGAGAGAAGCGACTCAGCCTCCGCTCGCTTGTTCTGAGCATACAAGGCCGAAGAAAGACCATTGGTATTGCGTATATAATCCACCGAACCCGGTGACGAATTATCACGCGCCCGGGTAAAATACTCCTGAGCCGTGGCGTAGTCGCGAATCTGGAGAGCGATGATGGCAAGAGTCTGGCAGGCTTCGGCCATCATATCACCGCCCTTTGCGGCCATGGCGGCAATTTCCTCATAATAAGGCATGAGCTGCTGGAGCAGCTGGGCATCTGCCTTGGTGGGCTGCCAGAGGGTATTATCGCCGGAGTCGCGGTCGGCCATGCTGGTAAAAATCTGCTTCAAGGCCGTATCAGCAATGGCGGCGTTGCGCTCGGCAACCTTGCGCTGCTTATTCTCGGCGGCATAGCCCCACAGGATGCTGCCAAACAGCAGAAACACCAGCATGGCAGCCAGATGACTCAACGCGGCCACGGCAGGCCGGCGGCGCAACCACATGGCATACCGCCTCAGGATGGATGCCGGTCGGGCCTTCACCGGTTCTCCGTTCAGGAAGAGGCGCAAATCCCCCACCAGCTCAGACATGGAAGCATAGCGGTCTGCCGGTTCAAAGCTGATGCATTTATTGACAATGGCGCCGAGCTCGCCCTCGCCGCGCAGCTCGCGGAGAGGTTCGCTGCAGATGCGGTGAATGAGGTTGCCTGGCTCCGATTCGCGGAAAGCCGGGCGCATGCTGAGCAGCTCGTAGAGGGTCACGCCCAGGCTGTACTGGTCACCGGCAAAGGAATTCTCACCGCGCATCAGGCGCTCCGGCGGCATGTAGCGCAGCGTGCCATCGTGGCTCTGGGTCACCAGCGGTGCCATTTCTCCGTTGTTGAGCACTGTGGCCAGGCCGAAATCCCCCACACGCAGCACACCATCGGCATCCAGCAGCAGGTTGCCGGGCTTGATATCGCGGTGCAGAACCCCGCTGGCATGCGCATAAGCCAGAGCCTGCGCTGCCTGCAGCCCCACACGGGCCACGGCCTGTTCGTATGGCACACCCGGGAATGTCTTACGAATGCCCGCGGGTGAGATTGCCTCGCCCTGCACCAGGCTCATCACATAATAACGGTAATCGCCCTCCTGCCCCGCGCCGAACACCTCCACAATGTTAGTGTGGTGCAGCCCGGCAATCACCCGCGATTCATTCTCAAAAGCCTCGCAGTGGCGGGAATCGGCATTCCAGGCCGGAGAAAGTATCTTGACCGCCACCTCGCGGTTGAGCGATTTCTGCATGGCTCGGAACACGGTGCCCATGCCACCGGCACCGATGCGCTCCAGCAGGCGGAAATCGCCCAGCACCTCAGGGAAACGGGCGGTCCAGGCCACAGCGGCATTGTGAGTCGACACGCTGAGGGATTCCATCTCCTCCATACCCTTCAGGAGCTCGAGCAGTTCCTCAGCGCACTCCGGATGCTGCGCCACATAATCCGCCAGCGGCGGGGCTTCGCCCTTGCGGCGCGTCTCCAGAAATTCCTCCACCAGCGTGGCGAGCAGTTCCTCGTGGTCCGGGGTATCAGGCATAGGGATTCTCGTGATTGACCAGTTCGCGGAAACGCTTCAGGGCACGCACATAGCGGATACTGGCAGCTTTCTGCTCAATGCCCAGTGCAGCGGCGCACTCTGCATTACCCATTTCCTCGAAATGGCGTAATTCCAGAATCTCGCGGTCGTTCGCTGAAAGCTGAGCCAGCACGCGCCGAGCCATGGCCTGGCGTTCCAGCCGCTCCAGATGCGTGCGGGGGCTGGAAATCGTATCGGCAAAATGCGCCCAGGCATCCGCCGCCACATCGTCCTCCGGGCTCTGCTCCTTCATGGCATCGCGCTTGGCGGCGGCCAGGTGGTGGCGCTCCATGTCCGTGAGCGTCTGCAACGCGATGCGGCGCAACTTCACATACATGGGGACCTCCGGATCCGCCTGCAGGAATGCCACGCGGCGACCGCAGGCCAGGTAAGTTTCCTGCAGCAGGTCTTCCACACTCAGGCGGCGTTGCAACACCGCCGGCATGCGCAGTGAGAGCATGCGCAGAATGCGGTCGCGATGTTGCATCCACAAATCGGCCAGCCACAGATTTTCCGGAGATTCACCCATATTCATCATAAAAAAGGCGGTCTGCCCTGACTCCTTTGTGTTGGAGAACGCAGACCGCCGGAAAAAATCTACTGAGAAAAGCGCATCAATCCTTCACGTTTTCCTCGCGCAAGTCACGCACCATAAGCTCCTGCAGCGCGTCGCTCGGGTGCTTGCCGTTGTACAGGATATCGTACATGGCATCCACGATGGGAGTGCGCACGCCCAGGCTGCGGGCCATCTGGTAGGTGGAAAGCGTATTCGGCACCCCTTCCACCACCTGCCCGATCTGCTTCAGGCACTCATCCAGCGGCATACCCTTGGCCAGCATGCGGCCGGCAGTCAGGTTGCGGCTGTGGTCGGAGTAGCAGGTCACCACCAGGTCACCCATGCCGGAAAGGCCCATGAAGGTCTCCATGCGGCCGCCGCGAGCCATGCCCAGGCGGGTCATTTCTGCAAGGCCACGGGTGGAAAGAGCCGCGCGGGCGTTATCGCCCAGGCCCAGACCGGCGCAGATGCCGCTGGCCAGGGCAAACACGTTCTTGATAGCACCGCCAATCTGCATACCCACCACATCGCTGCTGGCATAGATACGCAGGAAACCGGTGCTCAGGCGCTTCTGCACCGCCTTGGCAATCTCGATATCTGCGAAACCCACCAGGGTCAGGCTCGGCAAGCCCTGCACAATATCCTCTGCATGGTTCGGGCCGGAAAGCGAACCTACCGGGAACTTCACATAGGAGGAGATGATTTCACTCATCAGCAGGTGGGAATCCTTCTCAATGCCCTTGGAGCAGGTCACAATCACCGCATCATCTGCCAGACCGACCTCAGCCAGGCTCTGCGCCACGCTGCGCATCACCACGCTGGGCACCACCACAATCACCAGCTGGGAGCCGGCCACATCGGCCCAATCGCTGGTCACCTTCACATTCTCCGGCAGAGGGCGGGCGCCCTTGACGGGAATCAGGCTCATGCGGGTTTCGCGAATCGTGGCAGCTTCTTCTTCCTTATAGGTCCAGAGAACAACCTCGCTGCCATCCTGGGCTGCCGTGAAGGCAAGTGCGGTGCCCCATGCACCGGCACCAATCACCGCTGTCTTTGTGAAAACTCGTTCCATAATATCAGATGAAATCAATTTTTGGGAGCAAAAGCCTTGGGTTCCGTACCATTCATGATGCGCACAATGTTGGTGCGGTGCTTCACCGTCACCAGAATAAGAATGACAGCCAGCAAGCCCAGCACCATACCATCGGCCACGGAGCAGGCGTCATCCATCACAGCCAGCTCAACGGCGGCGGCGGCAATCATACCCACACCGGCCATAATGCTGGAGAAAGACACATAGCGGGTCACAACCATGCTGACAATCCAGAACAGCAGCGCGCTTAGTCCAACCCAGGGCGACAGGGCAAACAGGCAGCCGCCCGTGGTAGCCACGCCCTTGCCACCCTTGAACTTCAGGAAGCAGGTGAATGTATGCCCCAGAATCAGCGCAAACATCACCCCCAGGAACCAGCCCATCTGCTCCGGCGTAAAGGCCGTCAGGTCACCACCCAGGCGGTACTTCATACACAGCAGAGGTGCAAAACCTTTCACAAAATCCATCACAAAGACCGGAATACCCCACCCTTTCCCCAGCACACGCACCGCATTCGTGGCACCGATGTTACGGGAGCCATGCTCCCGCAAGTCAATACCATTCAGACGTCCGGCGATATAACCAAACGGCACAGAACCAATCAGGTAAGCTGCAACGATGTACAGAATATTCTCAACCATGTGCGTTAAGTATACTCTAAAAGTTGGATGATGGCAACAGGTTTTTTCGTCTAAATAAACAAAACTCAAAAAACGGCGCAACCTTCACCCGAGTCCTGGCGCAATACGCAATTCTACCTTGCCATATACGGGCACGGTACCGTATAATGTGGGTCATGAAGAAGCTCATTGTCGCCACAGCACTGTCGATGATTTCCCTGTCTCCGGCTACAGAAGAAGCCATGAACCAGGCCTTGGGTTCGTGGAACCAGCAAGTGGTGAATTATGAGGATGCCGTCAAGACCGCCCCGAATGATGAAGCCCGCGCCGGCATTCAGCCACCGAATGCCCGCGAAATTGCACCGCAGCTCTGGCAGAGCATCAATGCCCGCACCGGCAGCCGGAAAAATCCACGCGGCAAGGGTAGCATCCCCACCTTTGAATTTGAGAAGCCCTGGGCCCTGCCCGCCATCATCTGGATTCTGGAGCACCCACAGGCTTTCACCGCAGCGTTCACGGATGAAGAGCAGGCGCAGCTCACCTACTTCGGCAATGCCCTGGTGGACTCCATCATCCGCGTGCATTTCAGCAACCCCGGCGTGGGTGCAGCATGCCCTGCACTTTCCGCCACCTCCAGCGTGCGGGAATACGAGCTGCTGCAGAAAATCTACCAGCGCAACCAGCACAAGGGAGCCCGCGCATGTGCCGCACTGGGCATGAGCCTCATGCTCAACAATCCTATGGTCAGCGGCATCGAAGGCAGCGAGGCCATGGCCCGCGCCAAGCGCCTTTACTACCTGAAGCAATCCATCCTGCTGGCCGGCAAGGACACAAAATTCGGCAGCACTCCGCTCACCGAAGTGGCCATGGAGCAGGCCTATTACCTGCGCCACCTGGCGGCAGGCTGCATTGCCCCGCAGCTCACCGTCAAAGACCAGCAGGGCGCCCCGCACAACTTCCCCATCACCGGCAAGGCGAACCTCCTCATCTTCTGGTCGCCCGCTGAACCCGCCGGCACCAACATGGTGCGCGACCTTGATAAAATCAAGGCTCAGTATCCCGGTGTGGAAATATGCCCCATCATGCCCTACGCAGCGTCTGAGGAGCAGCAGTCAGCCCTGCAGGAGCATGGCATTGCCGCCTCCTACACCGATGACGCCAAAGGCACCGCCGGCACCACCTACCGAGTGGCTCAGCTGCCCACCGCCATCCTCATCGGCAAAAACAGCACCATCGTCTACGGCGGGGCTCCGGATATGAAACTGCAGAACGCACTGGAAAGCATCACCGCCGCCGAGCGTGCCGCAGCCAAAGCAGCCCGCCCCACCGTCACGATTCAGGAAACCCCGGTCGAACCAGCACCACAACCGGCCCCGGGTCCGACCAACGGAGAAGTGCCGGGTCTCCGCGAAATGCCTGAGTTCTGATGTCCTGCCCGCAAGTCAGGATATCGGTTCTAATCTTCAGCATCCGACAAAAACAGCGTGCAATGGAACAATACCCCCAATGCACGCTTTGCTGTAAACCAAACTCATCAGGATAACGGAATCCGCTTCGCGGACGATATCCACCCTTTGGTCGAACCTCAGTGTTTCTGCCAACCCGGTTTGTGACGGGAAGCGAGTTCCTCAATCACCTGCTCGATGCGCAGGCCCTTGGAAGTGAGCAGCACGATGAGATGGTAGAACATATCGGATGCCTCATAGATAAGGCGCTCATCCGTGCCGTTGCAAGCCTCGATGCAGGCTTCAAGCGCCTCCTCGCCGACCTTCTGAGCCATGCGGTTCACGCCGTCGCGGAACAGGCTTGTGGTGTAGGAACCCTCCGGCATCTCCTCGTGGCGCTTGTTGATGAAATCCTGCAGCTCAGTCAGGAACAGCAGCGGGCTGGTCTCATTCTTCTCGCCCCAGCAGGTATCCGTGCCGGTATGGCACACCGGGCCATGCGGCGTAGCCTGAATGAGCAGCGTATCATGATCGCAGTCCACCTTGATGCTCACCACATCCAGGAAATTACCGCTCGTCTCGCCCTTGGTCCACAGGCACTTGCGGCTGCGGCTATAGAAGCACACACGACCGCTCTCCTGTGTCCTGGCAAAGGATTCTTCATTCATATAGCCCAGCATGAGCACCTTGCCCGTAGCGGCATCCTGAATAATGGCGGGAACCAGGCCGCCGCACTTGTCGAAGTCGATTGTCATAAGCGGAAAATTTGCGGTTGCGCGCCAAGTATACCACAATTTGCTGATATTGCCACTCTTTTTTCCGGATATCCCCCGCACATGCCCGGTAATCCGGCGTACAACGAGCCCCGGAGTTTAACTATCTGCGGACAAAATTCCATTTTCCGGATCTTCAGGCATCAGGAAGAACTGACCACAACGCGTCGGAAGAAATCATCGAGCGGGGCAGTATCAGGCTCAGGCTCCGCCGGCATATCGGCCAGCATAGTGTCGAGCGCTGCGAGCTCACGGGCAATGAACGCATCCGCAGCGGGATGAGCAGGGCCCACGGCTTTTTCTGAGGAACTGTTGCGCAGCATGAGCAATTCATCAGTCACCGCCTGCATTTCATCCGGCAGAAGGTGGCGCAACTCCGCAAAGGGAACAGGAGCCGGCTTGCGTTCCAGCATAGCCCAGCGCGCGGCCAGCAGCGGGCGCAGCGCGTAGAAATACTGCTTGTAAGGCACTTCCTCCCGCATGAGGTAGCGGTGAATCGTGCCCGCGGCCATGCCCAGATAGCGGGAAGCCAGCATGCGGGGACGCAGAACGGAGCGCAGCACGCTGCGGAATTCCTCATGCCAGGGGCAGCTGCGGTAAATAATAGGAGAGTCCGCCCATTCATAGACGGTCAGGTTAGATTTGAGAGCAAGCCCCAGGGATTTGCGCAACTCCCAACCGTTGATATCGAACACATCGTTCAACTCCCACTCCACCGTATCGCGGGGCTGGCGCACCGAGAGGTAGCGTTCCTGCGGGAAATAGTAAATGCAGCGCACATCGTAATCACTGGTGGTGGAGGCATAGCCCCATGCACGACTGCCGGATTCCACAGCCAGCAGCAGGCGGCAGTTCTTCTGTTGTTGCAAATCATCCAGCTTCTGCTGAATCTGTTCATGGATAGTATCATTCATGGTGTAGTCTGATTCGTAATTGCGCAAGTTCCTCCCAGAGTCCGTCCAACCGGGGCGTCTCCGGCAGGTCTGAGCGGTCAAAAAGCGGTTTGAGGGCGGCCATTTCCTCCGCCACGAGAGATTCCAGCTCTGCCAGAGGAATGCGCCCGGCGCGGATTTCGCGCAGGAAGGCATTATCATGCGTACGGCGCACATGAATAACGCCCTCCGTGGCAATTTCCCGGGCCGTGTGCAACAGGCGGAATACGTGGCCCATGTGCTTGGTATCGTAATTTCCCAGGGCTCCGGTCAGTGCTGCTTCCGTAACCAGTCTCTCAGGATTCCGTTTCTGCTCCCACTCACGATACTGCACACAGCGGCGGTTCTGTCGGCTATAGGCCTCCGCGCGGAAAAGCATGAGTCCCAGCAGCGGAGCATCGGATGGTATGGCGGGCGTAGAAATCGTGGTAGCATCGCGCCCGAACAGCCCGAAGCGAGAGGGGTGGCGATAAAGAGCATACAGATTCTCATCATCCGCCACGCGGCGTGCCGCAACGTCGCAGATACCCAAGCCCTGCTCCGCCAACCATGCCACCAGTGGCCGGAGGCCCCCGCCCTGCACCACCATGGCATAATCCTGCATCACGGCAGGGGTTGGCGGCGGCTCCACAGCTTTGCTGTGAGTGGCAGAAATGCGCTTCATCTGCCGCTGCGCATTGGCCATGTAGGTATAATAGCAACGGCGGGAAAGAAACCGATAGTGCCCCAGGAACTCACGCAGCCAGGGGGTGCAGAACAGCTCCTGCTCCCCACCCATGCAGGCCCAGAGTTCCAATGCACCGGAGTTGTTCAGTTCCAGCTCGCGACAGAACGCTCCCAGTTCCGTATACTGCCGGTCGTGCTTCTCATCCTGCACCAGAGAGGGGGCCTGCCCCGTGAGAACCAGATGCAAAGGAGCCAGAAACACCCCCTTGAAATCATCATCACTCGCCGGGGTGTCCAATCCATAAGCCTTGCTGCCGGCTATGCAGTCCAGGCAGACGAAAGGTTTGATATTGTTAATATTGAGAATCATGGGTAATTGTGACTCTGAGCCCACAAAGTGGGCTCAGAGGTAGTCTGGAATGTATCTGCCCTGTGGGCAGAGAGGATTTCGCGGTCTTACGACCGCGAGATATGAGGTGAATCACAGGCGCACGCAGATACCTTCGTTGTGCAGGTACTGCTTGAGCTCGGGAATCTTGATTTCGCCGAAGTGGAACACGCTGGCGGCCAGGGCGGCATCTGCATGACCGAGGCGGAAGGCATCCACAAAGTGTTCCTTGGCTCCGGCACCGCCGCTGGCGATGACCGGGATGCTGAGCTCATCGGAAAGGCGAGCGAGCGCTTCGTTCGGGAAGCCCTGCTTCACGCCGTCGTGATCCATGCTGGTGAAAAGGATTTCACCGGCGCCGCGGTCGGCAACTTCGCGGGCCCAGTCGAAGAGGGTACGCTCCACACGGATGCGGCCACCGTTCACATAGCAGTACCAGCCATCGGCATCGCAGCGGGCATCGATGGCGGCCACGCAGACCTGGGAACCGAAGTGGGAGGCAATGTCGTTCACCAGCTGCGGATTGCGGAGGGCGGCGGAGTTCAGGCTCACCTTGTCGGCACCGGCTTCGAGCAGACGGGCCACATCGGAAAGTTCGTGAATGCCACCGCCCACAGTGAAGGGAATGGAGATAGCGGCAGCCACGCGGGAGACCATATCCGTGAAGGTCTTGCGGCCTTCATGCGTAGCGGCGATATCAAGGAACACGAGTTCATCCGCGCCCTGCTCGCTGTAGGCCTTGCCCAGCTCTACCGGGTCGCCTGCATCGCGCAGATTCACGAAATTGATACCTTTGACGGTGCGGCCGTCCTTGACATCCAGACAGGGGATAATGCGTTTGGCTAACATAAGAAAAATTATTAATGATTCGCGATTAATTGCTGAAGATCGATGCGACCCTCGTAATATGCCTTTCCGAAGACCACAGAGGGAATACCGGCGGCATCCAGCGCGCGGATATCCTCGGTGCAGCTCACGCCGCCGCTGGCTATAAGGCGGCAGACGGGGTGCTTTGCCATGATTTCCCGGTACAGTGCGGTGTTCGGGCCGCCCAGAGTGCCATCGCGGGAGATATCCGTGCAGAGCACGCGGGTGATTCCATGGCTCATATAGAAGCTCACGAACTCATCCAGGCTCATGCCGCCATCCTCGCGCCAGCCCTTGATCATCACGCGGCCATTGAGTGCATCCGCCCCCACGATGAAGCGGTCCGGGCCGTACTTCTCCGCCCACTGCAGCAGACGCTGCGGGTCGGTGGCGGCGAGACTGCCCACCGTGACCATAGCGGCGCCGTGGTCAAAAGCGGCCTGCAGGTCGCTTTCCTGCTTGATGCCGCCGCCGAAATCCACGGTCATGCCCAGAGCCGTGATTTTGCTGAGCGTCTCCAGATTCACGATGTGGTCGGCCTTGGCGCCATCCAGATCCACCACATGCAGGCGGCGCACGCCCATGTCGTAGAAACGGCGGGCTACGTCCTCAGGGTGGGCATCGTAAGTCTTTCTGGCGGCGTAGTCGCCCTTGGTCAGGCGCACACACTGGCCGCCGATGATGTCGATAGCGGGAATCAGCTCAATCATGGCAGAGGTGGATGAAATTGTGGAGAATGCGTAGGCCTACATCGCCGCTTTTCTCCGGGTGGAACTGGGTGCTGTAGAAATTGCCGCAGCGCAGAGCGGAAGCGTAAGTCACGCCGCCGTAGGTGGTTCGGGCAATGGCCGCCGCGCAGTCCGGCACATAGAAACTGTGCACAAAATAGACGAAATCGCCCTCTTTCAGGCCATCGAAGAGCGGGGTGCTCAGGTCTTCGATCGTGTTCCAGCCAATCTGGGGGATTTTCACACGCCCCTCCTCGCAAGTGGCGGGGAAGCGCAGCACCGGGGAGTCGAACACGCCCAGACAGGGGGTATCGCCCTCCGCCGAATGGGCACAGAGCAGCTGCTGACCGATGCAGATGCCCAGCACCGGCTGCTTCAGGCCACAGATCACCTCGCCCAGCCCACTTTCGCGCAGGTAGGTCATGGTGTTGGCAGCCTCACCCTGACCGGGGAAAATCACGCGGTCGGCAGCGGCCAGTTCGGCAGCATCATCCGTAACCATCGGTTCCACCCCGATGCGGCGGAGCGCATTGATGACCGAGCAGATGTTGCCTGCGTTGTATCTGACGACTGCTACTTTCATACACTTAAAGAGTTCCCTTGCTGGAAGGCAGCACCAGGTGGCGCACATCACGCTGCACCGCCACGCGGATGGCACGGGCCAGAGCCTTGAAGGAACCCTCAATCTTGTGATGTTCGTTATCCCCCTCGGCCTTGATGCTGAGGTTCATGAGCGCAGCATCGCTCAGGCTCTTGAAGAAGTGGTAGAACATCTCCGTGGGCATATCGCCGATGCGCTCGCGCTTGTACTCCGCCTCCCACTGCAGCCAGGGGCGTCCGCCGAAATCCAGTGCCGCGCTGCACAGGCAGTCATCCATGGGCAGGCAGTAGCCGTAGCGGGAAATCCCCAGCTTGTTGCCGATTGCCTTGCGGAGGCACTCGCCCAGGGCCAGACCGGTGTCCTCAATGGTGTGGTGCTCGTCCACGTAGAGGTCGCCCTTCACGCGGATGGTCACGCCCATGCCGCCGTGGTGAGCGAGCTGAGCCAGCATGTGGTCGAAGAAGCCCAGGCCGGTGCTCACCTCGCAATGGCCGGGGCGGTCAAGCTCCAGCTTCACATAAATATCTGTCTCGCGGGTGGTGCGCTGCACCTCGGCACTGCGCTCACCGGCCACCAGAATCTCGGTAATCTTCTTCCAGTCCATGCCGGCGGAGCCAATCTGCAGGGCCTTGCAACCCAGATTGGCCGCCAGCTGCACATCCGTGGCGCGGTCGCCGATGACGTAGCTGTTCTCAAGGTCGTAGGAACCGTCCATGTACGCCGTGAGCATGCCGGTGCCGGGCTTGCGGGTGGGGGCATTATCCTGCGGGAAATGGCGGTCGATGAGGATATCGTCGAACTCCACCCCCTCGCCTTTCAGCGTGTCGAGAATGAAATTGTGCACCGGCCAGAAGGTATCTTCCGGGAAGGAATCGGTACCCAGGCCGTCCTGGTTACTCACCATCACGAACTCGTAGTCCGTAAGCTCGCGGATGGTGCTCAGCGCGCGGAAGGTGCCGGGCACGAACACCAGCTTCTCGAAGGAATCAATCTGCTCATCGGCAGGTTCCTGGATGATGGTGCCGTCGCGGTCGATGAAAAGGGCCTTTTTCTTCATGAATCAGAATTGCTTAAGGGCTGCGAGGAGTTCGTCGTTCTCCGCCGGGGTGCCGATGGTGATGCGCAGGCAGTTCTCACACATCATGATGCGGTGGCGGTTGCGCACGATGATACCCTGCTCCACCAGAGCATCGTAAATGCCGCAGGCATCGTTCACCCGAACCAGGAAGAAGTTGGCATCGCTGGGGTACACATGCTCGCAGATGGGCAGAGCGGCCACGGCCTGCATCATGCGTTCGCGCTCGGCAAGAGCCTCATCCACCCAGGTGCGGATTTCATCCATGTGCTCCAGGCGCTCCATGGCGGCACGCTGGGTAAGGATGTTCACATTGTACGGGTACTTCACCTTGTTGAACAGGCCGATGACCTCCGGGTGCGCCAGAGCCATGCCAAGGCGGATACCGGCTGAGGCCCAGGCCTTGGAGAAGGTATTGAGCACGATAAGGCGCGGGTATTCATCCAGCAGGGCGCTGAGCGAGGAACCCGCCGGGGCAAAGTCGATGTAGGCCTCATCCACCACCACCATGCCGGGGAAGATATCGAGCACCTTGCGGATTTCAGTCAGGGGCAGCAGGTTGCCGGTGGGGTTGTTCGGACTGCAGATGAAGATG
>CAZTAX010000035.1:0-14670 GCA_964611765.1 uncultured Akkermansia sp. | reverse complement strand
GCTCGCCATTTTAAACGGCTGCGGCGAAGCCGCAGGGAACTTTTCAATTGTACTTTGTCCTTTGTACATTGTACTTATTTTCCGCGGCTGATGCGGCAGAGCCCCCAGCCAGCGAGCAGAATCGGCACCATGCCCATGAGGAAGAGATACACGGCATTGCGCGTAACGGTGGAAATGGAGTTCTCATCGGTCTCGTGATCCTGGGTGGCGAACGTCATGGCCTGACGGGGGGAGAGGAAGAAGCCGCGGTATTCATTGGAGCGGCCGTCCTTTCGTGCGGTTTTCACACCCTCGGTCATGGACATCAACTTTCGGTTGGAAAAATAGAATTCAGCAGGTTGGTCGCTGGATGTTGATGTGCGTTCATCCTGAGCAATCAGCACCTTTTCAAGGAAATCCTCATCGTGGTTCAGCGCGGCTTTAGAGACACGGCGCAATATTTCCTTAGCTTCGTAAACGTTTCCGGCAATGCCATTAAACGCCAGAGCAGCGCGTTGAATGAACCGCAATTCATCCAGTGAACCGCTTTCCTTCAATTGTTCACGGAGACGGTTGACTTTGCCGGTCTGGAGCTCCCAGAGGTTATCCGTAGTCTGCACGACAAAGAGCATCTCAAAAGCATAACGCAAGGGGCAGAATTCGGCAATGAGAGGGACCGGTTTGCTGGTGATGTTGTGTGTAATTTCATCCTGATAAGCTACGCGGTGGCGCAGGTTGGAAAGACGCTTATCAATAGCGGACGGAATAATCCCATCCGGCACGCGGGGACTGAATTCATTCATTTCCTCGAATCTCACCATGGCTCCGGCCAGAAGAATCTGGGGGACAAGAAGCAGGGGCACAATGTTGAGTGCTACGCGGTCTGTGCGGACAAAAGCCGACACCATGAGCGAAAGTGAGATGCCGACAAAGGCCGTCAGAATCATCACTGCAAAATGGCTCCAGAACATGTAGTGTATTTCCAGAATGGCGTTGCCCACCAGCAGGTACAGGGCACATTGCAATCCTGCAATGCCGGTCAGCACCAGTACTTTGGCTGTCAGATAACCTGCGGTGAAAAGCTTGTAATTGCTTTCGCGGCGCAGCAGCGGCCGGTCGCGCAGGATTTCGCAGGCGGCATCCGTCAACCCGAAAAACATAGCCAGCACCAGTGAAAGGAATAAATACTCAGTAATGTGGAGCGAATTGTAGAAGGTGTATGTAGACTCGCCGGAGGCCCGGAGAGTGCCGGCAATGAGGGCTGCCAGCACGGGGCCTTCCAGCAGCATGGCATACAGCCCCAGCCGGCTGCGGACGCGTGCCAGCAGGGTTCTCGCCACCCAGAGACGGAAAATGCGCCAGAGCTCTGCCGGAGTCCGAGGACGGGCTTTAGGAATAGCGCGGCGGGGTTCTTCCTGCTCTTCCGGCTGGCGGTCTTTGTTTTTGGTGGAATAGGAGTATTTTTCGAATCGCTCCTGCCAGAGATTCGGATTCTCGCGCTGTCTGCTGCCTACTCGTCGGAAGGGAGCATCCAGCACTTCGAACACGTAGTCAGCGCCGCCGGCAGCAATGGCCTCGCGAGGAATGCGCAGCCGCATTTCCCTTGCGGCATTGTGAAAATAGTCTGACATTTCCTGCGGGCTTCCCCAGAAAGCCATCTGTCCGTGCGTGTCAAGCACCATCACCTTTTTGAAACGGTTTAACAGCACCTGAGCCGGGCGGTGCAGGGTGCAGAGCAGAATGCGGCCTTCTGCCATATTCTCCAGCGTTTCAATCACTCGCTCTGCATCGACAGAGGAGAGCCCACTGATAGGTTCATCAATGAGGTAGACTTCCGAGGTGCCGGTCAGATCCAACCCCAGGTTCAGGCGCGTGCGCTCGCCATCCGATATGGTGCGTTCACCGGCCCGTCCCACAGAGCGATCCGCCAAGTGGCCGATACCGACGAAATTAAGCACGGCGGAAACGCGGCGCATGCGGTCCACATGCCCCAGACGCGGACGTCTCGCCACGGAGGCCTGGTACACATGCTCGTGCACAGTCATGGCTTCATCCAGAATATCTTCGCGGGGGATGAAGGCGATGTACCGGCGCAGATTGGAAGATTGGGGCGTCAAACGCTCATTGTTGTAGAAAATGCTGCCGAAGGAAGGTTCCAGGTGACCGGCCAGCATGGAAAGCAGGGTGCTTTTGCCGGAGCCGCTGGGCCCCAGAATGCAGGCCATCTCGCCTCGATTCAGGGTGAAGTCAATGTTGTCCACCACGCGACCGGCGCGTACAAAGTCACGGGTCAGACCACGAACGCGCAGGGTAGAGATGAGGTTGGATTCTTCCTCCAGCATGCCGGAGGAAAAGCGGCAGCGGATGAATTGCACCGGGCTGAGAGCAATGAGATCTCCATCCTGCAGAGGCGTATCGCCTTTGACCTGAATGTCGCGCACCGTGACCGACGGAGAATTACCCTCAACCACCCTGACTGTGCCGGTATTGGTAGAGCGTGAATAGCTTACTTCAAGCACCACACCGGGGGCCAGACCGGGGGTCAGCTTGAGAACATCCTGGCGAAGAATAAAGGGCAGATTGGTGACCAGCACCGTGCGTTCTCCCGGATCGAGCTGGAAACTATTGCCGGAGGCGCCGTTTTCTGCGAGATCCACGAAAGTGAACGGCCCCTGACCCTGGACGTAAAACGGGGCAAAATAGGACGAGTTGACAACTCCTCCGGGGTTGAGTGTTTTTCCTTCCAGAATGATATCGGCATCCGGGCGCAATACTTCAATCTCCACCTGCAGGCCCATGCTGACCCTGGCCAGACAGTTACGGGGACGCTGCCGGTTCAGCGAGAGGGTGTCTCCGCCCATGGAGAGGTAATTCACCAGCTTCACACCGGTGGAGCGGAACTGAAGCAGGGTGACAATGGTGCGATAGCTGAAATAACAGGTGCTCAGCTCGATGGTCTGGCGCGAGGAAAGAGGCAACACTCCGCCTTTCCCCAGTGGCTGTCCGCGAACAGAAATGGGGGCATCAGAATCATTGACGATGAGCAGGAAGTTCACGCAACGGATGGCGCGGAACATTACATCCGTTTCGCCTTCCGGAAGCAGCACCGTATTTACCCCTTGTCTGGTGGAAAAGGTGATGCTTTCCAGGGGCGAAGGCGCAGTAGCGCCGGGGCGGCGCATCAACTCCTCCAGCATGGACGCGGCCCCAGGGAGATTCAGGCCGAAGGTAACTTCTTCGAACAAGGTGGGAGTCGTCAGGTCACCACCGATGCGAAGCAGCAGGGCATACACCTCCAGAGCCAGGGAAATGCGTTCCTCCTCCGTGCGCCCTGCGGCGGCCAGAGCCAGAGTGGCGGGCAGGGGATAGGCTGCTTCGTATGCCGTCTGGAATCGTTCTGCCAGCCAGATGTGCTCCACGTTCGGGAAGTCGTGGCGCAAGATGTCCATGGCCGTATCCAGTTTATCCACGCCGATATCCACCACCTGGCACATGATGGAGGCAAACAGGTCTGCAATGGTTCCGGCGTGAGCACGGCGGCTTTCATCTTTTGCTGCAATGCGGTGCGGTGCGGTGTTCAGACGCGCTGCAAGTGCGCTGCGGCCTCGCAGAATGCGGCGGCGCCCGGAGCGGATGAGATAGGTGAAATACTTACGGATACGGTAGGATTTCATTACTCACTGTTCCCCTTTCTTGCCATAACCGGGGCAGCGTGTTTCCCAACCGGGGAAATTCCATTTGTAAGGAAAATCCCGGCACTGTCTGGGTTTAACGGGCTGAATCCGGCACGTGTTATCCGGTTGGAGCATGATGCATGCGCCATCGGGCGCGTCGATGAGTGAGAGACCGCGCCGATTGCGCTGCAGGTGACAGAGCTCGTTGATGAAAGCAACTTCATCCATGCCCAGATAGGTTGCAATGGCAGAGATATCCTCATCTGTGAGGCACACATTGCCTTCCCAACGGCAGCAGGCACCGCAGCGTTGGCAGGAATGCTCGAAGGGGGGAATTTCCGGTGTCTCACTCATATTTCCCAAGGTTTGCGGACGGCTGCGGTGATATGCGGCGGGCGCACATAGATGGGCTCTGCTGGCTTTGCGGCCGCGGCGGCTTGTTCCTCACGGCTCAAGCCCAGCCAGGTGGACACAAGTCCCGGTGCCGTGGGGTGCAGCTCTTCTTTCTGCAGCTGGCTGAGGTGCAGGTGATCCAGTTTGCCACGGGCTTCCGTGGAGAATACCGGACACGCGAGTGCCTGCAGTTGCTCCGGGCTTAACACCTCGATACGGCCATCCGGCTGGCGCACTGTCCAGCCGCCACGGCGTGCATCTGCAACTACACAGGTTCTGGGTTCTGCCAACTGAGCCCAGGACTCCACCGCCACCAGCTTGGCTCCGGTTACCGTCGCGATTCCCACTCCGGCTGCCAGCGCTACGCGAACGCCACCATAGCTGCCGGGACCGGAACCCACGAGAATGTAATCCAGCGGCAAGTTCCCTAGCGCATCCATGGCCCCCTGCAGTGCCGGAAAAAGGTGCGCATCATGGTTGCGCTCAGCCTCCCACTCGGTGGCGAACACGAGCTTTTCCCCCAGCGACAGGCAGAGGGAAGCCTGAGGTACGGAGGTTTCTATGGCGAGGATATTCATGCCTGGGTGAGCTGGGCCGTGGTCCACTTGCCCCGGGTGGTGGTTTTCATGATGCGGAGCCCTGCGGCTTCCGCTGCAGCCAGCGTCTCTGCTGCCTGAGTGTTCAGGATGCCGGAGATGATGAGAATGCCGCCCGGTTTCATAGCCGCCAGCAGGCGAGGGAATGCCTTTTGCAGCACGGTGGAGAACAGGTTGGCCAGCACAATGTCTGCCTGCTGGCCGGGCTTCGGGCTCCATTCAAACACATCCGCCTGGAAAAGCTCCAGATTTTCAGCGCCGCCGTTGCGCTCTATGTTGCGGGCAGCCACCTCCACAGCCACGGGGTCGAAATCGAAGCTGATGGCGGTGGCAGCCCCCAGACGCAACCCTGCCAGCGCAAGCACCCCGGTGCCGCAGCCGATATCTGCCAGAGTCCAGCTGCCGGGAGCCATGCTGCGCACATGGTCACAGAGCATGCGCAGACAGGTGGAGGTGGTGGCGTGATTCCCTGTGCCGAATGCGCGTTCTGCCGGGAACGTGAGAATAATGCGGCGGGGGTATTTTGCCTGCAGTTCTGCCAGCACTTCAGGATCGGCAGAGGCTGAAATGACCAACTTATCGCGAATGATGAGCGGCGGGGTATTCTCCGGCGCTGTGGCCGCCACCCAGTCGGTGGTGGTCAGTTCTTCCACAGAACCGCCATAGCAGGCCCGGAGCACCAGTGCTTCCTCTGCCGTTTCCGTGTACACATCGATGGAAATCCGGCTTGCCTGAAAGCCGGCAGAGATGACGCACCCTGGTATATTGCCCAATTTTTCTTGCCACTGTGTCTCCTGGTCGGCGGCAGCTGTTTTATGCCATTGCCACATATAACTCTTATTTCTTTTTTGATTTTTTCTTTTTGGAACGGGGCTTGTCTTCCTTTTCTTCCGGGAACATATTAATCTCAGCCACGGTTACGCCCTTGCCATCGAGAGACCGTTTCCCGGTAAAGCGGAAATAACGAGCTACGGTGGGCTCAAAATTCACCTTCAGCTCAATCGGATTAGCTCGCAGGTTGGAGAATTCGCCCTCTGCCACGGTGTCCCAGTCGCGGCCGTTGCGGCTGAGTTCCAGTCTGTACTGGTCGGTCATGGCTTCAGTTGTCTTATCCTGGCGGGGGAGGTAGGAGAAAGCGGCCACTTCCTGCTCTTTCCCCATATCCACCTCAAAGGAAGCCGGGGCAGAATCTCCCTTCCAACAGGAATTTGCATCGTCATCGAAGGCCTTTCCGGCATCGTCCGATTTCCACTCAGCCTTGGCGTAGCCGAGATTCAGTGTCGCTACGGGGCCGATACTGCCGTCCTCTCGGTTTACATAAACAGCTTTCACAGTGCCCGGTGAATCAAACTCAACAGGCTTTCTGTATTCCGCAGATTCCTCAGTCGGCGTGCGACCATCCGTCGTGTAAAATATCTTGTAGTCGCCTTCTGTTTCGATGTGCAGCATGTTGCCTTTGCGGCTCATTTCCGGTTTGGGCATCATCTTGGGCATGCGCAGCAGCGAAAACTCTGAGATGCAGGGAACCGCCTTGGACGCCGTGATGGTGAGGCGGAGATGGTCTGAAGTGACCGGTTCCTTAAGCCAGCGGAGCACCTGATTGCCGATGGTGTGTCCCTTGCCTCCGCGCGTTTCCAGCCCGGTTTCCTCCTCTCCGGGCGAGCCGGGTTCTATAATGGTTACCCAGGCACCGTTCACTTTTGCTTCCACTCTGAAAGACTCCACGCGCTGACCAAGACGTATCTGCTCGCGCAGACGCACTACGTCAAACGTCGCTTTCTTGCGGAGTTTGAACTCTACACTGGGCTGAGCGGTTCCTTCCTCCGGACTCCAGAAGCTCTCAATATCGCCGTCGGTCAGTTTACCGGTGCCGGTTTTCTTGCTGAAAGAATCCGTCTCAGAGCGGGTGGCAGCGCCCAGAGCATAGTCCCTGGAGAGCAGCTGGCGACGCGCGGCTCCGAAAGAGAGCAGGGATTCCACATCTGCTGCATCCAGCACACCATCTCTGTTCGGGGCCACGTTAAGAATCAGGTTTGCGCCGCGCCCCACACTGCTCAGGTAAACATTCATGAGGTGCTCCGGTGTTTTCACCCGCCCGGCCTGGCCGGGGTGCCAGAACCAGCCCGCATGGTTGATGGGCGTATCACCCTCCAGCATAATCCACTTATTGCCGCGGGAGTTCCAGAGCGGGTATTTCACAAATCCTTTTTCTGAACCACCCCACTCGGCATCGCCGCGTTGGGCGGCTCCCCATATAATGCAGTCCGGCTGCAGTCGGCGTATATTGCGCACCACCTGCTCGAAGTCGTAGTATTTATCAGCACTGCCGATATTGCGCTGCTCTCGGGCTCCGCCGTAGAACCCATCGCCGCCGTTGGCTCCGTCGAACCATATTTCAAAAATGGGCCCGTAATTCTTCAGTAGTTCCTGAATCTGGCAGTAGTATACCTTGCGGTAGCCGTCGCGGCCGTATTCCGGGCAGTTGCGATCCCACGGTGAAAGGTAGGTGCCGAACTTGATGCCTGCATGGGCGCAAGCTTCAGCAAATTCTTTCACCACGTCTCCCTTGCCTTTTTTCCATGGGGATTTCCTGATGCTGTGTGAAGTGGATTTCGTTGGCCAGGCGCACCAACCATCATGATGTTTGGCCGTATAGATCATACCGGTCATGCCGGCCTCCTTGAAGGTGCCCACAATGTCCCGCGCGTTGAACTGACCGGGATTGAACAGCTCCGGGGATTCATCGCCGTATCCCCATTCTTTGTTGGTGAATGTATTCAGACTGAAGTGGACGAAAGCGTACCACTCCATGCGGAGCCAATCGACTTGCTGAGCCGTGGGGGTAGGGCCGTATGGAGCGGGTTGTTGGGCCGCTACGCATCCTATGCTCAGCGCAGCCAGGGCCATCGAACGAATTGCTTGCATCATTTTCATGGTCTTGGTTGTGTTGGTCGGTGTTGTGTGGGATTATGCTTACATGTCGAGGAAGTCACCGGCAAGTGATTGAGCATCCTCATAAGGAAGGATGAACAACTGCCCGGTCTCCAGAACCCGTCCGTAGAAGAACGGGCGGTCTGAATCATACGCCGCCGGGGCAATCTGCAAGGTCCGGGTAACGGAGTGAGTCTTGCGCTCCATGGTGGCCAATCCTCGCAGAATAGCGGCGTCCGCATCCTCACTGCTTTCCTGAAGCATATCACCGGGAACCGCAGTAATATCCCCGGCTTGTTCCACCACTGTTTCCTCTGCGTCTGAATAGTCGGTCATTTCCAGCTCCAACTTTACGCTGAATGCCGGGGTTCGCAACGCTGCAAGCGCATCCTCGTCTGCCGGGTCAAGCCACTGGGATACCTTCAGCTTCTGAAGCTGGCGCAGGTAGAATGCAGCGCGGTGCGGGTTGATGCGGGGGGTGATATCCTCGCCTTTAAGCGTGCCGGACCAGGTTTCGCCCATATACTCGTAGTCCAGCACGAGTGGTGCCTGCTGGAAATCCAGGGTGAGGCGGCGCACTGCGGAAACGGGAAAACTCAGAAGGTTGCGGTCTTTCCATTTTTCTGATCGCAGCGAAAGCATGCGGGTGAACCTGGTGCTGAGCAGACAGATGGAATTGGAGCCAAGTTCGGAACCGAACCACGCGCGCCGCCCGGTAGCCGGGTCTGCAAAGCGCCGCAGCAGGAATGTGCGCGGGAGCCGATCCTTCACCATGGGTAAATCGTGGCCGAATATCGTAGCACGCACCATGCAGGGGCGGGGAAGAACGGAAAGTATGTAATCCGGGTCGTTCAGCCCATATTGAGCGAGCAGGGGGGTCATGTCCTCACCGGGTGCGGCATCTGCCACCACCTTTTCAACCGGGATGTTGCTCAGGCTGCTCAGGAAGCGGTTCACCTGTGCTGATTCCGCTTTCTGGTAACGAGAGCCGGCGGAGGCGAACATCCAGGTATCTTCCACTTTGCTTTCGGCATCACCTGGTATCAGGAGCATGCGTATTGCTCCGTTCCCCCGTGTGGTGCGGAGCGAGAATCGGGCAATGTCTCCGGTGTCCAGATCGGCAAACTTCATGGAGCGCAGGGCAGGCAGCTCGGTCGGAATCTCTGATACCGCGATGCGCTTGTTGGCCATGCGCACCTGCGCCATTGCTTTCTGGGGCAGTACCGGCAGCTCGCAAATGGATTTAATCAGGCGGGCATAGCTGCCGGTATGATTTATCCGGGGGGAGGCTTGCAAGGTGAACACCACCGGGCGGTCGTTCACTGTGGCATGGCAATATCTCTGATCATCACCCTCCTGCGAGAAGCTTTCATAAATGCGGATTTCACGAGACTTCTCACCCCAGGTTCCGTCCAGCTTTATGGTAAATGCCGGCTTATCCGTGAGCTTGACCTCAATGGTGTCTTCAACACGGATGGCTTTTATATTCAGAAGACTGCGCACTAATTTTGCTGCGTTATCCTCATCTGCTCCGGTGATGATAGGCGAGACAATGGTCCAGGGAGCCTCGGCGCTGATGCGCGTGAGCTTCAACTCCTGTTTTGCGGAATCCGCATAGCTGATGGTAATGCTCCGTATTTCATCTTGTCCGCACTGAAGCGGGGAGGGGTCTCGCAGCGCCTCCAGCCCCTCTTTGAAAATGTGAAGAATATTACCGCTGACCACATGAATGCGCTTGTCGCGGCCGTAGAAATTGGTGCGCAGATAGGTGGTGGGGAAAAGAGTTTCTCCATCTCCTGCATCAGCCAGCCATGGTGAAGTGCTGCCCAATGTGTAGCGGGCAACAGTGGTCAGACTGTCTTCCCCATCCGGGCGTTTCAACGTGATGCGGTGCGGGGATGTTTCCACCCCGAACTCACGCATGTTTCCTCGTGTGATGTTATTGAGCGGAAGCGTGTCCACCAGCCGGGCATTGGCGGTGAAACCGAAAATGGCTTCCACAACGGATGGGGCCAGCCGGTCCTTGAAGGGTTTGATGATCCACCATGCGCCTTGCTCATCCTTGGCACAGACAATCTCATCGTGCAAATCCTGGATGCGCATCCAGCACACTTCATTCAGCTGGTGCATATTCTCCTCGGAGAATAACGGCATGCCCGGTTCAAAATGATACCATCCTGTGATGCGGGCCAGGTTACCGTCGATGGCCAGGAATGTGGCCATTGTGACAGCTCCTGCCGCGAGAATAGAAAGGAGGATGGTGGGAAGTATTCTCATGGGTGTTTAGTGGCGGCGGGTATTCCAGATGAAGATGGCGATGAGGAACGCACACAGGGGCATGAAGATGAGAGTCATGTTCTCAATGGCACTGCGGGTGTGGCGATCCAGGTCAATCTTCATGGTCAGATCCTGATTAGCGCTTTTACCGCCGTATTCGGGACGGCTGCACATCCAGGCCCAGAGTGTGTGCATGTAGTCTCGCTGCTCAGTCTTCGCGTTCTCTTTGGAAAGCATGTCCACGTTGCCCAGCACCACCATGGTGGAGAGATTGTTCGGGTCGCGGGGATTGCCCCGGGTGACGGCTGCCTCCAGGCAGAGCGGGCCTTCGCGGTCTTCTGCCGGGGTGAATACCGGCTCCAGGTCGCGGCGGGTTTCACCGTAGTAGGCATCTGTGGTCATGAGCAGGGGATAAGTGGTCAGTTTCCGCAGGGCCGCAGCGTTTTCATCACCATGTTCCAGCGTGAGTGACATGCACTGGCCTTCCACCAGTGTTGTGCCGTTCCAGAATGATTTGGTGCAGTTGAGCCCTTTCGGGAAAACGGCGCTGATGTCGTAATAGGCGCGTTTTCGGTCCCGGAGCAGAACGCGGTCGCTGTTCGGGCGAATTCCTTGTTCGCGCAGGAAACGGTAAAGACGCGGCAATTTCTGCTCCACGGAGGGATTGAGTGCCACAAAGAAGGCATTGCGCCCTTCGCGTTCCCAGAATTCGCGCAGCACGGCCATTTCTTTGTCAGTAAAATCACTGAGCGGAGAGATGATAATCAATCCTTCTGCATTGTCCGGCAGTTTCTCCGTGTTGGCAATATCCACCCAGGAGAGCTGGATATTCAGCGCATTGGTGATGTTGCCGATGGATTCGAGCAGAGTCTGGTCATCACGCGAGACTCCGCCTTTGCCTTCCACCACATACATGTGGCGCATCTCGCCTTCTACTGCTTCAGTGATGGCGCTGCACACCACTTCATCCATCATGAGAGCCACGGCGCGGCGGCTTTCATCCGGCAGGGTTTCGTATTTGATGAATGAGGTGCCGGGGCGGATGCGCACATGCTGGCGGTCGCTGTGGCGTTCTTCGAAGGTCTTGATGGGCGCGTTCGGGTCTTTACGGGCATCAATGATGCACAAGTCCTGTTTGAACTCCACTCCATATATCTGGGCAATTTCGCGGGCCCGGTTGGGCTGGCGCATCGGGTCAAAACGCTCGATTTCAATTTTTCCTTTACCCACTCGTTCGTATTCTTCAAGTAGAGAATACATGCGACTGTAATTCGGAGTGGAGCGCTTGAAGGCGAAAATGACACGCACGGGCGTCTCGCGCTTCTGAATACGGTCACTGCTCAGCACGTTCACCGTTCGGTCAGAGATGGTGTAGCGCTGGTCCTGAGAGAGATCGTGCCGGGCGTATTCATTGCAACCAACATAGTTGCAAGCAATTACGATAATTGCCAGTAAAATAAGGTTCACCCAGGCAAGGGGATTGTACTTTGTTTTTCGGGCGTCCGGGTGGCCGGTATAAGTCTTTTTACTCATGTGGAGAAAAATGGAAAATGGTTGAAATCAGCGGTGCCAGCGGCGATAATCCACTACTCGTTTGGTGAGAGCCAGCGTGAACACGGCCATGCTCAGGTAAAGTACCAGAGGCCGGGTATCTACCAGCCCCCGCGAGAACGCACTGATTTGTTCGGAGATAGAGAGGTAATGGAAAGCCGGGGCGGCAGGGAATTCTCCCCACAGCTCCGGTACTCTTCCCATGAAATAGTAGATAATGATGGAGCAGGTGCAGACGATACCGGCAATAATCTGACTGCGAGTAAGAGATGAACAGAAAATGCCCAACGCAATAAAGAAACTGCCGGAAATGGACAGGATGCTGATGGGACCGTACCAGTCTGCCGGTGTGTAGCTGATGCGGCCTTCGGGCATCACATCATACCGGAGGTTCGTATACAGGTTGCCGAGGTCGCTCACCCAGGGATAGAGCAGCATGGGCATCCACAGCAGAATATAAAAGAGCAGGGCGGCAAAGTACTTACCCAGAATAATCTGAGTGGTTGTTACAGGGGCGGTGAGCAGACCTTCCAGTGTCCCGTGGCTTTCTTCCTCAGCCATGGTGCGCATGGTGATGAGCGGAAAGATGAAGATAAAGAAGAACCAGAAGTTCACGTTGTCCAGCAGGTAGTACATCACACTTTCGCCGGAAGCTTTGCTCATGGTCTGCAGAACAGCCTGCAGCCAGAAGCCCTGGAGCCCGATGGCGCATGCCAGAATCACCCAGCCGAAGGGGGTTCCCAGGTAGCTTTTCAGTTCGCGTGAAAAGATGGTGCGGAGCGTGTAAAACCAGCTCCGTGTGCGTGTAATGCTGTTTTTGATTTCTTCAGCCATTGTGTTGTAAAGGTGTTAGTCTTTGCGGGTCATCTCCACAAATACGTCTTCCAGACTCGGTATGTGGCGGTAGATGTGGCGCATCGGGAAGTGATGGGATGCAATGATATCGGCAGCTTTTTCGCGCGTGTCCGTGCCGGGCTCTGCGCGCACAATAACATGATGCCAGCCGCCGGGCAGGGGCTCTTCCACTATTACTTTCTTGACGGGAGCAAACGCCTCCAGCTCTCTGACTACTGTATCCAGATCTCCCTTAAATTCAATGGATACGCGACCTGCAGCCCGTAAGTTCCGGGTGAGATTGCCCGGCGTGTCGTTTGCCTTTATCTGACCTTGATCAATGATAATTACCTTGTTGCAAATCATTTCCACCTCACTCAGGATGTGCGTGGAGAGGATGACCGTGTGTTCCTCTGCCAGCGAGCGTACCAGCTCGCGAATCTGGCGAATCTGATTCGGATCCAGTCCATTTGTGGGCTCGTCCAGTATTAATAAATCCGGGTCGCCCAGCAGCGCATCGGCCAGGCCTACGCGCTGCCGATAGCCTTTAGAGAGTGTGCTGATGAGATTCTTGCGCTTCGGCTCCAGACCGCAGCGGTCAATGACCCAGCCGACTTGCTGCCGTACTGATTTTCCGCATATGCCTTTCAATCGCGCTCTGTATTCAAGATATTCTGTCACGCGCAAATCATCGTACAGCGGTACGTTTTCCGGCATATATCCCAGATGGCGGCGGGATTCCAGCGGCTTGTCGATGATGTCGAACCCGGCGATGCTTGCTGTGCCGGCTGTTGGCGGCAGATATCCGGTCAGCATTTTCATTGTGGTCGTCTTTCCGGCGCCATTCGGACCGAGAAATCCCACGATTTCTCCTTTCTCAATCGAAAATGTCGCATCCTTGACCGCCGTGAAGCGTCCAAAAACTTTATGCAGATGCTCAACTGTCACCATACTCATAAGCGCCGACCATTTTAACAGCTTTTCCCGCCAATTCAAGTTCATTCTTGCTTACTGCCAAATACTAGTTATAAATTTAGCATTACGCATATTATGCGAAGTTGTAAATTTTCTATTTTCCACTTGTTGGCGAGATTCTCACTTGACTCTTCCCTGACGTGTGGAGTAGTATGTTGGCCTATGGTCAAATGCACAATCAAATACGAAGGAGGATTGCACTGTTCAATGGAGCACGGTCCCTCCGGTGCGACGGTGTCAACGGATGCTCCGGTGGATAATCGAGGCAAAGGAGAATCGTTTTCGCCAACGGATTTGATGTGCTCCGCAATGGCAGCCTGCATGGAGACAATCATGGGTATCTATGCAGAAGATAACGGCCTTGATTTGAGCGGCACCTGCATCACTGTCGGCAAGGTGATGAGCGCCAATCCCCGCCGCATTGCCCGCATTGAAACAGAAATAAGCGTTCCCCTGCCCGCCGAAAACCCGCACAAGGAAGCTCTGCTGAACTGTGTGATGGGCAGCCCGGCTATGCGCAGCCTGCATCCCGATATCGAAGTACCCATTACCTGGAACTGGGTGGGCTGAATCTATGACACGGCTGAAGTTCATCTACCTTGCAGCGCCTCTGACGGTTGCATTAAATGCGCTTCCCGGTTTTCTTGAAGGAGCCTGGCGTATAGCTGCAGCGCTGGTACTGGCACTGGCATTGTGGGCAGTGGTGTGGTTGCGTTTTTTTTATACCGGAAAACTGCGTCCGGAATATGCCGTTCTTTCAGTTGTCCCGGCACTCTGCTACCACGTGTTGCAATCGGTCGGAGATGACTATGCTTCAATTTTCAATACGCCCGGCTGGCAGAACTTTAATTTTTTTCTGTGGGTAGCAGCCATCGTTGTAACGATACGGGCTCTGCTTCCGGCAGCACAGGAATTCAAAGGCCGCCTTGCTACGGATTCTGTGTTCATCTTTATGAGCATCATCACTTCAGTCTACGGAATCAGTTGCTGGGCAACTACACATGCAAGTTTTTAACAACCAAATAACAACCACAATAACCATTATGAAAAGCAACCTCTATCTTCTTGCGCTTGGCCTGGTGATGTGCTCATGCTCCGAACCCGGTGACGTCGTAACCGGCCATGCTCGCATTGTTCTGAAAAACCAGCCTACGGTAGTGGCTGCCCCTGCACCTGAGCCTGTAGCCACCCCTGCCCCCGCTCCTGCACCCGAGCCTGTAGCCACCCCAGTTCCCGAACCTGTGGAGGAAAAACCGGTTCTGGCTCAGAATCAGCCCGTAACGACAGAGCCTGCCCCTGCACCTGAGCCTGTTGCCACCCCTGTTCCCGAGCCCGTGGAAGAAAAGCCGGTTCTGGCTCAGAATCAGCCTGTAACGACAGAGCCTGCGCCTGCTCCGGTTGAAGAGAACACGGTGATTGCGCAGAAGCAGCCGGCAAGCACTGAACCGGCCCCCGCACCC
>CAZTAX010000034.1:0-15009 GCA_964611765.1 uncultured Akkermansia sp. | reverse complement strand
GTAAGATGGCTCCGGAACTGCTGGGTGCCATTGCCGTGGCGGCCTATACCTACATGGCGCTCGTGCCGCTGATTCAGCCGCCGTTCATGAAGCTCTGCACTACGGAAGCCCAGCGCAAGATCAAGATGAAGAGCCTGCGCCAGGTATCCAAGGGCGAGAAGCTGTTCTTCTGTTTCCTGGTGACGCTGACCACCATTCTGCTCTGCCCGGATGCAGCCCCTCTGCTGGGTATGCTGATGCTGGGTAACTTCCTGCGCGAATGCCAGGTGACCGAGCGACTGGTGAGCTGCGCCCAGAATGAGCTCATGAACATCACCACCATCATGCTGGGTGTGTCCGTGGGCCTCACCATGCAGGGAGCCCGCTTCCTGCAGCCGCAGACGCTGCTCATCATTATGCTGGGTGTGGTGGCTTTCGCCGTGGCTACCATCTGCGGCCTGCTGTGCGCCCAGCTCATGAACCTGGTGCCCGGCTGGAGCAAGAACCCCATCAACCCGCTTATCGGCTCCGCCGGCGTGTCCGCCGTACCGATGGCTGCCCGTGTGTCCCACAATGTGGGGCAGCAGGCTGACCGCACGAACTTCCTGCTCATGCACGCCATGGGCCCGAATGTGGCCGGTGTGATTGGTACCGCCGTGATTGCCGGTTACTACATCACCACCCTGAGCGGTCATTGATAATTGCTTACAATAAATATATTGCAAGGTGCGCAGGAGCTTTTCTGCGCACCTTGTTTCTCAAAACCCCTTGACAGTGGGGGATTTATTCCTTACAATGGCGGCAGATGAGGAGCCGATTCCACATATTGTGCCTTTGCTTTCTGTGCGCACTGCCGCTGGTGGTGGGGCAATGCGTTGCCTCAGAAAGTGCAGTAGTGGTATGCCGGAAGCTGGTGGAGGAATCGCGTGAGGTAGGGCGTGTCCTGCGCACAGTGAGCGACCGCGAGAGTGGTGCCGCTGCCGCAGCAGAGCTGCGTGCGCGCATGGAATATATGCGTAAGGCTACGGAACAGCTGGGGCATCTGCCCGTAGCTTCAGCAGAGGAAGCGCGAGTACTTGAGCAGATGATGCGAGATCTTACTCACATTACGCAGGGATATATGCCTGTGGTGCAGCGCCTGGCTGAGGTGAATGCGTACGGAGCAGATGAATTAATCGCCCTTTTTCAGTATTACAAAATGAGCAGCGAGGTGCCTGCTTCTTTTGAACGGCTCGTTGAGACTCCTCTGGTTCAGGCCTATTCAGAGTGGTGTGATTCAATAGAGGACATGCTTTTTTCATTGCGCCGAGCGCAGAATGCCGAAAGCGCAGCGGCATCAGCGCCGGAGCTTACCGCAGCGCTGCGAAAGGCGGAACAGCGGGCTGCTCAGGTTGAGTCTCTTCAGAACGGGTTGTCTCCCCAGCAAGTGGAGTCCGAGAGGGTACCCGTTGAGCGTATACAGCGTCTGCGACGCGAATTGCGCACGGAACTGCAGAGGATACGTTCCGCTGACTGTTTCCAATCTGACGAGTTGCGGCAACTGGTGGACGCGAGTTCGAGGGCCGCTCGTGCGTGAATATTCTCAGCGGAGCCCGTATTGCAGGATGAGCGCGGCTTCAGATTCGACCGCTGAGATTTCCTGATTGAGCAATTCCTGTTTCATGGAGTGAATGGAGTTTTCGTTTTCAAGGAATTCTTCGGCATTGCTGGCGGGAGTGGTGCAGAGGTGTTCAATCTGCTTGGTCATGTAACTGCGCCATGAGTAATACTCATCCATGCTTTTCTGCAGAGTCCGGAGTTTGTGTTTCAACTCAATCAATTTAGCAGCTGTTTCCCGTTGTTTGATTTCGTATGCTTCCTTGGAGTCGCAGTATCTGTTCCAGGAACGCAGCTTGGTATCAAATGAGTAGTTGAGACTCATGTTGAGTGTCGTGTCGTCCATATCCAGGAAGGTGCCGGAATAGGTGCCGCCGGTCGAGGAGAAAAGAGAGGGGCTGTAGAGACTCATGTTGATGGTGGGCAGATACGTCAGGGCTATGCCGTATTGCTCCATGCGGGACTGCTCCAGTTCCAATGCCATTTTGCAGACGATGAGCGGATCGAGTTTACCCGTATGTTCCCGGTAATGATTCCATTTGAACCTGGGCACGGATGATGGGAGAATTTGCCACCGGGCAGAATAATCGCCCAGGAGAGTGGCCAGCTCCATCCATTCCGAGACTTCATCGTTATCGGATTTAATGGAGAATGAGTTTTCCTGTTGCTCTTTCTGCTGTTCGAGAGCCTTTTTGCGCGCTTTCAGCTCCTGATACCGTTGTTGGGTGTACAACTGGGATACCAGTTCCCGTTCTTTCCCCTCCAATGCTTTGATAGCGGCAAAAGTACCGGCCTTGGATGCATACACCCGGTAGGGAACCTGTGTCAGCGTCGGCAGGTAGAAGGTTACGTTGAGATTTTGGGATATGTCGTCATTGTTGATGGTAGAGGTCAGGTCTCCGATTGATCTTGTGAAGTAAGTGTAATAGGTGAGCCCGGGGATGAGGTCCGTGTATACGCTCAATTCGTTGCGTTCTGATTTTTCGATGGATTTCTGAGTGCGGATGTAGTCCAGATTGTTACGCTTCATCATGGCTACGGCCTGGTTCCATGAGATGGTTCGCACAGGGAGGGTCTCCCAGGTACGGGTGTCGGCGTACTGTTCGTCTATGCGCGACGTCACCTTATCGAGCCGCTCATGCAAGCTGCATCCGGATAAGAGGAGAACCAGGACGGGTAAAAGGGGGAGAAGCCTCATACGGTCGCTATCCTACCATACCGCCAGATGCTTGACAAGCAGGAATCACGCCCTGGTATTACGATGAATGAAGAAAGCCACAAGCGCACTGCATACGGCGAGAATTCCGCATTGGAGCTGGGGCGATAGTCCGGCTGCATTCATGCCCCCCTGGATGCCCACGGCCAGCATGCCCAGAAAGCAGTCTACCAGGTTGCCGGCGGCTATGACATCGCCGCGTTTATCATCATCGGCGCGGTCTTGCAGCAGGGCATTCAGCGGCACCAGATAGCCGGCGGCTGTGAATCCGGTGAAGGTGAGTGCTGCAAAGAAGAGAGGAGTGCCGTAGGGCAGGAAAGTCAGAGCCACGCAGCCGAGGGTCATGCCGACACCGCCGGCGGAGGCAACCCAGGTGCGGATTTTTCTGGCGCAGATGATGGAAGCGCAGAGCCCGCCGGTGATAGAGCCGCCACTGAGCCAGGCGAAGAGCAGGGCGGAGTCCTTCTGCTGCCCGAGCACCTGCAGAAAGTCTGCCTTGCTGGCCACGGGGTGGGCCTCCGCTGCCATCTGGAGCACGATGAGCATCATCACGCTGGCGAGGAACCAGAAGTAACCGATGCCGATTTCGCTGTTGCGCAGCACTTTGTTGTTCCAGAGCATGCGCAGCTGGGTAAAGTGGCACCAGAGCAGGTTCCAGGTGAAGGGGCGTTTGCTCTGCGCCGGGTAGCGAGGCATGAACAGACTGAGGATGAAGACAATCACGGCACCCACCGTGCAGCAGGCGCAGGGCAGGGCGGCAGCCTGCCAGCCGGAATCCGGCCCCCACATTTTCAGCAGGATGTAGATGAGGTAGAGAGCACCAATCTGACCCACCAGCAGCGCCAGCATGGTGGAAATTTCCATCACCCCACTGGCAAAGCCGATGTTTTCGGAACCCACGATATCCTTGGTAAGCCCTTTTTTGGCAGGGCTGAAAAACATGGCCTGCACGCAGAAAATACCGAAGCTCAGAACGGCCAGGGGGAGATTTTCCAGCCAGAGCCCCACGCTCATGCCCACCAGCACCACCACTTGCAGCAGAACCATGGCCTGCAGCAGGCGGGTCTTGCACCAGCGGTCGGCAATCCAGCCGCCCAGCGGGGAGAAAAGCACAAAAGGCAGCACGATGAGCACGGAAAGGGAGTATTGCAGTTCCATGGCCATCCAGATACCCAGTCCAATGAGCAGGAACTGCACGCCCTTTTCATTCAGGGCGTTCATGGACTGAATCACCGTGAGGCTCCAGAAAGAACCCCACGGTGTGGTCGATGTTGATTTTTCAGCTTGCTGCATGCGGTGGATTATACACCTGCACACTGCTTCTGTAAAAGCCAAAAATTAGTTATAGCGGCATTTGCTGTGCAGGAGCCTGCGGCATCGTCCACTGGTTGTCGGCCATGAATAAAATGGCGTTCTTGTGGTTCTGCGCGGCTGCTTTACTTACCCACAGACGGGCCTGCTCTGCGTCCTGCGGTACACCGAGGCCGTGGTAATAGCAACGGCCCAGGTTGTACTGCGCATTGGCATTTCCCAGCAGGGCAGCGCGGTGGAAGCAGGTGGCGGCCTTGGCGTCATCCTTGATGGTGCCCTCGCCATTGCGGTAGCAGAGCCCCAGATTGTTCATGGCGGAGCTGTTGCCGGCATTGGCGGCTCGGTCGTACCAGTAGAAGGCCTTGTAGAGGTCTTTTTCCACCCCTGTACCGGAGACATAGCAGGTGCCCAGGTTGTCCTGGGCGTTGGTGTTGCCTGCCTCAGCGGCCATGGTGTACCAGCGCACGGCTTCGTGCAGATCCTGGGGTACGCCCTTGCCGAAATCATAGCACTTGGCCAGCTGGAGCTGGGCTTCTTGGTGCCCTTCCATGGCGGCGGCGCGGTAGATTTCTACAGCTTCCGCCTCGTGGCCGGAGTTGAACAGGTGCGCAGCCTGCGCTACCTTTTCATCCGTGGTGGTGCAGGCGGCCAGCAGAGCGGCAAGAGGGAGAAAAAGACGTGTTTTCATGGTATTATTCGCGGGTGAGCAGGTAGCGTTCGGCATCCATGGCGGCGCGGCAGCCCATACCGGCGGCGGAGATGGCCTGGCGATAGGTCGGGTCGGCCACATCACCTGCGGCGAAGAGACCGGGGGTTCTGGTGGCAGTGCCTGCACCGCTGGTTACCACGAAGCCGGCAGCGTCGCGTTCCACCAGTTCGCCGGCGAAGTTGCTCACCGGTGTGTGGCCGATGGCCATGAACACGCACTTGACCTCCAGCTCGCTCTCGGTGCCGTCCTGGGTGTTTTTGAGGGTCACGCCGGAGAGCTCGCCCTTGTCATCCGTGTGATAGGCGGCGATGGTGCTGTTCCAGACGGGTTCCACCTTGGGATTCTCCAGGGTGCGCTGCTGCATGGCTTTGCTGGCGCGCAGCTGGTCGCGGCGGTGAATGAGGTAGACCTTGCTGGCAAAGCGGGTCAGGAAGTTGGCTTCCTCGCAGGCGCTGTCGCCACCACCCACTACGCACACGGGTACACCGCGGTAGAATGCGCCATCGCAGGTGGCGCAGGCGGTGAGCCCGTGGCCGATAAGCTCGCTCTCGCCCTCCAGCCCCAGGTAGCGGGCCTTGGCGCCGGTGGCGATGATGACGGCTTCTGCCTTGTAGGCGCCGCCGGAGGTGGTCACGGTGAAGAGCCCGGAGCAGGCCTCCTGGGTGACGGAGAGCACCTCTTCGTATGCGAAGCGGGCGCCGTGCTTTTCGGCCTGCTGGCTCATATTGAACATGAGCTCGGGGCCCATGATCCCCTCCGGAAAGCCCGGGAAGTTCTCCACCTCAGTGGTGGTGGTGAGCTGGCCGCCAATCTGCCCGCCGGTGAATACGAGCGGGTGCAGATCTGCGCGGGCGGCGTAGATGGCTGCAGTGTATCCGGCAGGGCCGGTGCCGATGATAATCAGTTTTTCGTCCATTTGTTCGGATTGTATCATGTTTTCTAGACGGCGCAAGATGATAATGTGTCAAAAGTATGACACAGCTTGCGCATGGCAGCATTCAGGCTTGCTTCCGGGGGTGGATTATGTGATACTCTGCGACCTGCATGAAACTGTTGCGACGTAATCTGAGCCTGATGCTGGCGGTGAGATACCTCAACCCGCTGCGTTCCATGTTTTCCATCATTACCACCATCTGCCTGTGCGGTGTGGCCCTGGGGGTGATGGTGCTCATCGTGGTCCTTTCGGTGATGGAGGGGCTGCAGCGCGAGATGGAGAGCCGCGTTCTGGCCTTTGCTCCTCATTATGTGGTGGCGCAGACAGATGGCCTGCAGCGCGTCAGCCTCACGGACGAACTGGTGGACTGGAGCGAGCTGATGGATAAGATACGCACCCTGCCGGAGGTGGTGAGTGTGTACCCCCAGCTGGAGGGCGATGCCTTTGCGCAGAGCACAGCCGGGCGCATGACGGTGCAGTTCACCGCCATTGAGCCGCACAACGAGCAGCAGATAACCCCGCTGCAGCAGATGCTGCGCGCGGGCACTTTCGATTTCGGCGAGGGGCTGGATCAGGAATGCGTGATTTCTGCAGTTACGGCCAATGCGTTGCACCTGCGCGTGGGGGACAGCCTGCACCTCACACCAGTGGGAAGTCTGGATGAAGTGGCGGATATCTATGCCATGATTCAGAATCCGTTGCAGACGCATGAAAACAAGGCGTTCATGGAGGCGGTTTCTGCGCTGTTCGACGGCGCTGCCACCGGTGAAAACGGCACGGTGGTGGATGATACCCGCCTGGAGGCGGTGGTGAACCACATCCTGCAATTCCCCGGCAATAAGCTGCGCCAGAGCGAGAAGGATGCCTGCGCTACTTTATACAACCTGGCCCAGAGCCACCGCAACGGTATTCCCTTTACCAACGAACAGGTGCAGGAGTGGCAGAGCTGCGCCGCCACCCTGGCCGGGCTCGACCGCGACAAGGAGGATGGCATAGCCGTGAAGAGCATCAATGAGATGGTGATGCCTATGGATCTGCGCGTGGTCGGTATCTACCAGACGCCGGAGAATATGCCGGGACCGAATGTATATGTGCCGCTGCAGATTGCACAGGATGTGCTGGGACTTTCTGCCGGTGGCACCAGCCAGGTGCAGGGCATCTGCGTGCGCGTGCGTGATGCGAATAACCCCGGCACCACGGAGGCGGATATTGAGAAGATGCTTCCGCAGCTCCAGGCCCCGGAGAGTCTCTACCCCACCGGGCTGGACTGGTACATTGCCCCCTGGACCCGCAGTTTTGAGCAGTGGTACAAGCTGATTGCCAATGAACGCGTGATGATGAGCTTCGTGCTCTCCATCATTTCCCTTATCGCCAGTTTCTGCATCATGGCGGTGATGTTCACCATGTCTATGCAGCGCAAGCGTGAGATTGCCGTGCTTCAGGCACTGGGTGCCACCCCGGGCAAGATTATGGGTATCTTTGCCTGGCAGGGCGTCATCATCGGTACGCTGGGTGCCATCCTTGGTGTGGTTCTGGCGCTGCTGGTGCTCTACTACCGCCTGGAGATTCAGGCTGCGCTGGCAGAAATCGGCATGGACCCGTTCCCCATGCAGGCGCACGGCATTACCCTGCCGGCGGTATATGACCCCGCTACCTTTGCCGCTCAGGCGCTGCAGGCGTTTATCATGGTGACGATTGCCGCCATCATTCCCGCGTTCATCGTATCCCGCCAGGATCCGGCCAAGGCCCTGCGCTCAAACTGATTTTTACACAGCAATGGACATCTACTGGATAGCCGACAAGAAAAAATGTGGTCCCGCCACGGTGCCGGATGTGATTTCACTGGTGCAGATGGGCGAACTCACCCCCGATACCAAGGGGTGGCACGCCGGTTGCGAGCAGTGGATACCCCTGCGTGAGCTGCCGGCTCTGGTGGATTTCCTGCAGGAAAACCCGGAACCGGAGCCCGAGCCGGAGGCGGAGCTGCCACCTGTGCCCGCCGCTGAGCCGGAGGTGGAAAATCGCCCGCCCGGCGTGCCGGAGAATGCGGTGCGGGTATACCTGCCGTCTCCCGCGGCGCGTATGCTGGCCCGCTTTGTGGATATGGCTCTGTATATGGCGCTGGTGTTCGGTGTGATTTACGTGCGGCAGATTCCGTTTGCGCCTTCGCTGCTGCCCTCCAGCCCGCTGGTGTGGGTAGGCTTCGTGCTGTTGGAGGCCGGTCTGCTGAGCTACCTGGGCACCACCCCGGGTAAGGCGTTGCTTGGTATTCAGGTGCGCTGCGTGGGAGAGGGGGAGATGAGCTTCGGCCGCACGTTCTTCCGTTCCTGCCTGGTGTTTGTCGGCGGTGTGGGGATGATGGTGTCACTGCTTCCCCTGTTCATGATGGGCTATTCCTGGTGGACGCTGCGTTCCCGCGGCATCACCATGTGGGATGCCCGCTGCAGCACCCTGCCGCTCATGCTTAAAACGCTGTCGCCGGTGCGTATGTTCCTTGCCATAGTGGTGATTTTTGCCTGCTTTAACGTGACCTGCGTGTGCATGCAGCCCTGGCTGGAGCCCATGGTGTCCGCCATTGAACAGGACTCTCCCGAGACCGGATATTGGATGCGCAGTATGATACCCCAGGAGACACCGCCGCCCTCAAAATGATTTTTTACTGCGAAAGTAAAGCATTGCTTTGTTGACAAAAACGCAGGTTGCTGTATAATGACCGTATGGCAACAACACGAATTTACGGGGCAGAGTTGCGCCCCTCTCAGCCGTCATTTTACATCGCCAACCGAGTGGATGAAGTTGCACTCGCCGCCATTCTCAAGACTCTTGGCGGGGCGGATGGCGTGGCCCTCATGATTGAGGAGGTTCTGTATCCCTCCCCGGCGGTTATGAATGTGGTGAGGAAGAGTGCATGCAAAGTTCTGACCTTTAATTTCCGCAAAAGCGATAGTCGAACCCTGCGTGAGCAGCTCATGGAGCTGATGCAGGAGGGGAAGGATGTGCTTTACATTCCCGGCCGTCCGAACAGTATCATCGGCACTAATTCGGATGTGCCCATGCCGTTCATGATGCAGCTGGGTGCTCTGCACATTGCCCCCGTGCCTGTTTTTGTGGGCATGTACCGCAACCATATCCGCCGCGCCTTTACCTCCGGCAACGACTACGATTTCCTCACCATCGATTTCCTGCCCAAGCTCCAGCCCGGCCCGCAGACCGGTGAGCGCCTGCTGGAAGTGTGGCTGGAGGCCGGTTGCAAGCGCTACAGCGAGAATCCCGTCTTTGATAAGTCTCTGCCTCGTCTCATTGTGGAGGGCATGCGCAGGAATGCCTCTGTGGAGCTGGTGGACGGACTGGATGGCACGAGCCTGCCGTATGGCAAGATGCTGGGCGTGGCTATGGCTCTTTCCCGCTGGATGAAGAAGAACGTGAAAGAACCTCGCCTGGGTATCATCCTGCCCCCGGGCAAGGGCGGAGTTATTGCCAACATTGCCTGCTTCCTGGCCGGTATTGTGCCGGTGAATATTAACTACACTTCTTCCGATGGCGCGTTCGAGAGCATTGTGCGACAGAGTGGCATCAAACACTTCGTGACGGCGCGTGCCTTCATGAGCAAACTGCCCCAGTTCCCCTGGCCTCAGGGTGAGGCCGTTATCCACCTGGATAAGACTCTCAAGAGCCTGGGAATGCCTGCCATCGCCGGCTGGGTGACCTTTGCTAAGGTTGCTCCCATGCCGTTGATTGCCAAGACGTTCGGGTTGGATGAACGCAGCGGTGATGATGAAGTCGCGCTGCTGTTCACCTCCGGTTCCTCCGGCGAGCCGAAGGGGGTGCCCATCACTCACCGCATGCTCATTTCCAATATTGCTCAGCTTCTCAGCAAAGTGTGGGTGCCGGAGGGCAGCCCGATTCTCTGCAGCCTGCCCATTTTCCACAGTTTCGGCCTGGCAATTACTACGGTGATGCCCCTGCTGTATGGCTTCGGCATGGTGACTTTCCCCTCGCCGCTGGAGGCCAAGAGCCTGAATGACCTGATTGAGAAGCACAAGTGTGTTGTTGTTGTCTCCACCCCGACCTTTGCCCGCAGCATGCTGCGCCGCGCCAAGGCAAACACCTACGACAGCGTGAAGTATTTCGTGGTGGGAGCCGAGAAGCTGCAGAAGACTCTGGCGGAGGAATTTGAAGCCAAGTGCGGCAAGAAGCTGCTGGAGGGCTACGGCCTTACGGAGACTACCCCGGTCTGCGGTGTGAACCTGGATGAAATCGGCCCCACTGAGGAGCAGCCTTATTATGTGCCCGGTGTCAAGATGGGATCCATCGGCCAGCTGATGCCGGGGCTTGCGGTGCGTGTGACCGACCCGGATGATGATAACGTGCGACTGCCGATTTCGGAGCAGGGCATGATTTGGTTCAAGGGCCCCAACGTGTTCAGTGGCTATATCGGTCGCGAGGAGCTCAATGCGGAAATCTTCCGCGATGGCTGGTTCAAGACCGGTGACCTGGGCTTCGTGGATCTGAACGGATTCCTGACACTGGGTGGCCGCCGCTCCCGCTTCTCCAAGATTGGTGGCGAAATGGTGCCGCACGAGGTGGTGGAGAACGCTATTGAGGACTTCGTGGAGCTGCCGGAGGGTTTTACCGGGCGTGCCGTGGCCGTCATGGGGGTGCCGGATGCCGCCAAGGGTGAGGCTCTGGTTCTGCTTTCCGCTGTGCATCAGGGGCAGCTGAATCAGGCGCTGGACGATATCAGGAATCACCTGGTTGCTCAGGGCCTGCCGCGACTCTGGGCCCCGCGCGAGATTATTCCCGTGGAAGCTATCCCCGCTTTGCCCACCGGTAAGATGGACCTGAAGGGATGCCAGATTCTGGCCTATGAGGCTCTGAATATTCCGCACTGATTCTATGTCTGCTGAAAAAGTGAACAGACCGGTGAATGTGCGCCGGCCTGAGGTGATGGCCCGGGTGGCAGAGGATCTGGCACGTTTCCAGAGTCCGCTTGTGGATTGCATCCGCCAGCAGGGCAATGAGCTGGAGTTGCCGGGTGTGCGTCTGTTCCTGGCGGAGTCTTTCGGTTTCTGCGATGGCGTGAAACGCGCCATCGAGATTGCCTACGCGGCCTGCCGCCTGTTCAAGGGACGCCGGATCTGGCTCATTGGCGAGATTATTCACAACCCGGATGTGAATGCCCGGCTGGATGCGCTGGGGATGCTGCACCTGCCTTGGAAAATGGATGATTCTGCCTATGATGCCCTCACCGCGGAGGACGTGGTCATCATGCCGGCCTTCGGTGTGCCGGTGGAGCTTCGCAAGCGTCTCGATGCCAAGGGAGTCACCCTGGTAGACAGCACATGCGGCAATGTCATCAAGGTCTGGCAGCGTGTGCGCACATACGCGGCCGCCGGTGTTACGAGTATCATCCATGGAAAGGCGAAACATGAGGAAAGCCAGGCCACGGCATCGCAGTCCCAGGGGACGGATGGCCGGGGGAACTTTCTCGTCATCTTCAATGCTGCAGATGCTCGCATGGTGGCAGATTATATCAATGGCAGTGGTGAAAAAACTGCGTTCCTGTCTCATTTCAAGGGAAGCTTCTCACCTGGCTTCGACCCGGACGTGCATCTCGCGGAAATCGGCTTGGCCAATCAGACGACGATGCTGAAATCTGAGACTGCTGAGATTCAGGATATCCTGCGCGCTGCCATTGCAGAACGCGATGGAAATGATGAGCGCTTCCACATGTTCGATACCATCTGCGGCGCGACGCAGGACAGGCAGAACGCTCTCTTTGCCTTGCTGGAGCGCCCGCTGGATGCCATGTTCATCATCGGCGGGTACAACAGCTCGAACACCACGCACTTGGCTCACATCGCCGCAAAGAAAGTGCCGACCTTCTTTGTTTCCTCTGCGGATTGCCTGCTGCGCCCCCAGCGCATCCGCTGCTTTGACCTGGAGCAGAAGAAGGAAGTGGTTCGCCCGCTCCCGCCCTGGTTCAAGCACCCGGAGCGCGAGCTGCAGATCGGCGTGACCGCCGGCGCTTCCTGCCCCGCCAATGTGATTGAGGCGGTTATCTGCCGCATTGCCGAGCTCTGCGGCTGCGGTGAAATCTGATTACCTGCCTGCTTTCTTCGCAAAAAGATTCAGCCCGCGTTCCATGGGAACGCGGGCTGTTTTCAAATGTTTTTATATGCAGTGCGGAATTTACTTCTCCGGGCTGAGCACGAGGTAGCCGTCAGCAGTGGAGCGGCCCTTCTTGGTCTCGGGGAAGAGACTTTTGCCGGTGGACAGCACATACTTGTCGCCATCGGACTGCTCGTCTTCTTCGAGCTCACGCTCCAGGTCTTTCACAGAACCGTCGCAGGAGAGCATGAAGGCATGGCCGCGGAAAGAGGTGCCGTCGAATGCAAGCTGGTCGCCGGAGTAGGGAGTGGCGTTCGGGTAGATGCCGCAGATGGCCAGCGGGGCGTTGGACTTGCTCACGCCGTCCTTGATGGACGGATCCTCGCTGTTCTTGCGCATCACATAGGCCATGGCGTTTTCCCCGCGGGAAAGAGCTGCTCCGTTGGCCAGCTTCTCATCGCCTTCCTGGGCCACAACAAGACCGTTGCAGCTCACCTTGGCGAAGAAGGGCTTTTCAGACACATTGGAGGGAGAGTAGTAAACCTGGCGGAAGTAGGCGTTGGAGCTGTCGCCGGTCAGTGCGCCGAAGTTCAGATCCGGCTTCTCTTCCTGCAGACGCTCGGCAGTGCTGTCGCAGGGGTAGCTGCCCTGGTCGGTCTTGAAGCCCTGCAGCACCGTGTGCAGCGACTTCAGGTTGGAGCTGGCCTTCTGGCGGTCACCGTCGTTCATGTGGTCGATGATGGGGCCGTAACCGATAGAGGCAAGGGCTGCCAGAATGGCAATCACCACCATAAGCTCGATAAGGGTGAACCCTTTCTTCTTATTGAGTGCAGATACTTTCATGGTAATAGATGGATTTATCGGACTCTTTATTTATACCACGCGCCCCACCTGCTGGCAAGCTGCAATTTCGTTTTGAATCAAAAAAAAGCTTGTGCTTCCCAGTAGGGTAAGTATTTACACCTGTTTTGAATATTCCCCGAGGAACGTCAGATTGATACTTGTTATGGGACTGTGTCGGAGCACGGAACTTCTGTCCCGAAGCTCTCGTTACTAAAAAAAGTTAGGTGGGGCAAACAAAAAGTCTTGCCGCGAAGTAGGAATTGTGATAAAGTGACGGCGACAGGAAACTGGAGTTAGAATAAACTAACGCGAGTAACGACTATGAAGACAGCAATTACCAGAATACAGGCGCGGGAGATTCTGGACTCCCGCGGGAACCCGACGGTGGAAGCAGTGGTGGAGCTGGCCGGCGGCTCATACGGGCACGCCTCGGTGCCGAGCGGCGCTTCCACCGGTGAGCATGAGGCCTGCGAGCTGCGCGATGGCGATAAGTCGCGCTACCGCGGCAAGGGTGTGCTCAAAGCGGTGGAATACGCCAATACCGACCTGGCTGCCGCACTGGTGGGCATGGATGCTACTGATCAGATTGCGGTGGATGCCCGCATGCGCGAGGTGGACGGCACGCCGAACAAGAGCCGCGTGGGAGCAAATGCGGTGCTGGCTATTTCGCTGGCCACGGCCCGCGCCGCGGCCTGGGCCACCGGGCAGCCGCTGTTCCGCTATCTGGGCGGACCGAATGCGCATATTCTGCCGGTGCCCATGATGAACGTGCTGAATGCCGGGGCTCACTCGGATGCGCCCATCGACTTCCAGGAGTTCATGATTATCCCGCGCGGTCTGCCTACTTTCCGCGAGGCGCTGCGCTGCGGTGCGGAGGTGTTCCACGCGCTGGCCGGAGTGCTGCGCCAGAAGGGGCTGAGCACTGCTGTCGGCGATGAAGGCGGCTACGCTCCCAACCTGCACAGCGCGGATGAAGCCCTGGATACCATCGTGGCGGCTATCGAGAAGGCCGGCTACGAGCCGGGCAGGGAAGTGGCCCTGGCACTGGATGTGGCCAGCTCCGAATTCTATGATGCGGAGAGCGGGCTGTACGTGTTCAAGAAGAGCACGGGTGATAAGCTCACCGCCGGGCAGCTCACCGCGTACTACGAAGACCTCATCAAGCGCTACCCCATCATCTCCATTGAGGATGGCTGCGCCGAAAATGACTGGGAGGGCTGGAAGCACCTCACAGATACCATCGGCAACCGCTGCCAGCTGGTGGGCGACGACCTCTTCGTGACCAATGTGGATTTCCTCCGCAAGGGAATCGACCGCGGTGTGGCCAACTCCATCCTGGTGAAACTGAACCAGATCGGCTCGCTGAGCGAGACCTTCGAGGCCGTGCGCCTGGCTACCACCAACGCGTACACCGCCGTCATCTCCCACCGCAGCGGCGAGACGGAGGATTCCTTTATCGCTGACCTTGCCGTGGCGACCAATGCCGGGCAGATCAAGACCGGTTCCCTCTCACGCGCAGACCGCCTGGCGAAATACAACCAGCTGCTGCGCATCGAAGAGAAGCTTGGCTCCGCCGCCTGCTACGGCTGCTGACCTGCTCGAAAAGCTCATAACATCCACCGCCCCGGTAGCTCTCCGGGGACGGTGAGGTGTTTTTTTGTTGTCTGAGTGCGGATTTTGTGCTCGCTTCTTTTGGAAAAAACGTTATAATGGCGGCAGCAAGGTATCACCGGTGCCAAGCATTTTCTCATCACAACAAATCCATCATTATGCAGTACACACACGAAGTCGAACAGATGTGTTGCGTCAAGAAGGGCTGCAATCACGGCCCCGCCCCCATCCCCCAGGAGGGTGCCTGGACGCAATCCACCAAGATTGAGGACATCTCCGGCCTGACCCACGGTGTGGGTTGGTGCGCTCCCCAGCAGGGCGCTTGCAAGCTGACCCTCAATGTGAAGCAGGGTATCATCCAGGAAGCCCTGGTCGAAACCATCGGCTGCTCCGGCATGACCCACTCCGCCGCCATGGCTTCTGAAATTCTCCCCGGCAAGACCGTGCTCGAGGCTCTGAACACCGACCTCGTGTGCGACGCCATCAACACTGCCATGCGCGAACTCTTCCTCCAGATCGTCTACGGCCGCACCCAGAGCGCCTACTCCGAGGGCGGTCTGCCCATCGGCGCCGGTCTTGAGGACCTCGGCAAGGGCCTGCGCTCCCAGACCGGCACGCTCTACGGAACGCTCGCCAAGGGCGCCCGCTACCTGGAGCTGGCTGAGGGCTACATCACCAAGCTGGCTCTGGATGCCGACG
>CAZTAX010000033.1:0-15039 GCA_964611765.1 uncultured Akkermansia sp. | reverse complement strand
AGGCGCGGGTGGTTTCTGCCTCGGTGGGGGAATCCGGCCAGGGGAAGCGGTGGATATCGCCCAGGCTGCGGCAGCCCCACGCCAGCAGGTTCAGGAATGCCTGTGAAATATCGGCCCTGTGCACTTCCGGCGCGGGGAAGGGGGCGCGGCGGCGGTGCTCCGCCTCGCTCCACAGACGGATGCAGCGGCCCGGCCCCAGGCGGCCTGCGCGGCCGGTGCGCTGCTCTGCCTGCGCTTGCGAAATGGGGATGATATGCAGGGTGGAGATGCCGCGCAGCGGGTCCCAGCAGGCCTCGCGGGCGGTGCCGCTGTCTACCACGGAGCGCACCCCTTCGATGGTGAGTGATGTTTCTGCAATGTTCGTGGAAACGATGACTCGCGGCCTGCTGCCGCATTCCACCGCGCGGGCCTGGGCCTCCGGGGTGAGCTGGCCGTGCAGGGCAAAGACATCCCGCCCGTGCATCCACCCCACTTGCTCCAGAATTTCCACTGTGCGGCGAATTTCGTAGGCTCCTGGCAGGAAGACGAGCACATCCCCGCAGTCCGGCTGCTCCACGAGCTGCCGCACGGCGGCGGCGCACTGCTCCCACACGGGCGGTGGCTGCACATAGCCGAACTTGTTGCGCACCGGCACCGGCGGCATGTAGCTCACCTGCACCGGGTAGAGCCGCCCCTCCGCCCGCAGCACGGTGGCCTGGGGCAGGTAGTGTTGCAGCTTGTCCAGCTCCAGCGTGGCGGACATGACGAATACCCCGATTTCCGGGCGGGCCCCACGCTGCAGCTCCAGCACGCGGGCCAGGCACAGATCGCCGCTCAGGCGGCGCTCGTGCACTTCATCAAAAATAACGGCAGAGATCCCTCGCAGCTCCGGGTCCTCCGTGAGTCGGCGCTCCAGGATGCCATCCGTCACGAACAGGATGCGGGTGGCCGCGCCGCGCTGGGAATCGAAGCGCACGGTGTAGCCCACTTCCTGCCCCAGACGGCAGGGAAATTGCCGCGCCACATAGCCGGCCAGCAGCCGCGCGGCCAGACGCCGCGGCTGCACTACGATGATGGTGCCTTGCTTCCCCCAGCCGGCCTCCAGCAGCATGCCGGGCACTCGGGTGGATTTGCCACTGCCGGTGGGTGCGCTGAGCAGCACGCAGAAGCCCGGTTCCTTCACGGCTTCCAGAATCTCTCCGCGTATCTGCTCAATAGGTAACATGGCGGGGCGCATTGTACACCACCACCGGGCCGGAAGTCAAGCGCGTGACTTGTGTCATATACGCGCGGAAGTGCTTTTGTTATCCTGTTGGGGTGATAGAATCATAGCCATGAAGAGCGATGAGTTGAGATACCCGGGGTCGCGCCGTGTGTATGTGCAGGGCTCGCTGTATCCGGAGGTGCAGGTGGCGATGCGTGAGGTGGAGCTGGGGGATTCCGTGTTCCCTGACGGCAGCACGGAGAAGAATGCCCCGGTGCGGCTTTACGATTGTTCCGGCCCTTGGGGGGATGCTGATTTCAACGGCACGGTGGAGCAGGGGCTCCCGGCGTTGCGCGCAGCCTGGATTGCGGCGCGCAAGGACGTGCTGCGCGAGACCGATGGCTCATTGCGCGCTGCGGATCTGGCGCATCCGCCGACGCAGCGCGAGTATGCCTTGCGTGGTATCATCACCCCGGAGATGGAGTATGTGGCCATTCGCGAAAATCTGGGGCGCATGGAGGCCTGCCGGACGGTGTGCGATGCTTTCTCTCAGGATGCGTTCTGCGCGGCGGATGAGGTGGGCACCGGCATGCCCCGCCCCAGCGAGCTGGAGGCTCAGCCCGGTTTCGGCCCGGCAAGTCTTGCCCTGCGCTCGGATCTGAATTACCAGCACCCGGCAGAATCGCGCAGCGGCAGCCGCATGCCCGCGTTTTATACCCCGGAGTTTGTGCGGCAGGAAATTGCGGCGGGCCGGGCCCTCATCCCCGCCAACATCAATCACCCAGAGGCCGAGCCCATGATTATCGGTCGCAACTTTCTCTGCAAGATTAATGCCAATATCGGCAATTCGGCGATTTCCTCCGGTATTGAGGAAGAAGTGGAAAAACTGCGCTGGGCGATTCACTGGGGCAGTGATACGGTAATGGACCTTTCCACCGGCAAGGATATTCACAAGACCCGCGAGTGGATTCTGCGCAACAGCCCGGTGCCCATCGGCACGGTGCCTATCTACCAGGCGCTGGAGAAATGCAGCGGACGGGTGGAGCACCTCTCCTGGCCTATTTTCCGGGATACTCTCATCGAGCAGGCAAAGCAGGGCGTGGACTATGTGACGGTGCATGCTGCGCTGCTGCGGCGCTTTGTGCCGCACACGGCCCGCCGCGCCACCGGTATCGTCTCCCGCGGTGGCAGCATCATTGCCAAGTGGATGATGGTGAAACAGGAAGAGAATTTCCTCTACACCCACTGGGATGAGGTGTGTGATATTCTGGCAACCTACGATGTGGCCATTTCCATTGGCGACGGGTTGCGCCCCGGCTCCATTGCGGATGCCAATGACTTTGCCCAGCTGGCGGAGCTGGAGGTGCAGGGCGAGCTCACCCGCCGCGCCTGGGATAAAGGGGTGCAGGTCATGAACGAAGGCCCCGGCCATGTGCCGCTGCACCTGGTGCCCGAGAATATGCGCAAGCAGCTGGAGTGGTGTTACGAGGCTCCTTTCTACACCCTGGGCCCGCTGGCCACGGATATTGCGCCCGGCTATGACCACATCACCGGTGCGCTGGGCGGTGCTCAGATTGCCCAGCGGGGCTGCGCCATGCTCTGCTATGTGACCCGCAAGGAACACCTCGGCCTGCCGGATAAGGAAGACGTGCGCGAGGGCGTGGTTACTTACAAACTGGCTGCCCACGCCGCAGACCTTGCCAAAGGCCACCCCGGTGCCCAGCTACGCGATAACGCGCTGGCCAAGGCCCGCTTTGAGTTCCGCTGGGAGGACCAGTTCAACCTCTCGCTCGACCCGCACCGCGCCCGCGCGTATCACGATGTGACCCTGCCGCATGCCAGCGCCAAATCTGCCCATTTCTGCTCCATGTGCGGCCCGGATTTCTGCGCCATGAAACTGACTCAGGAAATCAGGGAACAGGAAGCCGGAGTGAAAATACGCGCGTAGGAGTGAATTCGGGGCTTGCGGAAAATTGCGCTTTATGGTATAAACTACTAGTTACCTATGGCGAAAACGGCAATCATCAGCGATATTCACTCGAACCTGCATGCGCTCTATGCTGTCATGGCGGATTACCAGTGTGAGCAATGCGGTGGTGTGGTCAGCCTGGGAGATGTAGTGGGTTACAATGCCTACCCTCAGGAGTGTGTGAATGAAATCCGCGCACTGGGCTGCCCGGTGGTGAAGGGGAATCATGATGATGAGGTTGTGTACTTCGCCCAGCTGCTGAAGGATCCGGAAATGCGCCGCAGCATCGAGGGGCGGATGAACCCCGTTGCCCGCGCTGCCATGGAATGGAATGCAAGCTGTCTGGATGAGGACAGCCTCACCTGGTTGCGCCGTCTGCCGCTGCAGCGCATCGAACGCTCGAAGTTTGCCATGGTGCACTCCTGCCTGGATCAGCCTCAGGCGTGGAATTACATCCTGAATGCGAACGATGCCACCTGCAATTTCCAGCGCCAGTTCCTGCCGCTCTGTTTCCACGGGCATACCCACCAGCCGCGGGTCTTTACCTGGGATGGCCGCCATGCCATTGAACTGCCGGAATACTGGCAGCAGCTCATTGTGGAAGGCCAGACCGTGGTGCAGCTGGAACCGGGGCGCAAGTATTTCATCAATGTCGGTTCAGTGGGGCAACCGCGTGACGGCGACCCCCGCGCCAGTTATGCCATATATGACCCCGATGCAGCCACTGTCACGCTGCGGCGCGTGGAGTATGACGTGGCCGGAGCGCAGCAGGCCGTGCTGAGTGTCGGTCTGCCGGAGTATCTGGCGGAACGCCTCGGAAAGGGCTTATAAATCTTCATTTATCGGAACCAATTCTCTCTCCATGTCCAACATTCGAAACTCTCTTCCCGCTGTAATCCTGTTCATCCTCGGCTCGCTGCTGGCGCTTTATCTGGTGCCCATCGAGTTGGAGCAGATGAAATGGGAGGTGCCCGGCATGCCGGAGACCTATCCCATCGAGCAGCTCTGCCGCCCCATTCTGCTGGGGCTGCTGTGCTTCCTGCCTTTTGTGGGGGCTGTAATGTACGCCTTCATGGGCACTATGGATCGCTACATGACCCGCAACTTCATCTCGTACTTCCTCATGTGTACGATGATTATGCTGCTCATCTACATCCTGGCAGATTTCACGGACAACATGGAGCGCTTCCGCTCCCGTTTCGACGACCCGGTGGTGCAGGCCCTGCATTTCTATGGCACGCAGCTGCCCATGTTCCTGTACCAGATTCTGCCCTATACCCTGCTCATGGGCACTCTCTGGTGCCTGAGCAAGCTCTGCGGCGGCAGTGAAATCACCGGCATGCTGCAGTCCGGCCGCTCGCTGCTGCGCCTTTGCCTCCCCATCTTCCTCATGGCTTCCCTCGTGTCGCTGGCCTATGGTATCTGCGGTTTCCACTGGGCGCCCAGCGGCTCTATGTACCGTGAAATCGTGATGAAGAAAAACAAGAATGCGGACGGCACGCCCAAATCCATCGTATACCGGAGCGATGCAACGGCCCGCATCTGGCGCATCCAGCATCCGGCTCTCATCACCAGCCCCGGTGACCCCATGATTGGGGTGAGCATCGACCAGTTTGATCCGCAGAAACGTGGCAAGCTGCTCAAACAGTACCGCGCAGCCAGGGCCACATGGAACAAGGAAGATTCCACCTGGACCCTGGATGACGTCTATGTGCGCGAACTGGCGGCTCCCGGTGTGCGCCCCAGGAATGATGCCTATGCCAGGACCGTGACCATGGATTTTGAGGAAAAACCCTACCAGATCATCAGCCCCAGCCAGAGCGGGCGAATCGATTCCATGGGCACTTCCGCGCTGTATGAGTACATATCCTCCGGTGCCGGCTCTCGCGAGGACCGCAGCAAGAAACGCACGGAATGGCACGTGCGCATAGCGCGCATCTTCTCCTGCATGGTGCTGGTTCTGCTGGCAATTCCCAGTTCGGTGACGTTCCAGCGCCGCGGTACCATGAAGGGAATCGGCATAGCCGTGCTGCTGGCTGCGCTCATGCTCTTCTTCTACCGCGTATTCCCCTCACTGGGTGAGGTGCGCATCATTCAGGCCTGGCTGAGCGCATGGATTACGAACTTCATCTACATAGCCATTGCCATCTACCTGTTCCGCGTGAATCTGGCGCACCGCTCCTTCAAGGAATGGCTGAAAGCCAAATTCAAGGGCGAACTCTGATTCCCGGCTCATGCGGCGTCCCAAGGGCATAATCTTTGATTTCGATGGCGTGCTCGTCGATACCGAGTGGGCCATCTACCAGTCCTGGGTGCATCTCTATGCCCGCGAGGGGCAGGAAATCTCCATCTCCACATACGCGCCCTGCCTGGGCGCCGGCTATTCCCATTGGGATCCCGCAGCCCACCTCGAAAAACTCACCGGCAAGCAGTATGACTGGGAGGTAGAAACGCCTGCCCGACAGGCCATGCTGGAGGCTGATCTGGAGCGCATGGGGCTCATGGATGGTGCGGCAGAGCTGCTGGATTGGTGCGCGGGGCAGGGCATCGGCCTCACCGTGGCTTCCTCCTCCTCCCGGCGCTGGGTGCAGGGCTGGCTGGAGAAACTCGGCATCTACGACCGCTTCGCCGGTGTATTCACCCGCACAGATGGATATGCCGTCAAACCGAATCCTGCGCTGTTCGAGGCCGCCCGCCGGTGCCTCAATCTTCCGCATGCCGACTGCCTCATCATCGAGGACTCGGAGAACGGCACCATCGCTGCCCGGAATGCCGGCATCCCCTGCGTGGCTATCCCCAACCGCATGACCGAAAGTAGTGATTTTTCCCGTGCGGCTTACCGGGCCGATTCATTGCGCGCCTTGCTGTCTCAATTGCAGAATGTTCGCTAACGTCAGCCTGTCAGCGTGTTGCGAAATATTGTATCGAAGCGGTAATAAAAAATCACAAAAAATTCAATTTTCGGCTTGCAAACCGTGAGCGGCTGGTGTATAATGCGCCCGCACCCCGTCTAAGACGGGCTTGCAGAATGGCTCGGTAGCTCAGTTGGTAGAGCAGCGGATTGAAAATCCGCGTGTCGGCGGTTCGATCCCGTCCCGAGCCACCATTTTTTTGCCAAAATTTTGGTAGATTTTACAACCGGGGCGTAGCTCAGCCTGGTAGAGCGCCAGCTTTGGGAGCTGGATGTCGCAGGTTCGAATCCTGTCGCCCCGAGATTTTTCGGTTAAACTCAACTTTCCTGTAACACGCAGACAGGCTGCAGAGAAGGGAGAGACGCTGCTCCTGCACAAAATGCGGCTGCGGTCGTAATATTGGCTTGTGGTCTGTGGGGAAATCGTGTAGAATTGCGCCCGCAAATGACAGATAAACCGCTTCAGCTTGGCCTTGCCGGCCTGGGAACAGTGGGCACGGGTGTGTATGAAACCCTGTGCCGGAACCACGAATTGCTGGCCGCCCGCGCCAAGATGCGCTATGCGGTGAAGAAGGTGGCCGTGCGCGATATGAGCCGCGTGCGCGATGTGGAGATTGCCCCGGAGATGCTGACGGCTGACTGGCGCGACCTGGTGAATGACCCGGGGATTGACATCATCATCGAGCTGATTGGCGGCACAACGGAGGCCTACGAGCTGGTGACCAGTGCCCTGAAAACCGGCAAACCGGTGGTGACGGGAAACAAGGCCCTGCTGGCAGAGTACGGTGGTGAGCTGTTCAAACTCTCGGCAGAGAAGGGGGTGCCCCTGTATTTCGAGGCATCCTGCGGTGGTGGTATACCGATTATTCAGAGTCTTCAGAACTCGCTTATCTGCAACAATGTGGAGAGTCTGGCGGGTATTATTAACGGCACGAGTAACTACATCCTTTCCTCCATGGAGCGCAAGGGCGTTTCCTTCGAAACGGCGCTTGCCCGCGCCCAGACCAAGGGCTTTGCCGAGGCCGACCCCACGCTCGATATCAACGGCTGGGACGCCGCGCACAAGGCGCTCATCCTTGCCATGCTGGCCTACGGTACCCCGATTTCTCCTGAAAAGATTTCGGTGTATGGCATTGAGCGCGTGACTGCGACCGATTTCCGCTTTGCTCACCAGATGGGCTACACCATCAAGCTGCTGGTGGTCATCAAGCACCATGCTGATACCGATGCGCTGGAGCTGCGCGTGCAGCCCAGCTTTGTGCCGCGTGAGCACCTGCTGGCCAATGTGAACGGCGTATTCAACGCCATTGCAGTGAAGGGCGATATCGTGGGCGAGACCATTTTCTACGGTCGCGGTGCGGGTAAGAACCCGACGGCCAGCGCCGTCATCGGTGATATTGTGCTGGCTATGCGCGACCTGCACCACCCGGAGTTCCACACGGGGTTCCACCCCTACACCAAGACACTGGAAGTGCTGCCGCAGGAAGATACGGTGACTCCGTACTATGTGCGTTTCCTGGTGCCGAGCCGCCGCTCCGGTGTGATTGCCGCCATCGCCCGTGTTCTGGCCAAGTACGACATCAGTATTTCCTCCACCAACTCCACGCCGCATGAGGATGACGAGTCCGAGAACGTGGAGAACGACCTGGTGTTCACCCTGCACGCCTGCGCCTGGGGCAAACTGAAGACCGCTCTGAAGGAAATCGAAGCCGAGGGCTGCATCGCCCCTCATCCGGCTGTGTTCCGCATCGAAACTTTCAACTCATAAACCAGACCAATTATGGCACTTATCGTACAGAAATACGGTGGCTCCTCCGTGGGCACCATCGACCGCATCCGCAACGTGGCCCGCAGACTCATTGAGGTGAAGAAAGAGGGCAATAAAATCATGGCGGTTATCTCGGCCATGAGCGGTGTGACTGATAAACTGATTGGCCTGGCTCACCAGGTGATGGACAATCCGCCGGAGCGCGAGCTGGATATGCTGCTGGCCACGGGCGAGCAGCAGAGCATTGCGCTGCTCTGCATGGCTATCACCGATATGGGTTACAAAGCCGTGAGTTTCACCGGTCAGCAGGCCGGCGTGTGCACCTACGGCTCCCACACCCGCGGCCGCATCCACTCCATTGACCCGAAGCGCGTCATCCAGGCGCTGGAGGACGATTACATCGTGGTGTGCGCCGGTTTCCAGGGCGTGACGGTTGATGGCACCATCCACACGCTGGGGCGTGGCGGTTCCGACCTCTCCGCCATTGCCATGGCGGCAGCGGTGAATGCCGACCTGTGCCAGATTTTCACCGATGTGGACGGTGTGTACACCTGTGACCCGCGTGTGGTGAAAGATGCCCGCAAGATTTCCGTACTCTCCTATGAAGAAATGCTGGAAATGGCTTCCAGCGGTTCCAAGGTCATGCAGGCACGCTCCGTCGAATTCGCCAAGAAGTTCGGCGTCGTGTTCGAAGTCCGCAATTCCATGAACAACAACCCCGGTACCATCGTGCAAGAAGAAACTTCCGCTATGGAGTCCCTCGCCGTGCGAGGCGTCTCAATCGAACGCAATCAGGCCCGCGTCACTGTGTCGGGCATCACCGCCCCCGTGGCCTACACCGCCGTCATCCTCTCCGCCCTCTCCGACGCTGAGATTAACGTGGATATGATTGTGGCCAACACGGCCCACGACGGCCAGGCCCGTCAGTCTTTCACCATGAACATGAACGACCTGGGTGCCGCCCAGGCTGCGCTCAAGAAGGTGCTGCCCCAGCTGGGCGAGAAAGCCCGCCTGGAGACCGAAGCCGGTCTTGCCAAGCTTTCCGTGGTGGGCGTGGGCATGCGCTCCCACACCGGTGTGGCAGCCACCATGTTCCAGGCGCTGGCCGATGCCGGCATTGCCACGGGCATGATTGCTACCTCTGAAATCCGCATTTCCACCACGGTGGAAGCCGGTGATATTGAGCAGGCCGCCCGCGTGGTGCACAGTGCTTTCCATCTGGACCAGGTGAATGCCTGACGCAGAACCGGACATGATGGAAGAGGAGAAATCCGCAGAAGCTTCTGCTCCCGTCGAGGAGGAGGAGCTGGAGTTCCGCCCCTGGGTGAAATGGTGCGGTGTGGGGCTTGCCGGTGCAGCCTCCATCGGGCTGTTCCTGGCCACTTATTACGTCGGTTACAGCCAGGGTGAGGAATCCGGGTTCACCGCGGCTACCCGTTCGGGGCTGGTAGAGCAGTCCCTGAATGAGGCCGCTTCCCGCAATGTGCTGAACTTCATGCGCCTGTCATCCGCATCGGACGAGCACCTGCTGCAGGCCGCGGCGGATGTGGAAGCTGCTTTTGCCTGGGTGCGCGACCCCGATGTGCGCATGGAGGCGGAGTGGTGCCTGGCGCATGCGCTGCTTTCCCGCAATCATCACGAAGCGGCGGTTGCGGTGCTGAATCCTCTTTTTCAACGTGTTCCCCGCAGTGTGGATTGGGCCCACCGCGCGATGGATGCCGGCAACCTGCTCATTGCGGGGCAGCAGTATAAGCACGCTGAGCTTTATTTCAAACAGGCTTCTTCCATTTTTGCCGAGTTGAAGCAGAGCGCCTGGCAGCTGGAAGCTCAGGGGCAGTTGATTGCCCTGGCTGCCTGTGCTCCCGCGAGCGGTGATGCCGCCATGGCGGCGCTGGAATCTCTGCTGGCTGAGCTGAAGGCAGATGACGAGGGAACCCGCCAGCTGCGCTCTATGGCCCTGGTGCATCTGGGCACGCTGCACCGCTGCGCCGGACGAAAAGCAGAGGCTGAGCAGAAGTTCCGCGAGGCACTGGTGGCGGTGGAAAACCTGCGCACCGTGCGCCCGGAAGGAGCCGTGAGCCGCGGCGCTGCCCATCTGGAGCTGGGAGATGCCGTCGCAGCGGAGCCCATGCTGCGTATCGCCGAGAGCAATTCAGGACAGAGCCTGTCTGATGTTTCTTCCCGTTTGCTGGCCCTGCGCTATCTGGCCATCATCGAGCAGCAGCGTGGGCATCATGTGACGGCTCTTGCCATGCTGCACCGCGCCCAGGGTATGGCCGAGGGGCGTGTGTTGAGCGGCAATGCGTTCTGGCCCTGCCTGTATGACCAGCGCGGGTGGATGCACTACATGGTGCAGAATTACCAGACGGCCCTGCTGGATTTCAATGCCGCACTGGCCGCCACGCAGGAACCCACGCTGCTGATGCAGCCGCAGGAGGGTGCCGCGCGTTGTTATCTGGAACAGGGCAAGACCGCCGAGGCTCAGCCGCTCCTGGAAAATTGCCTTAATCTCCGCCGGCAGCATACTCCGGATGATAAGAGCTCTCTGGGGCGCCTGAATCTGCTGCTCGGCCAGCTTTATGACCAGCAGGGCAAGAATGCTGAGGCTGAAGCCGCCTACCGCCTGGCCGTGGAGAACCTCACCGGCGCTACTCCGGATGAACAGTCGAATCGCCTGACGGCTCTGCTGGGGCATGCTTATGTGCTCACGGATCTGCAGCGCTGGGCAGAGGCTTACGCCGCCTGGGAGCAGGTGCTGCCGCTGGTGCAGGAGCAGTTCGACCGCCACGAGGAAGCCCGCACTCAGATGCGCCGCATCAAACCCCTTATTCCGGCAGCGCCGCCTGCCGCTGAGCCGGTTCCGGCTCAGTCCTGATTGAACCCTGTTAATTGATTTACCTGTATGAGTCGCCGTTACCGTCCGCCCCGTAAGAAAAGCAATCACACCGTACCGCTTGTCGCTGCCGGTCTCACCGTTGCTGCACTGGCACTGTGGGGACTTTTTGCCAAGGGACAGGATATCATCCTCTTCTTTAAGGGGGAAACCATTGTGGTGCCCAGCAATGCTGAGGCCAATGCCAACCTTTCACGCCTGCTGGGCGATTTGTCCGGTGATAAAGCCCGCCTGCTGGAGCTGGCGGAGAATGCCCGCGCCCGCCTGGGCTGGATTGAGAATGCCGACACACAGCGGCAGTTCCGCTGGTTCCTCATGAGCCGTCTGGTGGATAAAGGGCTGTGGCAGGAAGCTGTGCGCATACTGCCTGAGGTCGAATCCCTGGCTCCCGTGGAGGGGCTCGACCGCCTGGCCGTGGCCGCTGCGGAACATGGCGATTTTGAGCTCCAGCTGCGACTCGACCGTGGCTTGCAGGATAAACTGGTGAACACCCCGGAGCACACAGACTTGCTTCTGCGCTCCATCCGCCGTTCGGCAGAGACCTGCATCCGCATGCAGCGCAATGATGAGGCTGTGAAAGCCATTGCCCGGCTGGATGCTCCGAATGTGCTGGCCCGTCTGCGAGATCCGCAACTGGCCGCGGAGGCTGCATCCCTGCAGATGCTGCGCGCCGGTGTGTGCGCGGTGAAGGAACCGGTGCTGCAGATGACCCGCAACATCCTCGAACAGGCCAAATGGCCGCTTTGCCCGGCTACCTCCCAGCTCATGCTGGAGGAAGTGACCACTGCGCTGCGCGATAATCCCAACCTGCCGCAGCACACCCTCAAAGAGATTGAGGAGAAACTCTTGCGCTGCCGCGATGCCATGCTCGAATACCCGGATAAGGAGCACCGCCTGCCGCAGTGTTACCTGCTGCTGGGGGAACTGCGGCACCGTCTGGGAAATCACGATGGCTGCGCACAGGCTCTGACCCTGGCAGCTGCCTTTGCTGAAGGGTATGGCGAGATGACACCGCAGCTGCAGACCCGCATTGCCCGCATCCGCTCCCGAGCCAATGAGGCCCGTGGCAACACTCAGGATGCCGTGCGCGATTACCGCTATCTGCTCGATTATGAGAAGGATACTGCGGAAATCATGCGCGTCCTCACTTACCTGGCCACGCATACAGATGGCGAGGAGAAGATCCAGCTGCTGACCCGCAGTTGGGAGATGATGCAGCAGAATCCCGACCTGGTGAAGAAAGATTCTGACTTCCGCTCCCGCACAGCGCACCAGCTGGCAGATTATTACACCGCCAAGCAGGATTACACGAACGCCTTGAAGTGGGTGCAGGAGTGCACCCGCATGGTGGAGGAAGTGAATCCGGACCTCACTACCGGCAAGACTCTGCGTGCCCGCCTGAATCTGGCTCTGGCTCAGCGCAAGGCGAATCAGGATATCCCCTGTTTCCGCACGCTGCGCAGCATTCAGAGCAGCATCGACCAGATGAGCGATGAGGATAAGGAGCGCCTGGAAAAGGCAGAGCAGGGGCTCTACCGCACCACCATGCGCGAACTTTCCCGCACTTGCCTGCTGCTGGGGGATAAGACCACAGCCAAGGCCTTTGCCCGCAAGATTCGTGAAGATCTGCCGGAAAAAGTCCGCTGATTCGTTCACTTTAACCTCTCTCTCCCTGAATCGCCATGGCTTCAATGCAGAAAAAGAGCCTTATTGCCACGGTGACCATCTTCTGCTGCCGCTTTACCGGGTTGCTGCGCGAGATTGTGTTCACCTCCCTCTTCGGTGCTACCGGGGCGCTGGATGCGTTCCTGACTGCCTTTCGCGTGCCCAACATGCTGCGCGATATGCTTGCCGAGGGCGCTATGTCCCAGAGCTTCACCAGCGTGATGAGCAAGGTGGAGAAACAGGATGGCCCCCAGGCGGCCTGGGCTCTGGCTCACCGCGTGAGCTCGCAGCTCATTTCCCTCATGGTCTGCATCGTGGCGCTGGGAATTCTGCTGGCCGGCACTTTCATGCAGCAGCTTTATCCTGAGCGCGCCCGGGTGGTGCTGCAGACCCCCTGGGGCGCCCCGGTCATGCAATGCACCGATGCGGCTTTCCGCGGCTTCCGTACTACGGTTGACGGCACAAAAGAGGCCGTTTTCACCTCCAATGAGCGCCTGCACGGACTCACGGAGACCTCCTGCATCCGCGTTTCCACGCTGGAGAAACTGCACCACGGGCAGCCCCTGGTGCTCACTGCCGCTTCGGAGGGGGTGCCCGCCGGGGCTACCCGGGTGGAAACTCAGAGCTTCATTGGGCTGGCTACGAATCTGTGCCGCATCATGTGGCCGTTCATCCTGCTGGCCTCGGTTTCTGCCCTGTGCATGGGGGCTCTGAATGTTTTTGGTGTGTTCGGTCTGCCGAATCTGGCCAGTGCTGCCTTTAACCTGACCACTGTGGGCGTGGGTGCTGCTGTGGGCTGGTTTATTGACCCGGCTTTCGGCCCGCAGGCTTTGTACGGTTTTGCCATAGCCGTGGTGTGCGGTGGTGCGGCTCAGGTGCTTTTCCAGCTGCCGAAGATGCGCAGCAAGGGCTACCGTCCGCATTGGAATATCGGCCTGCGGTGGAATGGCCGCTGGTTCGGTTTTACTGATGAGGCTGCCCGCCGCGTGTGGCTGCTTATGCTGCCAGGCGTGATAGCGGCCGGTATCACCCAGACCAATATTTTCATCAATACCTCCTTTGCTCTCTACCTGAAGCCCGGTTCGGTGACGGCGCTTTCCAGTGCCTTCCACCTCTGGCAGCTGCCGGTGGCACTGTTTGGCGTGGCGGTCGGCATGGTGGTGCTCCCGGCGGTGTCTCGCATGGCACTTACCTCCGGGGGGGAGACCGGCAGGGAAATTTCCGTGCACCTGGCTAAGGCGCTGCGCTTTGTGGCCTTGTTTGCCGTGCCCTCGGCCATCTTCCTCTGCCTCTGGGGCGAGGAAATTGTGAGCGTTTTCTACCAGCGCGGGCGCTTTGATGCCGCAGCATCCGCCTTCACCGGTGATGTGCTGGCGGCCTACTCACTGGGCCTGCTTGCCTATGCGGGGATGAAGGTGCTCCAGCCCGTGTTCCTGGCATTGGAAAAGCCCTGGGCGCCCGCCGGGCTGGCGCTGGTGGCCTTCTGCATCTCCGTGGGCTGCAATTACACTTTTGTGCATGTGTTCAACATGCCGGCCACGTATCTGGCCCTGACCACCTCCATTGTCACCACGCTGAATTTCATCTTCTACTTCCTCTATATCCGGCACCTGCTGGGCAGTATGTCCTGCGGTGTGCTGCTGCCGGGGCTGTTGCGCATTCTGGGGGCCGGGGCCGTGCTGGTGCTTGCCTGCTGGGGGGTGGTTGAATTCTGTTTCGGAGATTTCACCTCCTGGGGCTTCTTCCGCCGCTTCGGCGCACTTGCTCTGGCGGGTACTGCGGCCGGTGGAATCTACCTGGGGGCCTGTGTGCTTTTCCGTGTGCCGGAACTGCAGATGCTCACCGGCCGACTCCGCCGCCGCCGTGGGTAATGAAGTGTAAAATCTGCCTTCTTTCAAGCAGCATGCACAAATCGTGCATGCTGCTGCGCTTTACGTGTATAACAGACCGTTCCTTATCATGAAAAAGAAGTTCCTTAAATCTCTGTTAACACTCTGTCTGCTCATGCTGGCTGCTGCAGCAGGGCGGGCGGAAGCCGGCGTGCATGTCAGTCTTACGGTCGGGGTGCCCGTTGTGTATCCCTGCCCGCCGCCGGTGTCTCAGCCATGTCCTCAGCCTGTGAGCCGTCCATGCCTGCCGCCGCCCGGTCATGAGCGGCACCATAACCTTCACCTCAGGCACCAACACTGTCCGCAGCGAGTGGTGCCCCCGCGGCCGGCATCACATGCGCACCGTGTGCATCAACACCGCCACCCGGTACACCGCCAAGGCGGCAGTGGTCGTGGGCCGGGCAGACGCTGAGCTACACGGATAACATCTCTGTACCTGGTCTGAGGGGGGGCTCCCCCCTCTTTTTTATTTATCGGGCAACAAATTGTCATTTTGCGCGGAAAATGGCTTATAAATAAGGAAAAAGGCTTGCCACGCCGCGGGCGATTTAGTAAAATGCTGCACCGCATTCTCCCCCGGTGGCATACAGGTGCCTCATGAGCTGCCGGGTAGGGGCCTTAGAGGAGGTGCGAAAACCATTAACCTAAACACATTATAATGAGCAACACTGAACTGGAGGCTTTGATTAACTCCAAGCTTCCGAACTTCCGCAAGGGTGACATCGTGAACGGTACCATCCTTGAAATCCGCCCGCAGGTTG
>CAZTAX010000032.1:0-15431 GCA_964611765.1 uncultured Akkermansia sp. | reverse complement strand
CGAGCGGAACTCCTAAATTGTCCATTGTACTTTGTCCTTTGTACATCCCGATAAATTTCAATTTATCGAGCTGAGGGGAGATTCTTCCAAAAGGTTGCTGATATTTCTATTGCTTACAAAATCTTTGGGACATGTGATAATCTGCGTCAATGTAACATATTTTGCTTTTACTGAGCCCGGAACAGGTGTATACTCCCCGTGTGCGCAGATGTAACCGCTGCGCTCTGTGATAAGAAAATGAAAATCGTTCTTGCATACTCCGGTGGTCTTGACACATCCGTGCTTCTGGTGTGGCTCAAGGAGAAGTATAATGCTGAAATCATCGCCTACTGCGCAGACGTAGGCCAGGCAGAGGAGCTTGATGGTGTCATCGAGAAGGCTCTCGCTACGGGTGCTTCCAAGTGCATCATTGGCGACCTGAAGGCTGATTTCGCCGCCAATTACATTTTCCCCATGTTCCAGGCCAACGCCGTGTACGAAGGCCGTTACCTGCTGGGCACTTCCATTGCGCGTCCCTGCATCTCCAAGGCCATGGTCGATGTAGCCATCGCCGAGGGCGCCGATGCCATCGCCCACGGTGCTACCGGCAAGGGCAACGACCAGGTGCGTTTTGAGCTTTCCATCAACGCCCTGGCTCCCAGGCTCCAGGTGATTGCCCCCTGGCGCATGAAGGAATGGCGTGACCAGTTCCCCGGCCGTGCCGAGATGATTAAGTATGCTGAGGAACATGGCATTCCGATCCGCCAGAGCATGAAGAAGCCCTACTCCATGGACCGCAACCTGCTGCACATCTCCTACGAGGCCGGCATCCTCGAAGACACCTGGTACGATGCCACCAAGGAGGAAGACCGCGGCATGTATGTGCTCTCCAACGCTCCGGAGGATGCTCCTGATGCGCCCCAGTACCTGCAGTGCCTCTTCGAGAAGGGTAACATCATCGGTCTGCAGACGGAGGGGCTGGCTGAGATTATGGCCACGGTGGGCACAACCGCCCAGGGCGAGAAGGATGGCTACACCCTGCTCGACCCGCTCGGCGTCATGCTGGTGCTCAACTATCTGGGCGGCAAGCACGGCATCGGCCGCGTGGATATCATCGAAAACCGCTTCGTGGGCATGAAGAGCCGCGGTATCTATGAGACCCCCGGCGGCACCATCCTGCTGGCTGCCCACCGCGATATCGAAACCATCACCATGGACCGCGAGGCCCAGAAGGTGCGCGATTCCCTCATCCCCGACTACGCCGCCATGGTGTACAACGGTTTCTGGTTCGCCCCTGAGCGCGAGGCCATCCAGGCTCTCGTGACCAAGACTCAGGAAACAGTGAACGGCGAGGTGCGCCTCAAGCTCTACAAGGGCAACGTGATGTACGCCGGCCGCCGCAGCCCGAACAGCCTGTACAGCTACGCCATGGCCACCATGGAAGCTGACTACACTGAGGAAGACTACAACCAGGATGACGCCAGCGGCTTCATTCACCTGAATGGTCTGCGCCTCAAGCAGTTCGCCCGTGTGAACCACTAAACGGACTTTATACGGAGCCGCTCCGCCAACCCCGGGGCGGCTCTTTTTCATTTATGCCCCCCACCCTGCCCAAGCTTTCCTACGTGCTGCTCTCCCACAACCGGGAGAAGTACATCCGCGCCGCCATCGAAAGTGCCTTTGCGCAGGACTACGAGGGCGAGCTGGAGTACATCTTTTCCGACGATTGCTCCACCGACCGCACCTTCGAAATCATCAAGGAATGCGTCGCCGCCTACAAAGGCAACCGCCGCATCGTTGTCACCCGGACCCCTCGTAACCTCCACCTCGCAGGGAATACAAATCACGCCGTAAAATTCGCAACAGGTGAGTGGGTAATACGTGCAGATGATGATGATTTTTCCTCTGTGGAACGCTGCAAGATTGCAGCCAGAGCCATCGTTAAGTTTCCGAACGCCCGGTGTATTGCTTTGCCCAATGCATATTTTACGGCAGACGAGTTTGCCGATGCGCAACAGCGTTCTCTGCAGCTCAATGTAAAAGAGATAGCTTTCTCAGAATCGTCTATTCTGGAAGGAGAAGTTCCCTCTTTCATGGGAGGAACCTACTCATACAAAATATGGCACATCGATGTGTACCGGAAGTTTCCCGAACTGAGTCATTCAGCCTGCTACGTCGATGACTATATTGCCTATCTGCGGGCGTTAGTTATGGGAAGTGTAGTCAAAGTAGATTGTTCAGCTCTAATATTAGCATTAAAGGATGATTCAAGCATGTGTCGTGGGGGAATTACGACCAGTTCAATATATCAGCAGAAATTACAATATGAACGATTTCTTGAAAAATACTACAGCATGTCTCATGCCCCCCTTGAAGAGACGGCCCAATGTTTGCGCAAGTATATCAATGCCTGTTATTCACAGGAACAAATTGCAAAAGCCACCCCCTTCCTGGAGTTTGTAAATAGAGAGATCGAAAGATTCTCACAGATGCAATACTACTGGCAAAATAGCACATCCTATCGCATTCGGCTAATGCGAAAATACTTCCGCGTTAATTTTTTTGCACTACTCAGGACTCTGCCTTTACCTTTATTCGTCTGGCTCTATTCTTTCTTAAAAAAAATCAAATCCATAATAAAGTAATGTTATGATGATTAACAGCCTCGTCAGAAATTTTAAAAAGCTGATAACGGCCTCACGTGGATTAGACATTGAATATCTTCTCAACCTGATATTTGTACATTTGAAATACAAGACAGGAGAAGACATGCGCGATGCTCTCATACACCCGAAGTTTGCGTTCTGTGAACGTCGTTTCTCGCATCTGCTGAATAAGCACACTCATCATGAGTTCTCCAATTCCATAAACAGTGGTCCCGTCTGGTTTTGCTGGCTGCAGGGCGAAGAAAACATGCCTCAGGTAGCAAGAGTGTGTTATGAACAACTCAAAAAGGTTGTTCCCAAAGACAGAAAGATCATTCTTATCACTTGGGAAAACCTCTGTCAATATACCGACATACCTGATTACATTATTGAGAAACTAAAAAAAGGGTACATAACCTATACCCACTTCTCGGATATCATCCGCTTTTCCCTACTGGCAAACCATGGTGGCCTCTGGGTTGACAGCACCGTATATGTCAGCACGCCTATACCCGAATCAACTTTTGAACAGCCATATTTTTCAGTAAACACTGAATTTGACGTTGAGACGTCCTATCGATACAATGGCATCAATCGTTGTATGTGGAAGTGTTTCATACTTGGTGCTGCGCCGGATTCAACATGGTTCTCCTGTGCTAAAGACATCATTTACGAACATTGGAAGAACTGTAATTTTTTGTTGGACTATTTGATGGTAGACTACATACTCGTAACAATTCACGATAAAATTCCTCAAGTGAGGCGAATGCTGCAGGGGTGTGTAGAACCGGCCCCCCACATATACCTTATTGAGAAAATAGCAAATGAACCTTATGAGGAATCCCGGTTCAAACAGATATGCTGTGAGTGCCGATGGTATAAGCTTTCGTATAAACTTCCATTCTTAGAACGTACTAAAGACGGAGAGCTCACCTACTTCGGTCACCTTATGGATGTTTAACTAACACCCTAAAACCCGACAAAATTAACAACCTTCATAGCCTTTATAACTTATGGAAAATAAATATCTGACTTCCTTTTCGCGACATACAGCACTGCAATATGTTGTTTTTCTGGTGATAAGTATTATCTATCTATTTGTTGCAAGCCCCTACACCTCACCATCCAATCCATATTATAACTGTGATTCAGGTATTTTTTACACCATTGGCAATGGAATAAATAATGGGTTGCTCCCATACCGTGACCTTTTTGATCATAAGGGACCGTTACTTTTTTACATATATGCTCTTGGGGCATTGATAATCAATGACAAGGGGGGGGTATTCCTGCTTCAAGCTCTATCATTGGCATTGAGCTTTTTGTACATCTATAAATTATGTAGACTATTTTTGACAAATAAAGAAACAGCTTTCGTAATCCTCATCATTATGAGCATATTGCCGGGATGCATTGGAGAGGGAGCTTTATCCGAAGAGTGGTCTCTTCCTATATCACTTATTCCTCTGTATTTCGTTACGCAAAATTTAGTGACCACCCCACAAATAACGCAGTTATCAAACAACCGCTGGTTAATGCTTGGTGTATGCACGGGCCTTCATTCAATGATACGACTCAATAACGCATCTATCACGTGCGGTATAGTACTGTTTTTCATAACATCGCTTTTATGCGCACGACGTATTCGGGAACTGCTGGTAGCACTCCATGTCCTCATACTGGGGGTAGGAATTGCAGTGTTACCTTTTGCTTTCTATTTCTACATCCAAGGTTCGTTCCCCGATTTTTGCAATGGAACGTTCTTGCACAACATAAACTATGCAATGAGCGGAGCTAGTAATAAGCCGGAGGGCTTCTGGTTGTCATGGATAACAAAGACTTCAGCAACGCCCCTAATCCTTTTCTTCGGATACGCCTTAGCGCGCAAAAAAAGCATCACACTAGACTTATTTTGCTTATTTGCAACAGTAGCCTTGGTCTCAATGGCATTCTTAATCCCAGGTCATGGATATCCTCACTATTACACAACATATGTTCCGTGTATAGTAATTGCGCTAATCTTATGTTTCATGATGAAAGCACAAACATTGGTATCAATTTCCTCAATAGGACTACTCGTTGTTCCTTATTTTAAAGGAGCTATAAGTTTGGTTTCATGTGGTTTGATCTGTATCTTCTTTCCTGGACATCCTACAGAAAAGCAGCTCCAATTAGAAAGTGGTGGAGATTTTCGAAAGATCATAACCGAAGATAATTTAGATAAAGTATTAGCGCTGGATACGACTGCCGATATATACCTTTACACGCATGCGACACCTGCATATAAATATTTTATATTGCAAAATTTGCATTCCCAAACATCACCAGGGTTGGTCGAAGAATTAAATGCGCTTTTCAGTAGCACAAATTCCCCAAAATACGTTATTCTCAACCACAGCCCTGACGGAAAAGAAACAGAGATTAGAAACCTCTCGTACGAAAGAGTAAAAGCTGCTCTCACATCCAGATATGAACGTGTCGCATGGGGTAAAATGAAACCTAACGGAAGAAGTCAAGCCTATTCTCTTTATCAAAAAATAGATTAGCAAAATTAGCTCATGATTTATTATCCTGCTATGTCGAATCCTTGCATTGCTATTCTGTGTAATTTCCCAGCATGGTTGATTAGTGAATCCGTCCCAAATTTTCCTGGTCATTATGCCGTTTGGTTGAAAGCTCTGTACGATTCATATCCAGAAGATGGACCATACGAGCTTCACTGGATTTCTCTGAATAAAGAAACATCGGCACCAGTTCGCTTTACAGCCAGAGCTCAACACTTCCATGTTCTACCCAGAGTCAGGAAAACGATAGGACTATACACAGCCTATATGGCTGACAGAAGCCGCATAGCAAAGGAGTTAAGGGATATCAATCCTGATTTGCTTCACACCTGGGGTACTGAGGATTGCTTCGGCCTTTGCGGTAAGGATTTCAAAGGAAAATGGCTGCACTCGGTACAAGGCCTGTTAAAGGCATACATGGAGCGTGGTTCCATGCCTCGTTTCTTCCGGCACCACAGCGTCTACGAACCAGGCGTGCTGCGAGCATGCAAGCATATTACAACAGAATCACCTTGGGCTGCAGACAGGGTCAGGGATATTGTGCCAGACGCACAACCTATTCCTTTCGAATACGCCGTAGAAGAACGCTTTTTCAGTCTGGAACGCCAGTTGACAGAGTCCCCCACATGCCTGTATTGCGGCACAAACACGCCTATCAAGAACCTGGAGTGCGCTATAGCGGCTTTCTCTCGCCCGGAGTTATCTCATGTACGATTGGAATTAGCGGGTGTGGAGCCGGGCAACATCCCGGGTTTGCCGGAAAACATCATCCCGCTCGGCCGTATTTCCCGTGATGAGGTGGTGCAGAAGCTCTCGCAGACCTGGTGTCTGGTGCACCCAAGCAAAGCGGACACCGGGCCCACTGCTGCCAAAGAGGCACGGGTCATGGGAGTTCCGGTCATCATCTCTGACCAGTGCGGCAGTAAACAGTATGTCGACGAGGGAAAGTCCGGTTACATTATTTCGCCAACAGATGTTGATGCCTTGGTTCGTGGCGTATTGGATATCACCTCCAGCCCGGAGCGCTGCCTTTCCATGGGAGGGCACGGACAGGAACAGTGTCGTCAGGCGCTCTCCGCTCAGACCATGGTGAATCGATTAATTGAATTATATCAGCAAGTCCTCACAAAATGATAGCACGTATAAAAATTGCTGTATTGAAGTTTTTATCTCAGATTAACATATGTATACTGAGATTAAAAGGTGTATCTTGTGCAACATCTTGCATGATAAACAAGATGCCCTATGTGCGCAAGCACCATGGTTCTCAAATTATTCTGGGTGAGAATGTAACCCTTACATCCAATTCCCGGCATAACCCTATGACAGAGCATCCTGTAGCACTTCGCGCCATCACTTCGTCTGCCTGCATTGAGTTGAAAGCCCACAGCGGAGTAAGTGGGGCCAATATTGTATGTGCAAACCGGATTACCATAGGGGAGTATTCCATTGTCGGAGCAAATACACTCATCTACGATTCCGATGGCCACACCTATACACCAGAGAGGGGATGGAACACACCACGACTGAAGACTGGACGTCCTATCACCATAGGCAATAAGTGTTTCATCGGTACGCGATGCATTATCCTGGGAGGCGTCACCATCGGCGATAATTGCGTGGTCGCAGCCGGCACCGTTCTCACCAGGGACGTCCCCCCAGGCCACAAGGCCTACGGCAATCCTGCCATTATCGAACTCCTGCCCAAAGCTCTGGGCGGTCCGGATATTCCACTCCCGGTTGCGGTTAATGAACCCTCCTCTCAGACCATTTCGTTATCTGCATCTGAAAAACAGTTCATCGTCGACATACAGAATGCGATGGAGTTTTCGAGTCCTCTCAGTCTTGACGAAGAGTTCAGAAACCACGCTGAGTGGGATTCTATAGCATTCCTTTCCCTTGCTGCGCACCTGCAGGATGCTCACAATTTCGAACTCACTAGTGAGAACTTCAACGAGTTCACAACACTGCGAGATATTTTCAGAAAGCTGGAGCTTTAATTAAAAAATCACACGCCGTGCCTCCTCGCGGGCCCAGGCATCGTCCTCGAGAATGATGGGAAGGTAGCCCTGGTAATCGCGCGGGCGGGCATTGGAGAGCACTTTCTCCACCGTCTCCCAGATGCCGGGGAATGAAAGCTTGCCATCCACAAAAGCCTGCACGGCCACCTCATTAGCGGCGTTGTACATGGCAGGCATGGTGCCGCCGGTGAGCCCGGCCTGTCGGGCGAGGGTAAGCGCGGGGAAATCATCCCAGCGCGGGGCTTCAAACTTCAGGCTGGCAATCCGGGCCAGATTAAGGTGCGGCAGAGAGTTCGGCAGACGCTCCGGCCAGGTCACGGCATACTGAATGGGGAAGCACATATCGCTGCTGCTCAGCTGGGCCAGGATGGAGCCATCGCAGAACTCCACGAGCGAATGCACGATACTCTGCGGATGCACAATCACATCCACCCGTTCCATGGGAATATCGAAGAGCCAGCGGGCCTCAATCATCTCCAGTCCCTTGTTGAACATCGTGGCACTGTCGATGGTAATCTTGCGTCCCATCTGCCAGGTGGGGTGCTTAAGAGCCTGTTCCAGGGTCACCGCAGCCAGCTGTTCGCGCGGCGTATTGCGGAAGGGACCGCCACTGGCCGTGAGAATCAGGCGATTCACCTGCCCTGCGCCACCGCGGTTTCCTTGCAGGCACTGGTAAATAGCATTGTGCTCGCTATCCACCGGCAGCACGTTGATTCCCTTTGCCTTGGCGTGGTTCATCACCACCTCGCCGGCCATTACCAGAATCTCCTTGGAAGCAATAGCCAGATCTTTCCCGGCCTCAATAGCCTCCAACGTGGGCTTCAGACCATCCGTGCCGATGATGGACACCAGCACCATATCTGCGCAATCAAGCGTTGCGAGCCGGCAGAGGCCTTCCGGCCCGGCGTATACCTGCACGCCGGCAGACAGCAGCCGCTGCAGCTCGGCAGCCTTGCTGCTATCATAGATGCAGACGTGCTGCACGCCGAACTCGCGGGCCTGCTCAGCCAGCTTGTGCACATTGCTGTGGGCAGCCAGAGCCACCACCTCCATGCGCTCCGGAATATCCCGCGCCACTTTGAGCGCACTGGTGCCGATACTGCCGGTAGAGCCGAGAATGACCACGCGTTTCTTCATAACGGGGAGTATTCTACGGCATTTCCCAGCCAAAATCAAGCCGATTCAGCTGATTTGGCTTGCCAATCCGGGGAGTTCGGTGTACTCTCTGCTGGTGCCGTCCGGGTCCGGGTGGTCGCTGCGGGTATCCAGTCCCGTAGAGGAAAGTCCGGACATCATAAGGCAGCGTGTCCTGCGAAAGCAGGAGACACCCGGAGCCAATGCCGGGTGGACGGAAAGTGCCACAGAAAACAAACCGCCCGCAAGGGTAAGGGTGAAAAGGTGGGGTAAGAGCCCACCGCTCCGAAGGTAACGACGGAGGCACGGAAAACCCCGCGCGATGCAAGACAAACAGGGAAAGGGTCGCCTGCCCGCTGCATTCCCGGGTATTAGTTGCACCCTGCTATAAACGCAGGGCACGCCTGGCAACAGGCGCGAGAAAAATGGCCACACAGCCCGCCACCGCGCGGGTGGACAGAATCTGGCTTACAGGACCCGGTCGGCATATTTTTCAGATTTCAGAATGTAAAAAGGCCCGAGATAGTCCTCGGGCCTTTTTGCGCTCATGAGTATCACTTAATCAAGCCTGCTGAGCGGCCTTGCGAGCTGCTTTTTCAGCGGCTTTGGCAGCTTTGGCGGCCATCTTTTCCTTCTCCTCAGCAGAGAGGATGCGGGGGAACACCGGTGAGGGCGCCTGCACGATGTGTCCATCCTTCACCAGGCCCCAGACCATGGTCTGCGGGGTAAGCCCACCCAGTTCCAGCTGAAGCTGGGAAAGGATGCGGGCGGATGCCTCCGGCAGCACGCAGCCAAGCAGGAAACCGACCTGGGCGCAGCATTCCAGCAGGTGAGCCAGCACGCGCTGCAGCTCCGGCAGCTTGCTTTCATCCTTGGCCAGGGCCCAGGGCTGCTTCTGCTCAATGTAACTGTTGCACAGGCCCACGTGGGCATTCAGCGCAGCCAGGGCATCGGCGGTGTTGTAGCTGTTCATGCAGTCGGCAAACTTGCTCACCGTGGAGCTCATGCTCTCGCGCAGAGCAGCGGAAAGCTCGTCATCCCCGGTGCCGGTCGTTACGGTGCCGCCGCAGTAGCGCACGCACATGTTAAGCGAGCGGTTGCAGAGGTTGCCGATATCGTTGGCCAGCTCCGTGTTGTATATCATCTTCATGCGCTCCGGGTCGAAGTCGCTGTCGTAACCGGTCTTGGTGTCGCGCACCAGGTAATAGCGCACCGCCTCGGCGCCGAAAGCATCGCACAGGTCGTTCGGATCAACGATGTTGCCCAGGGATTTGGACATCTTCTCGCCCTTGATGTTCAGCCAGCCATGCACCAGCAGAGCGGGCATCTGGTCATCTGCAAAGCCCATAGCATGCAGCATGCACAGCCAGTAGATACCGTGCGCCGGCACCAGAATATCCTTACCGATAACCTCGCAGGCGGCGGGCCACAGCTTGCTGAACTCCGGCAGCCCGGAGCCCTCGGTGGCCTTGTAACCGGCAAATGAAATGTAGTTCACCAGAGCATCGAACCACACGTAGGTCACAAAATCCGGGTCGAAGGGCAGCGGAATGCCCCATGAAAGACGCTCCTTCGGGCTGGAGATGCAAAGGTCAACACCGGCAGCACGCTCGATGGCATTCAACAGGTCCTGGCGGCGGAACTCGGGGGTCACCACGGAGGGGTGATTCGTCACATATTCCTTCAGCCACTCCACCTGCTGGCTGAGGTTGAAGTACCAGTTTTCCTCCTCCAGCTCCACAACTTCGCCCCATTCCGGGCCGAACTCGCCCTGTTCATTGCGTTCCTTATCGGTCAGGAACTGCTCCTGGCGGATGGAATAGAAACCCTTGTAGCCCTTCTTGTACAGGCAGCCCTTCTCCTTCAGGTCACTCAGGATAGCCTGCACGCAGGCTTTGTGGCGGGCATCCGTGGTGGCGGCCCAGCCGTCATACTGAATCCCGAGACGCTCCCAGAGGGAGATGAACTTCTGCGTCACCATATCGGCATATTCCTGCGGCTGCATGCCCGCGGCTTCTGCTTTCTGCTGCACCTTCTGGCCGTGCTGGTCCACACCCGTCAGGAAGAACACCTCTTCGCCACACATTCGGTGCCAGCGAGCCAGAACGTCTGCCAGAACCTTCTCATACGCATGCCCGATGTGGGGAGCGCCGTTTGTGTAGTCAATTGCTGTCGTAATGTAGAACATAGCGCGGCTATTCTATCACGAAGAAATTCCCGAATCAAGCGCAATCTGGTGTATGCCACAGGCTGCCACGCCCAAAGATTATGTGAGCAATAGAAATATCAACAACATTTTGGAAGAAGCCCCCCTCAGCTCGATAAATGGGAATTTGGCGTTCCGCCAAAATTACGAGTTACGAATTACGAATTACGAATTATGAGCTCCGCTCGCCTACGGCTCGCCATTGTATATCAGATAGTTCAACACTGGCGGGCGAATGCCCGCGGAACTTTTTACTTCGTACTTCGTAACTCGTACTTCGTAATTCAAATTCCAATTTACCGCGCGCTGCACTCAAACTTCGGGACACGGATGACAAGCTGCATATTCTGGAATTATTCCAGCTTGACTATCGATAATAAAACCTGTAGAGTCTTGCGCATGGATGCAGACACGAAGAAGAGCGTAGCCGCCTGGTCATCGGTGGTATGGAGCGCCCTGCTGGCGCTGGTGAAGCTGGTGGTGGGTATTGTAACCGGCTCACTGGGTATTCTTTCGGAGGCTCTGCACAGTGCGCTGGATTTAGTGGCAGCAGGTGGTACCGTTTTTGCCGTGAAGATGGCAGCCCAGCCCGCAGATGAGGAGCACCCCTACGGCCATGGAAAGGTGGAAAACCTCATGGCCCTGGGTGAGACACTGCTTCTGCTGGCTACGGCCGCCTGGGTCATCATGGAGGCATTTGAGCGACTGGCCAGCTCCGACCCTGCCGCGCTGGAGGTGCAATTTTCCTACTGGGCTTTCGGTGTCGTTATCCTCTCCATTGTGGTGGATGTGAACCGCGCTGCCATGCTCAAACGCGTGGCGAAGGAAACCCGCAGCGCCGCTCTGGAAGCCGATGCCGCCCACTTTGCCACCGATATCTGGAGCAGTGTCGCGGTGCTGCTGGGTATCACCGGCGCGGCCATGGCCGATATGGCGGTGGAAGGCAGCTGGTTCCGCTGGCTGCTGGTGCGCGCAGACGTATTTGCCTCGCTGGTGGTGGCTCTGTTCATCCTGCATGTGTGCAAGGAGCTGGGCATGGAAGCCATCAACAACCTCATGGACAAGGCAAATGGGGAGGTCTCTGCCAAGGTGCGGGCCGCCATGGCCGAGCGCATGCCCACCTATCCTGTCTCCAGGCTGCGTGTCCGTGAATCCGGCTCCCGCTACTATGTGGACATGGCGGTGCAGGTTCCCCACGACCTGCATGTTGACACCGCTCACGAGATTGCCGATGCCATTGAGGCCCTCGTGGCATCTGTGCTGGAAGGGGCTGAAACGATGGTGCACATGCAACCCGCCCATGACTTCCCTGACACCCCGGAATTCATCATCCGCCGCCTGGCACTGGCCCACCGATTTGGTGTGCATGGGTTAGTGTTGCAGCATACGGACGACGGAAAATTTGTAGTAGCAGTGGATCTGGAGCTGCCCTCCGGTGCCACGCTGAAATCATGGCAGGTGGCCATCGAAGCCTTCCGCAAGGAGGTGCTCCGCAATCTGAAGGCAGACGTGGTCGCCCTGCACGTTGAGCCCGACCTGCGACGCGTACCGGATTACCCCACCCCTCTGCCCGGTGACTGGGACACCCTGGTGCGGGATGCCATGATTCATCGCAGTGCCCCCCTGCCCACCGCTATCAATACTTACACCCGCGGCAATGAGCGACTCTGCATCATCCGCATCCCCAGAGAAAGCGCCCTGACCGTTGAGGAAAGCCATGCACGTCTCACCCGACTCAACAAGAAACTCGCAGAACACCTGCCGCCTGTGGCCCGAATCCTCGTGACCTACGATGAATCTTGATTTTTTATTGACTGCCCGCAGAATTGTGTTATAATCCGCCCACATAGGGGTTTACGATAACCACCCCGGGTATAGAAACAGTGGACGACGATATCATTTGCACCGAAAAAATCATTGCTGACCGCAAGACCTTCTTCCTTGACCTCAAGAGCAACGCTCGCGGGCGTGTGGTTCGCATCACCGAAAAGGTGAGCTCCAACCGCGACCGCATTATGGTGCCTGCGGAAATTCTCGATGATTTCATTGCTGCGCTGGAGGACATCCGCCGCGCCAATAATGAAAACTGATTAACCTTTTCCGCTCTCGTGGCGGAAAAATTATACTTTGTTAGTAGGATTGACAGACAATAGTCTGGACAAGCCACTTCTTTTGTGCTTTAATTCCCGCAAGAATGAAGCATATCGACTACTCTTTTTCCAATTTTAACAACACACTGATTATGAGGAAGATAAAAGTATTAAAACTTGGCTGGGAGTTTCCGCCGCTGATTAACGGCGGACTGGGTGTGGCGTGCATGGGTATTTCGCGGGCGCTCTCCCGGAAAGTGGAGTTGAATGTGATTGTGCCAAAAGCTGCACCGGAGGCAAAATACGATGGATTTGAGCTGCTCGGAGTAAACAACCTGACGCTCGAGCAGATGGAGACCCAGGAAGAAGGGTACACCTACGAAAGTTTCACTGTGGTGGGCAAAGCCCCGGTGAATCTGGATCCCTACGCCTGCACAGAAGGCACCCCGGGTCATATCACGTTCACGAAGGAAGGCAAACTGCTATTCTCCCGCGTGCACAAGGCAGATTTGGAACTTTTCACCGGCAAAGAAGACTTGTATGCCGGCGACCTGGCCCGCAAGGTTATCGAATTCTCCAAGATTTGCGCAGTTATGGCTCGCAAATATGACTTTGACGTGGTTCATGCGCACGATTGGATGACCTACCTGGCCGGTGTGGAGGTGAAGAAGGCCACCGGCAAGCCGTTGGTCGTGCACCTGCACGCCTCCCAGTTCGACCGCGCCGGCGCAGACGCCCGCGGCTGGATTTACGACATCGAGAAATACGGCATGGAGCAGGCAGATGCGGTGATTCCCGTCTCCAAGTACACGGGCACCATTGCTGCCGGGCACTATGGCATCGACCCCGCCAAGATTTTCCCGGTGCACAACGGTGCGGACCCGGTGCAGGTGTTCCATAGCAAGAAGAAATTCCCGGAGAAACTGGTACTCTTCCTCGGGCGTCTCACCGCGCAGAAAGGGCCGGAGTTCTTCCTGCAGATTGCCGCCAAGGTGCTGGAGCAGACGGACAACGTGCGTTTCGTGATGGCCGGCACCGGCGAAAAACTCCGCCAGCTCATCGAGACAGGCGCTTTCCACGGCGTGGGCGATAAGTTCCACTTCACCGGTTTCCTGAACAAGCAGAAAGTGAACGAGCTGCTCTCCATGACGGACGTGTATTGCATGCCGTCTGTGTCGGAGCCCTTCGGCCTTTCCGCGCTGGAAGCCGCGCAGTTCAACATCCCGGCCGTTATCTCGAAGCAGAGCGGCGTGGCAGAAGTGATGAAGGGCGCCCTGAAAGCGGACTTCTGGGATGTGAACATGATGGCTAAGCACATCGTAGACCTGGTGACGGATGAGGAACTCTACAAACGAGTCGCAGAACAGAGCGCCCAGGACATCAAGAACTCCAACTGGGAAACGGCGGCTGATAAGATGATTCGCGTCTACCACCATGTTCTCGGCTGGTAAAAAACAACTAACCCCTATTAACACAACGAAAATGAACATAACGCTCACATTTCACGCGCATCAGCCCAACCGACTGATACCGTACGACTTTTTCAAAATCGGCGAGCATGCGTTCTACGAGGATGACCACATGAACGGCCGCGTGCTCAGCGCCGTGGCCGAACGCTGCTACCTGCCCGCCAACCGCATGATGAAGCAGCTCATTGAACTCTCCGATGGTAAGTTCAAGTTTGCACTGGCTATCTCCGGTGTGATTCTGGAGCAGGCCAAGTACCACCGTCCGGATCTCATCACCTCCTTCCAGGAGCTGGCTGAGACCGGTTGCGTGGAGTTCCTGGCCATGCCCTACTATGCCTCCCTGGCCTCCCTGTATTCCACCGGTGAATTTGCTGAGCAGGTGGAGGAGCACTGCGACCTCATCGAGAAGCTTTTCGGCCAGCGCCCCACCGTGCTCTGGAACACTGGCATGCTCTACTCCAACGCCATCGCCGCCCAGGCATACGATATGGGTTTCGAGGGCATCATGGCCGACGGCAGCGGCCGCATGATGAGCAACCGCAATACCAACGACTTGCAATGTGCCCCGCTCATCGACAAGACCAAGACCCTGCTGCGCCACCGCCACCTTTCCAACGACCTGGCCAACCGCCGCACCGACCCCGGCTGGAGCGAATACCCCCTCTCCCCCTACACTTTCGTGGAGTGGCTGAACGCCGAGCAGGGCCAGGTGGTGAATCTCTCCATGGACTACGAGATCCTTGGCGAGCGCCAGGCTGACAGCACTGGCGTGTTCGAGTTCTGGCGCACCATGATTACCGCTGCGCTCTTTGCCGGCAATGACTTCTACACCCCCGGTGAAGCCGTGCGTACCTTCCCGTCCACGGGCACACTGAACTGCCCGAACCCGGTGAGCTGCTCCACCTATGGCACCACCACCCACTGGAACGGCAACGTGATGCAGCAGGAAGCCATCAAGAAAATATATGACCTCGAAAGCGCCGTCAAGGCCAGCGAGGATCGGGATATGATTCATGTGTGGCGTAAGTTGCAGAGTGCCGACCACTTCCACTACATGGAAAAGAGCAATGGCTTCACCCCCTACCCCTCGCCTTACGATGCGTATATCTACTACATGAACGCCCTGGCCGACCTGCAAGTGCGAGTCAAACGAGAGGCTGAGATCATCCACAAGGCCGAAAAAGTAACTATGGCCTGAGCGTCGCAATACAAAGCCCCGGGCTAAGGAAAGTATCGCCCTTACGGGCTCAAAGTTCCTCGGGCTTTCAGCCCGACAAATTGGAATTTGGCGTTCCGCCAAAATTACGAGTTACGAATTACGAA
>CAZTAX010000031.1:0-15911 GCA_964611765.1 uncultured Akkermansia sp. | reverse complement strand
ACCGAACTGGCGCTTGCGGCAGCGCTTGGAAGGCTGGTATGTTCTCTTGCTCATAATTTCTTATCTGGTTTTGAAGTGGTTTCTGTGAGGCCGCATGAAACGGCCGGGTGCGCTATGATACCCGAAAATCGGCGTATGTCAAGCACCGTTCTTCATTTTTTTCGCTTTCGCAGCGAAAATCACGCGTCGGAGAGCATGAATTTCAGCTCTGCTTCGCATGTAACCTCTCCGTTTACCAGACAGCGCCCCGTTGCCATACCGATGGCGCCGCGCATTTTGGTGAGCTCTGTTTCGATGATGAGCACGTCCCCCGGAACCACGGGGCGGCGCCACTTCACTTTGTCGCAGCTCATGAAGTAGCCGAGCTTACCCATGTTCTCCGGCATGCGGAGCATGAGGATGGAGGCTACCTGGGCCATGGCTTCCACCTGCAGCACACCGGGCATGACCGGGTGGCCGGGGAAGTGGCCCTGGAAGAACTGCTCGTTCATGGTCACGTTCTTCTGGCCGATGCACTTGCGATCGCCCTCGAAGTCGATGATGCGGTCTACCATGAGGAAGGGGAAGCGGTGCGGCAGGAGCTTCATGACTTCCAGTGTATCAAGCACGGCCTCGCCATTGGGAATGGTGATGGGCTTCGGACGCATGGCTTCCATACTTTCGTACTTCTGCTGCAGTTTGGCGGCCATCTGGGTGTTGATGCCGTGGCCGGGCATGATGGCAATCACATGTCCCATGATGCGGTGGCCGCAGAGGATGAAATCGCCGATGAGATCCATGGCTTTGTGGCGGGCGCACTCGTTGTGGAAGCGCAGGCCGCCGGCGCAGAGGTATTCCTCGCCTTTGATGACGATGGCGTTATCCAGCGTGCCACCCTGGATGAGGCCCTTCTCCAGCAGAGGCTGGATGTCCTCATAAAAGCAGAATGTGCGGGAATTGGAAAGCTCCTTCTCGTAAGTCTCCGGGGTGATGACGCCGTCGAAATACTGCGTAACGCGACCGTTCGGCCCCACGGCGGTGAGGGAGATGCGGAAATCGCGGGAGGGCATGATGACGATGGTGGAGCCGTTCTTGTTTTCCACCATGATGGGTTCGCGGATTTCCCATACCTTCAGCGGGGCGTTCTGCTCCACGATACCGGCCTTCTTGATCATCTCCACATAGGGCAGGGCGGAACCATCGCCGATGGGCGGCTCGTTGGCATCCATTTCGATGATGGCATTGTCCACTCCCATGCCGGTAAGGGCGGAGAGAATGTGCTCTACGGTGTGCACCTTCACCGCGCCATCTGCAATGGTGGTGGCGCGTTCCACAGCCTGCACTTTGGCGGCCGAGGCATCCAGGAAAGGCTTGTCCGGCAGGTCGATGCGGCGGAACTTGAAGCCCGTATTCGGCTCAGCGGGTTTGATAATGAGCTTCACCGTCTGACCGGTGTGCAGCGATGTGCCCTCCAGGGTGGAGGTGCACTTGGCGAGGGTCTTTTGCATGCGTGTAGCCATAACTCGTACATGCATGATACACACTTTCGCTACCTTTGTGAAGCAAAATCTGGCTTTTTCGCCAAGTTAGTTTGTGGGAAATACAAAATTCGCGCACGCAAAGCAGAAAAAGCTTGCCAAAATCACCCTGCGGGTGTACTTTCGCTGACCCTCGTTTATTATGTCGTACCACGTTACAGCTGCACTTGTCATTTTTCTCATTACATATGCGTTGATTATTTCTGAGAAGGTGCAGCGCACGGTTATAGCCCTGTTCGGAGCCATGCTGATGGTGCTGGGCGGGGTCATCAGTCAGCAGCAGGCTATCGAACATATAGATTTCAACACGTTGGCGCTGCTCATCGGTATGATGATTCAGGTGCTGGTACTCAGCCAGACCGGTGTGTTCCGCTTCCTTTCCGTCTGGTCCGCGCAGAAGACAAACGGCAACCCGGTGGCCCTGCTCATTGCGCTTTCGGTGATGGTGGCGTGTTGCTCTGCTTTTCTGGATAACGTGACCACGGTTCTGCTTACCGTGCCGATTACTTTCACGCTGACCAAGGATTTGAAGATTTCGCCGCTGCCCTTTGTGATTGCGCAGATTTTCGCCTCCAATATCGGCGGTACCTGCACCATGATCGGCGATCCGCCCAATATCATGATAGCCAGTAAGGTGAAGGAGCTGAGCTTTAATGATTTCATTGTGAATCTGACGGCGCCCTGCCTGATCTCCTTCGCGCTGACCGTGGCAATTCTGATCTTCCTGTACCGCAAGGAGTTTGCCAAGGTGAATAAGAATCGCAACCGTATCATGAACATCAAGCTGGCCGGCCTCATCCGCAGTCCGCGCCTGCTGTGGCGCTGCCTGTTTACTCTGGCATTCACCATCCTGCTGTTCTGCACGCATGGGCTGCTGCCCGCCTGGGGGCTGGAGAGCGGCACCATCGCCGTGACCGGTGCATCCCTGCTGCTGCTGCTCACCATGCCTGACCGGGAGAAAGCTCTGGAGCGCATCCTGGCCCGGGTGGAGTGGACCACCATCTTCTTCTTCGTGGGGCTGTTTGTGCTGGTGGGTGGCCTGGAGGTGAACGGTATCATCAACTGGATGGCTGCGCAGACCATGCAGCTCACCGGTGGCGAACCGGTAGCCACTACCATGAGTGTGCTCTGGCTCAGTGCCTTCATGAGCGCTTTTGTGGATAATATTCCCTTTGTTGCTACCATGATTCCGATGGTGCAGGGCATGGGTGCCATGGGGTATGCCGATCTGGAGCCGCTCTGGTGGGCACTCTCCCTGGGGGCCTGCCTTGGCGGCAATGGCACTGTCATCGGCGCCAGTGCGAATGTGGTGGCCCTGGGCCTTGCCCGCCAGCACAATCTGCGCGTGAGCTTCATGCAGTATTTTGTGGTCGGCTTCCCGCTCATGCTCATGAGTATCGGAATCTCTGCCGCCTACCTCTACTGCTTCTACCTCTGAAATTGATTAGGGGGGGCATGGATCAGAAAAATTGAGATTTCTATAAAAATATGCTTTACGTATCGGAATGGTAGGGTATTATCGGGTTTTGTGGCGGTTTTTAATATAATGGCCCCGAATGGAATCGCCATAGAATTAAATTCCTGTTATACCAGATATGAAAACACACCTCCCTGTAGCACTTCGTAAGACCCTCCTTGCAGCACTTGTGGCAGTATCCGCCCTGGCCTATAACCGGGCGCATGCGTTCGATATAACAGTTGCCGGCACGAGAAATAATAATGGGCTGATATTCAATGGTTTTGGTATCGTGGTCAAGCCGGATGAAGGGGGGCCGGCGTTAGCAGATGGAAATACCGTGACTTCGATCGGTGGCAGCGTGACATTGAAAGGCGATGTAGGGGGCGACAACAATGCTGTGACCGCCGATGGCGACGGCAATGTGACGGTTGAGGGTGATGTTGAAGGTGATAACAACACCCTCACGGTGAAGGGTGATGGTGATTTGACCGTCACCGGTGCTATTTCCGGCAATAGCAATACGCTGACGTTGGAGGGCGATGGTAATGTTTCCACCGGTGCCATTTCCGGCGATAGCAACAAGCTCGTCCTCCAGGGCGAGGGTACGCTGAGCTTTGGGACCATTTCGGGTGAAGACACGGTGATAGAGGCCGAAAAAATGGTTGTCGAAGACCTGAACGATATCTCGAATGCCAAGTTGACCGTAAAATCTATCAACGAGACGGATGATGTGCAGGCCACGCTGACAAATAGCACCGTCGAAGTGAAAGAAGGGGTGCTTATCGGCAATACCACCGATCAGACGGGCGAACTCAGCCTTTTCGTTACGAAACTGACTGTCGGTAAATCGGTTGATATCCGGCAGGATGTCTGCATGGCGGGTAGTGAGATTTCTGGTGAAACAATTTCTGTTACAGATGGAGAGGCCTCGCTGAGCGGTTCCACGGTGACCGCCAGGACAGGCGCTGTGACCATCGACGGTGGCACGACTGCTGCCAACACCATCGAAGGTGCCGGTACGCATACGCTGGTGGCTGCCGCCACGAGTGTTGATATCAAAGGTGCCACGAACACCATCCAGGCTGGTGCTGCGGTGACTGCTGGTGATGGCTCTGTGACGATCGATGCCGCCACGAGTAATATCGTGCAGAGTGGTGCTGCCGTGACGGCTGAGAGCGGCATTGATATCACAGCCGGAGGAACGGCAACCAACAATGGCAACTTGATTTCGGGATCAACGCTTACGGCGAACACTGGAGATATCAACGTTACTGCCGCCAATGGGAATGAAATCGCTTCCGGAGCCGAGGTGGAAGCCACTGCCGGCAGCGTGACCATTACTGGTACAACGGTGAATGAGGTAGCAGGTGCTGGCACGGTGGTGACCGCAGGCGCTGGGAGTGTAACCATTAAGGGCGGAGATAGCGCCGTCAATGTGGTGGATGCCGCCAAGGTGGATGCGAGGGGTATCAACGGTATTGTGGATATGTCGGGTGCCTCCAACCTCGTTCGAAATGAGGCTGAGGTGCTCGGTGCTGTCGGAATCACCATTGCTTCCAACAGCACGGCGGCTGAAAACGGCAACTGGATTAGCGCGTCTACCGTGCAGACGGCAGCGGGAGATGTAGTCATCACGGCTGAAGGCGCCAACCGTGTGACCGCCGGAGCTGAAATTACGGCTACAACTGGTTCGGTAGACATTGACGGTTATAGTAACACGATTGATTCCGCTTCCAATGTGACCGCTGGTGGGGATGTGAGCATCACGGGTGAGGAGAGCAACACGATCGATGCTTCTACGGTGACCGCCGTTGCCGGTGCAGTAACGATGGGCAACGCCGCAGGCAGCACCGATGATGTGGTCAACAGCATCAGGGGTGAATCCACGGTGGAGGCCGGGGATGACGTGAGCCTGACGGGTGACAAGAACGCTATCCTTGCCGGTTCCACGGTGGAGGCCGGGGATGACGTGAGCCTGACGGGTGACAAGAACGCTATCCTTGCCGGTTCCACGGTGGAGGCCGGGGAGGATGTGACCATGACGGGTGCAAGCTACAATGCCATCTCCGAATCCACGGTGGATGCCGGGGATGACGTGAGCCTGGATGCCGTAGGGTACAACGCCATCAAAGGCGCTTCCGATGTGACCGCTGGTGGGGATGTGAGCATCACGGGTGAGGAGAGCAACACGATCGATGCTTCTACGGTGACCGCCGTTGCCGGTGCAGTAACGATGGGCAACGCCGCAGGCAGCACCGATGATGTGGTCAACAGCATCAGGGGTGAATCCACGGTGGAGGCCGGGGATGACGTGAGCCTGACGGGTGACAAGAACGCTATCCTTGACGGTTCCAAGGTGACCGCTGGTGGGGATGTGAGCATGAGGGGTGAGGAGAGCAACACGATCGAAGATTCTACGGTAACCGCCAAGGATGATGTGAGCCTGGATGCCGTAGGGGACAACGTCATCAATGGCGTTTCCGTTGTGTTCGCTACAGGTGAGGTGAGCCTGACTGCAGGTGGCATCAACATCATCCGGAATGGGTCCACGGTGACCGCTGGTGGGGATGTGAACATCACGGGTGAGAATGTCATCACCAGCACCGACCTGGGCAGCACCAGCATTACCGCTCAGAATGGTGACATCATCATTAATGATGACAACTACATCAAGAACGCCGTGATTGAGGCTCAGGGGGCAGAGGGAGATGTATCCATCACGACCGGTACGGGCGACAAGAACACCTGGATTGAGGATACCTCCATCACGGGTGAGACGGTGACCATTGCCGGTGATATCTCCGATGACCGCAGCGCTGCCAACCTGGCAGTAGTGACGGGGGCTGAGATGAAAATCACCTCCAGGGGCGAAGATAATGGTGTGGGTATCACGCTCAATAATGTGAGCGTGCTGGGGATCGTGAAGGGTGCCACCAGCATCATCGCCGAGGGAGACGGGAATATCGTCCTCCTCAACCGCGTGGATATGGAGAATGGTACGCTGACCATTGAGGATGGTACAACCAGCGATGCACGCATCGTGCTTGATGCCGGCAATGTGCTCAACACGAAGGAGACCAGCAGGCTTGAAGGCCGCCTCACGGGCGAAGGTGATATCAATAAGTCCGGCGGCGATGGCCTGCTGCTCGACTACGACCATACCGAGTTCAACGGCACTATCTATGTCAACGGCGCAGTGGTTGGAGCAGAGGGCAGCGTGGTGGATGCCTCCAACGCAGGTTCCTGGATTGAGATTACCTCCGCTAATGTGGGCACTGACCGGAAGGCTGGTGTGGGTGAGGAAGCCACGATTGTGCTCAAGAGCACGGATCTGGTCATCAACACCACCGAAGCTCAGATTGGTACGCTGGATACCACGCAGGATGAAGCCGGTATGAATAATGTGCATGCCACGGGTGGAACGCTTGTTTCCCTGGGCGGTGATTCTGATGGGTCCTACACCATGGATGATAACACCCGCGTGGATTTTACCACGGTCGGTTCCGTGCTTGAGGTCAATATGGGCACCAGCGGCGATGTGGTGCATGCCACGAACATGACGCTGAGCGATGCTACTCTGCTGAAGCTTGATGCCACGGTAGATGGAGCAGGCCAGGCCAGCTCCGATATCATCGCGGCTACCGGTACCATCAATGTGGCCGCCAGGGCCGGGCTGAACAGCATCGGCACGGCTGCGGCTCCGAGCACCGCCCGTGTGTATATCAACCACACCGATATGGCCGCTGCCGCCAAGGCTGCTGAGGGTGCCCGCACCACTATCATGAGTGGCGCCATGGTGACCAACATCAACGAGGATGTCCTCTACGATGTGGCTCGGTCTGCCAATGGAACCTACCAGCGCGAACTCCTGGACCGCAACGTGCATCTGGAGAATAAGGGTGACCAGGTGGATCTGGTATACAGCAAGAACTACCGAACCTGCGCCAGGACGCAGCAGATGAACTATGTGGCTGGGGCTCTCAGGCAGATATCGGATACATTCCACCATGCCGAAGGCGTGCTGGCTGCCAGCAACAACCGCCTGCACAACCTGATTGACGCATTCGATTACACCCGTAGTGAAGGCGCAGCTCAGCGTGGTCTGCAGAGTGTTGCAGGTACCAGTCTGGTACTGCCGCGCCTCATGATGTTTGATTCCAGCCGCCGCCACATCGAACAGCTGCGCAAGCAGATTACGATGCCGGACTGCAATTCGGTGTCGAACAAGGGCGTGGTCATTGGTGATTCCCGCTATACCAATGCATGGGTCACCTACACCGGTTCCTATGATTACCTGGAGGGTGATACCTACATGGGTGATTACCGCCGCAAGGCTCATGGTGCTATGGCAGGTGTCGATCACTCGCTGTCCTGCAATCTGCGTCTGGGCCTGAGCCTTGGCTACGAGAACAGCGATGGCTATGCAGATGATGCACACGTTGAAGCTGAGACCTTCTTCGTGGATGTCTATGCAGCCGGTGTGACCGGTCGCTTCAAGCACCGCGCTTCTGTGGGCCTGGCAACCAGCAGCCACGATACCAGCCGCTACGTGATGGTGGAGGCCGGCTACCATACCTTCCGCGGGCATGGTGATTCCGGTGTTGATGCTGCGGCTCTGAACTTCGGCTATGAAATCAGCACGGATATTGAGCTCAACGAGTCCAGCCGCCTGACTCCCTACGCCGCCCTGAACTTCTCCTGGCACAGCCAGGATACAGGTATCGAGCGTGGTATGGGTGCGGCCGGTCTCTACTCGAAGTGCGATAATGAGTGGCAGTCTGAAATCGTGCTGGGGGTCGCCTACTCCCGTGAGTTTACCGCACTTCCGAACCAGGCCCCGGCCCAGTTCTATGCCAACGCAGGCATGCACCTGGAGCTGTTCAATGACCGGGTCACGGTACAGAACCGCTTTATCGGTTCGCCCTATGGCTGGCGCGCCGAGAGCATGAAGCGCAAGCCGCTCTACTTCGAGCTTGGCGCTGGTGTGGCGGTGCCGCTGACTCCCAGCTGGACCGGCACTGCCGGAGCCGCTGTTGAGGCCGGAGTTGATCGCAAAGGCGTATCGGGCAACGTGGGTGTCCGGTACAAGTTCTGATGCTTCTGAACATCCAATGATTCAGCAGCCTGCCGGGAAAAACTGGCAGGCTGCTTTTGACCATACGTGTCCCAAAACTCCGGGACACGTATGCACGAATGGGGGTAATTTTACTTCCCCTTTGGGTAGAGTTGGGGTATACTCCCGGCATGTCGATATCTGAAGAGCTTTTTGAGCGGGCGTGCCGGGTGATTCCCGGCGGGGTGAATTCGCCGGTGCGGGCTTTCCGGCGTCTGGAGCGTGCTCCGTTTTTCGTGGCAAAGGCTGCAGGGGCGCATCTCACGGATGAGGACGGTAAGCAGTATATCGACTATGTGGGTACCTGGGGCCCCGCTATTCTGGGGCATGCGCCGGAGTGCGTGATTTCGGCCGTTCAGGCTGCGGTGCCGCAGGGGCTGGGTTATGGTATCCCCACCCGCATCGAGGTGGATATGGCCGAGACGGTCTGCCGCTGGATTCCCAGTATTGAAAAGGTGCGCATGACCAACAGTGGCACGGAGGCTACGATGAGCGCGGTGCGCCTGGCTCGTGGTTATACCGGGCGCAAATACATCATCAAGTTTGCCGGGTGTTATCATGGGCATGTGGATAGTCTGCTGGTGGCCGCAGGCAGTGGCGCGCTCACGCATGGTGAGCCGGACAGCGCCGGTGTGCCTGCGGAGTTCGCGAACCTCACCATCGTGCTGCCGTACAATGACCGGGCGGCGGTGGAGCGCGCCTTTGCGCAGCATCCGGGCGAGATTGCCGGTATCATCGTGGAGCCTTTCCCGGGGAATGCCGGTTTCTACCTGCCGAAACCGGGGTATCTGGCGTTCCTGCGTGAGATGACGGAGAAGAACGGTGCCCTGCTTATTTTCGATGAGGTGATGACCGGCTTCCGTATTTCCGCTGCCGGTGTGCAGGGGAAGGTTGGCATTACCCCGGATATCACGACCCTGGGCAAGATAATCGGGGGCGGCCTGCCGGTGGGCGCTTTCGGCGGCCGCCGCGAGATTATGGACTGCGTGTCTCCGCTGGGGCCGGTGTATCAGGCCGGCACGCTCAGCGGCAATCCGGTGGCTATGGCCGCGGGACTGGCTCAGCTGAATTACCTGGAGCAGCACGATTCCTACACCCGCCTGGAGCAGCTTGGTGCCCGGCTGGAGGAAGGCGTGCGCCGCATCCTGCGCGATGAGCAGCTGCCGCTCACCTTCAAGCGGGATGGCTCCATGTTCTGCCTGCACTTCACCACGCAGGATGTCTATGACCTGGACACCGCCATGAGCGGTAATTTTGACATGTTCCGCCGCTACTTCCACTCTATGCTGGAGCAGGGGGTGTATGTGGCGCCCTCGCCCTATGAGACCGGCTTCATCTCCACGGCGCACACGGAGGCGGATATCGATGCTACCGTGGCGGCCATGCAGCGTGCGCTGCGTGCGGCAAAATCGGCATGAGGTAAAATAAATCAGTCGGGGAACCGCGCTTGCTGTGAGGTGCTTTTTCTTTACCCACTAAGTTGATAACCTTGATATAGTGATGAAATCTACAGATACACAAGCCAATATGGATGCAAATCATGACTCCGGGTGGAGCCGGATAAATAGTGCTGTTTTCAGGGGAGATACTGCTGGTCTGGCAGATCTGCTGGCATCTGGTAGTTGCGACCCGAACGAGAGGACTGCCGGCGGAGGCTCTCCTCTGTGCACCGCTGTTATTCGCAATCAGCTTGCTTGTCTGGAAATGCTGCTTGCCCACCCCGGCATCGAGGTGAATAAGCCGGATATCGGCGGTTTTACCCCGCTTTGCCTGGCTGTTGCTTACAATATGCCTGAGTGCGTGCGGTTGCTTCTGGCGGCACCGGGGATAGATGTGAATGCCTGTGGTGACAACGGCACGCACCCGTTGTGGCAGGCTGCTATGTGCGGAAATCTGGCGTGCATGCAGCAGTTGCTGGCAGCCCCGGCATTGGACGCACAACTGGCGAATACCAATGGAGTTACCCCCTTGAGTGCAGCGGCGGCAGGCGGGCACCCGGAGTGCGTTCGCGTTCTGCTTCCTTATTATACGCCTGTGGATGTATGGACTGCTATGTACCTGGCTATCATAAAGAACCAGACATCATGCATGGAGGTGCTGTTTTCTGCTCCCGGGGTGGATGTCCGCTGGGTGGATAAGCAGGGACGCACGCTGCTCGACCGGGCAGCCCTCTGTGAATCACCAGAGCCGCTGCGGAAGTTGCAGGAGCTTCTGGGCAGGGATAGCAACCACTCCGATATATAGTGACGTTGTTTCCAAGCGTCGTTTTTTTCTGCAGCCTGGAGTGGTGTGCAATGTGGCTCGCGGAGGCTGGACGAAAGAAAATATGCCGGATAGTATTCCGCTGCCTTTCTTTCCGCTTGCTATATAGGGAGTGTATGGGGTAGAATGTTGCGCATGAGTAAGATGATTCGCCGTTGGATGTTCCTTTTCGCTGTGGCTGTGGCGGCTGCGGAGCCCGCTGCGCAGGCCCAGAGCGCAGAGGTGATGAACGAAACCGGTGATATGGTGCGTGTGATGCGCCACCCGGATGGCACCCGAGCCATCTACCAGCGCCAGAAAGGCTGGCGCGGCATGCGTTGCTCATCGTACACGGCCAGCGGTCGCCTGGCCGCGGTGAATGATTATACCGAAGGCAAGTATGGGCAGCTGGTGGGCTGCATCATTTACGACCACACTAAGAAGAATATTATCTACAAAGTGGCATACGGCTATGACAGCCGAGCCCGCCTGGTGGAGGAGCGCATGTACTCCCATCCGCAGGGGAAACTGGTGCAGCGCGTGATTTATAAGTACGACAATCGCGGCAACCGCTCGAAGCCCCTGATCGTGTCTCTGAACACAGCCGGCCCGGTCACGGAGATTGCTCCGACCATGCAGGACGATGTGAATGCCATCAACCGCCAGATGAAGCAGCAGAGCCGCACTCGCCGCTAAGTTTTAACCCGATTAATCTCCGAACAGATGGAAACGTTCTCCTGGCAGGACCGCGATGCCGATGGCAATAAGGTCGTATATGAGGCCCAGCACTTCGGTGGCTGGTGGCAGCTGATGGTGGCGCCCAAGCTGGGGCGCTCCCAACGCGATGAAGTAGTATTCACGCCTGCCGATTTCACGGAAGAGCACTGGCAGACCCTGCGTGACCTGCTGTGGCGCAAGTACCAGCGCCGCCGCGTGGCCTGGGATATGGTGCAGCATATTGATGATATTCTGGCGGGCAAGGCCACGAATGAGCGCCGCGACCGCCGCAACGGCAAGTCGAAATGACCGAGCAGGAGATGATTCACTGCCAGGAGCCCGCCCGCCAGGTGGAGCGTGCGGTGGCCATCATGCACCGCCTGCGCCAGCCCGGCGGCTGCCCCTGGGATGCCGAGCAGACGCACGATTCCATCATCAGCAGCCTGATTGAGGAGTGCTACGAATGCATTGATGCTATCCGCGAGCGCGACTGGGCCCACCTGCGCGAGGAACTGGGCGATGTGCTGCTGCAGGTTATTTTTCATGCCGAAATGGCGCAGGAAAATCCGGAGGCCGGCTTTGGTATCAATGAGGTGGCCCGGGAGCTGGGAGATAAGCTGGTGAGGCGCCACCCGCATGTGTTCGGCAGCGCCGCCGTGGCGGATGCCGAGGGGGTGGTTTCCCAGTGGGATGCCATCAAGCGCAAGGAACACTCCATCGAGGATAAACCCTACCTGCAGGATTGCGGCAAGGGCCTCCCATCCCTGCTGCAGGCATACAAGATTACCAAAAAGGTGGCCAAGGTCGGGTTCGACTGGCCCGACCACGCCGGGGTGGTGGATAAAATCCGCGAGGAAACGGATGAAGTGGCCGAGACGCTCGACCTTCCGGATGCCGACCCTCATGTGGCCGAGGAACTGGGCGATTTGCTCTTTGTGGTGGTCAACCTCTGCCGCCGCCGCAAGGTAGACCCGGAGCTGGCTCTCTTCAATGCCAACCGCAAGTTCGAACGGCGTTTCAATGCCATCGAGGCCGCATTGAAAGCTCAGGGAATCAGCCTGGCTGCTGCCACCCTGGATGAAATGGAAGCTGCCTGGCAGGCGGTCAAACGCACCGAGGGCTGATGAAACGCTTCCGCACAGTTCTGTTCTGCCTGGGGCTGGGGATGCTGGTCTCGTGCAGTGTGTTGCAGCCGGAGGCTAAGGTGGAGGAAGCGACCATTCCCCGCCCGGAGGACTTGAACAAGCCTCGCATGGGATTCGAGGACTCCGCCATGCCCGGCATGAATCCCCTGCTCACCGGTGGCGCGGTAGACCCGAATGCGCAGAGCTACAATGTTTCTACCTCCGAGGAACTGGAGCAGATTGACAACGGAGCCGAGGGCGAGGTTTACTTCACCGACCCGGACAACCCGGATGCCGAAATTGAGGGTATCACCGCCGCGTTCGAATCCCGCCGCAATGGCAACGGATGGCTGGACAGCTACGGCTCTGCCACCCGTTTTGCGCATCGTGAATGCCGCCCGCTCATCATCTGGTTTCATGATTCGGTTATTGCCCCGAAGAGTTCTCTGCTCGGGGAGGAATTGCTGGACACTCCGGCTTTCAATGAGTGGTGCCGCGACCGCGTGGTGCGCCTTAAACTTGATTCCGGTGCCGCCATTGACGACCGCACCCGCAACTCCGCCAAGTACAGTCGGGCCGCCATTGAGCGCCTGGCCCGCCGCTACGGGCTCAAACGCAAACCCTCCCTGGCCGTGGTTTCTCCCCGCGGCAAATTCGTGGTGGGTATTGACGGGTATAACGAGTTTACCCAGCAGATTGAAGCCCTGCTTAAGGAGGGCGTCATCAACGCCGAAAAGGATATGGACGAGTACCGCGAAAAACTCGCCACCAAGGGCTACCGCACCTGGACTTCCGCTACCGGCAATGTGACCACCTTTGCCCGCCTGCAACGCTTCGATGAGGAGCATCAGATGGTCTACCTGAAGGAATATGGCGGCAAAATAAGCCGCACCAAGCTGAACCGCTTCAGCAGAGAAGACCGTGACTTTATCTACAAAAAGCAGGAAGAAAAAGAGACGAAGAAGAAAAAACGCCGCCAATCCCGCCAGGCATGAGCAAGTCCGATGATACCAAGGCGCAGATTATGCGCGCTGCCGTGCAGCAGTTCACCCTCATGGGTTATGAGGGTGCTGCCGTGCGCGATATCGCCAATGCCGCCGGGGTGAATATCGGCCTCATCCGCTATCATTTCGGCCACAAGGCCGACCTCTACCGCGACACTCTCGCCTATCTTTCCTCCCAGTATAACGAGGTGTGCCTGGCTGCGCTGGCGGAGGCCCGCAGGAGCAATACCCCGGAAGCCATCATCTGCTCCTGGCTGCTTGCCCCCATCACCACCTGGCGGGATAGCACCGTGGCCAGCGGGGAAGAGGTGCTCTGCTTCCTCAACAAGATGGGCTACGAGGACCCGGAGCTCACCCGCGATGTGTACGAATCACACTACTCCTACGCCCTCCGGGAGTGGCAGGAGGCGGTGCAGTCCCACTTCCCCGGCATGCAGCGCGGTGACTGGCTCTGGTTCCTCACTTCGCTGCGTGGCATGTATTTCAACATTGTGGCGCACAATGATTTCACCCTCTGGTCGCTCCCTGCCATTTCCAATCGAGAGGCCGCTATCCGCCGCCTGGCGGCTGATGCCGTTGCCCTGCTCAGGGTGACGACACAGGGCTGATACAGGTAGGGTGCTTCCGATAAATCATAGCGTCCGTTGGACGTGCACCCGCATTTCCGTTTTACTCCGGCAGGGTGGCTGTCAGCTCGTCCCAGCGGATTTTGGCCTCGCGGATGGCCTCGGCGGTCACGGAGGATGAGAGCTCCCAGGTGAGGGGCATGCTCCGGGTGAAATAGGCGGGGAGCAGGTGGTCAAAATCCACACAGCCGCCCTGGAAGGGGGCCCGGTGGTCGCGGCAGGGCCATTGCACGTCGTTCACATGGGCTCCGTAAATATAGGGTTTCAGCTGGCGGAGGTACTGGGCGTGATCCAGAAGCAGGAGGTTGTGCTTGCGCTGGATGTGGCCGAAGTCGTGCCAGTAGCGCACATGCGGGTTATCGGCAAACTCCGCCATGAGCCGTGGCATTTCCCACTCGCCGGGCACCTGCTCGAAATGGCTGCGGCCTTCCACCCCCAGCACCAGGTTGAGTTCCTTTGCTTTTTCTGCCAGGGAGTGCAGAGCCTGGCGGGCGCGCTCATAGTAGAGCGGGGCCTGTTTTGCGCGGCGGCGCACAAGCTCGCCCTTGCGCAGAGCGTATTCCTTGCTGCCCACGCGCTCGTTGCGCAGCTTGCGTTCCAGTTCGCGGGTGGGGTGGATGCCCTTCATGAGCTCCACGTTGCCCATGTGCAGCACCACATAGCGGGCGCCCAGCCGGGAGGCCACCAGCAGCGTTTCCTGCGTGAGCCGCATGGCGCGCTCCCGCGTTTCCGGCCGGTGGGAGGTGAAGGGGTAGGCATCCGGCACGTCGCCCATCACTTCGATGGGGGCCGGGCAGAAGTTGTGCACCCCGGCTACTTTGATGCGGCCGCCATCCACCGCTTTGAGCAGGCCGGGCATCATATCCAGGCTCAGCCCGTGGGAGGCTTCTATGTATTCAAAGCCCAGCTCGCGGATTTCATCGCACATGGCTCCGCCGTCCTTGTGGCGGCGGCTGTTCCAGCAGGTGGAAAAGACGTTCACGGGGGGTATTGTAGTAACATTTACCATGGGAATCAAGCCTGTTGTTGACTTTTTCGTGCCTTGCGCGTATAATCCCGCGCGTGAGCGATTACCAGCAGAAAAATCACGGATTCAAGCCGAGATTCAAGGATAAGAAGCGTCCGCAGGGGACGGCTGCACCGCGCGTGCGGGCGTTCAAGACGGCCGATGCGCCGGTGGGGAGCGAAAACTGGGTGCGCCCGTGGGTGCAGCTGAAGTATTTTACCTATAATCCGGCGGTGTTTCCGCGCATGCTGGGGGCGGTGAGTCCGGATGCCGTGCAGGGCGGGCTTATTAATGTGTACGACAAGAACGGTGACTTGTTCGGCGGTGGCTTCTGGAACCCGCAGAGCCGCACGCCGCTGCGCATGTTGCAGCACGGCCCGGATGTGCTGAAAGAAAAGGATTTGGAAGCCGCCATCCGCCGCGCGGTGAGCTGGCGCCGCCAGGATTGCAATCTGGAGGAAACCACCAATGCCTACCGCGTGATTCACGGTGATTCGGATGGCCTGGGCGGCCTGATTGTGGATCGCTATGCCGATGTGCTGAGTCTGGAGGTGACCACCCTGGGTGTGTGGCTGCGTCTGCCACAGTGGCTGCCGCTGCTGCACGAACTCTGTGGCACCAGCCGCCACGTCATCACCGTGGATGAGGGTATTGCCCGCATGGAGGGAATCGATGTGAGCCAGGCACCCAAGAGCGAGCCGGTGCACAAGGTGCGCATCGTGGAGAATGGCGTGAATTTCGAGGTGGATTTTGCCCAGGGGCACAAGACCGGCTTCTTCTGCGACCAGCGCGATAACCGCCTGAAGCTCTCCCGCCTGGTGCAGGGTAAGACCATGCTCGACCTCTGCTGCTACTCCGGCGGTTTCTCCATTTATTCCAAGCTGCATGGCGGCGCTGCCGAGGTGACGGCGGTGGACCTGGATGAAAAAGCCATCCTGATGGCGAAGCGCAATGCCAACATCAACGCCCAGAACGGCCCGCTGCGCATTGATTTCGTACACGCGGATGCTTTTGTGTACGCGCGCCAGATGGTGCGCAACGGAAAGCTTTTTGACGTGGTGCTGCTTGACCCGCCCAAGTTTGTGCTGGGGCGCGATGAGGAGA
>CAZTAX010000030.1:0-16290 GCA_964611765.1 uncultured Akkermansia sp. | reverse complement strand
TAGCGCCGTCCATCTGGGCAGCACCGGTGATCATGTTCTTAACGTAGTCGGCGTGACCGGGGCAGTCCACGTGAGCATAGTGGCGGGACTCGGTCTCGTACTCAACGTGAGCGGTGGAAATAGTAATACCGCGCTCGCGTTCCTCGGGAGCACCGTCGATCTGGTCGTAAGCACGGGCTTCAGCCATACCCTTGTCTGCAAGAACCTTGGTAATTGCAGCAGTGAGGGAAGTCTTGCCATGGTCAACGTGACCGATCGTACCCACGTTCACGTGGGGCTTGGTGCGCTGGAATGATTCTTTGGCCATATTAGTAAATAGTGTTAGGGCTGCTTTATTCTTGCAAGAAATCAAAAAGCTTCTGGCGGGATTTGAACCCGCGACCTCATCCTTACCAAGGATGCGCTCTACCACTGAGCTACAGAAGCGACTTGACTCCGGGCGTCTCACTCGGGTGAGACGTGAAAGCGCAGCGAGTATACACGCACTCGCCCGCCAAGTCAATCATTATTTCTAAATTTTTTCAAAAAAAGCGAAATTCGCGGAAAATTCCGCCAAAATTCAACGGTAAATAGGTAGAAAGTTGGATTGAAAAGGGGAAAAGTTGGGTGCAGAATGAGGGCCTATGAAGAAAATTGCACTCACAACCGCCGCAATGCTGCTTGGTCTGGTCAATCTAGCCCAGGCAGACGACACCACCCCAGCCGCAACACCTGCCACCACCAGCTGCAGCAAAGCCAAATGCTGCTGCGAGACTCCCTGCAGCAAGACAGACAAGGGAATCACCTGCGGTGATCAGGCCTGGCTGGATATCGAAACAGTAACCCTGGAGGCAGCCAACGGCAACCCCATCGCTCAGTATACTGTGGCTTATCTCACCGAAGCAGACGATGATGATACCGCACCGGATACTGAAAAAGCCAATGAATGGTATGCCAAAGCTCTGCCCGGTCTGGAAAAGGCCGCAGCAGAAGGTCACCCGACCGCATGCCGTGCGCTTGCGCACATGTATGCAGAGGGTAAGGGCGTGGAAAAGAACCCCGAAATGGCCGAGAAGTACATGAAGATGTACAAGGAGCTCTGCGAAAAGAAGTGGAAGGAATGGAAAGAGAAGTGCAAGGCCGGTGATAAGGCCAGCTGCACTCCGGAACCCGCCCCTGCTCCCACTCCTGCTCCTGAGCAGCCTGCCGGGAACTAAATGCGCACTATTCCTACTACCCTGCCCTGCCCCCGCCCACCGGCGGGGGCAGTTCTTTTGCTGTGGCTGGCTAATTGGTATTTACCGAGGAGAGCCGCCGGCTCACGCGTAAAATACCCGGCGGAGGTACAGGCCATCCGCAGGGGCGCAATAGCGGGTCTTGGGGCCGGGAGGGTCCGTGAGCATGGCAGCAAGCATCCCGCAACTCATGCGGCCGCGTGCCACCTGATGCGCAGTGCCCACCAGCAGGCGCACCATGCGGTACATGAACCCGTTGCCATGTACACGAATACGCAGCATCTCCCCTTCCTCACTCACTGTGGCGCTGTATATGGTTCTCCGGTAAAAATCAGCAGGAGGGCACTCCGGTTCGTTCCCCCTATTCGCAGCAAAACGCCGGAAATCGTGAGTTCCCTCATACACTTTCATGGCCTCAGTCAACGCTGCAGCATCAAACTCATGCGGGATATGCCAGGCGCGCCCGTGCAGAAAGGGAGAAAGCACAGCTCCGCGGCAAATGAGATACTCATACTCCTTCCCCACGGCATCAAAGCGGGCATGAAAATCATCCGCCACTGCCTGCACCTGCATGATGCGGATGCTCGCCGGCAAATGCGCATTGAGTGCCGCCTGCCAGTTCTGCGGGCTCATGCGGCACGCCGCCGGCACATCCGCGTGAAAGCGCTGCGCGAGCGCATGCACTCCTGCATCCGTTCGCCCGCTGGCGGCAATGCGCAATGGCTCTTTCAGGATACGCGACATTGCAGTCTCGATGGTATCCTGGATGGATTCTCCCTCGCGCTGGCTCTGCCAGCCGCAATAAGGTGCTCCATCATAGGCGCAAGTAAAAAGCAAACGAGCCATGGTTCCCGGAACAAACGCCGCAGCTCTCTTTTTCAGAGAACTGCGGCGGGCATCATCAAAACGTGATAATCAAGGTGAAAATGTCTTATCAGAGCTCAATGTCAAGCTCAGCGTCGTCTCCGCCCAGGTCATCCTCCCCGGCGGCATCATCCGTGACCTCCTCCTCCCCGGCGGCGTCATCAGTGATTTCCTCGTCAGCGGCGGGTTCCTCCTCAGCGGCAGGCTCCTCAGAAAGTTCATCCTCAGCGGCAGGCTCCTCGGTAACATCTTCCTCAGCAGCGGGCTCCTCCTCAGAAAGTTCATCCTCGGCTGCGGGCTCTTCGGCGGGCTCTTCGGCGGGCTCCTCAGCGGCAGGCATCACGCTATCCACAGTCATTTCCTCGCGTTCCACCTCAGCGGCAGCGGGGATAGCAGGCACGTCCTCCTCAGAGGCAAACTTGAATGCACCGTTGTCAGAAGTCGAGGCCACATAGGAGAGAGCGGAGGCCAGCTTGTCAGAACCGTAGTACTCAGGCAGAGCGGGCGGGTTGTTGTTGCTTTCGGAATCAGCATTGTAGGTGTAGAGCTGCCCCTTGGTGAACTGATCCTTGGCAGGGGCATCAGCCGGGGCTCCGGAGCCCACGCCCACAGCACGCACCAGGGAGGCATCATCCACCTCACCATCGGACTCGGCCACGGGCTTACCGGCCTGCACGCGGCCCATCTCTCGCACCAGACGACACACAGCATCAGAATAGGCATTTGCCTCGCTGGCGGCCAGGGCATTGGCATCGGCGCTGAACACACGCACACTGGCGTTCTGGAAGCGCTTGTTGAGAGCCTCTACGCGAGGTGCCACAGCTTCCGCCGTCTTGTAATCGGTCACTTTCTGCAGCTCGGCAGTCAGTTCTTCAGCCAGCTGCTGGGCAGTCTTTTCTTCTTTCTGGCAGGAAGTGAGCATGCCGAAAGCCAGCAGGGCGCAGGAGGGGATGAGGAGAAAACGTTTCATGGAGGGAATAAGATAATCTACGTTCCAAAAATTAGCAGGATTTCTGTCTCGTGTCAAGGTAAAGAATGATGATTCAACAAAAAATACCCGATTTTTCCATTTTTAATGAAAGAATGTTGCATCAGGGCAATTAAATCGCTGTTTATTGCTCCGTTCGCACGCAGGGTTCCGGGAGGATATCCGCATAAATACCGGGGTCAGAACCCTCGATGACGGTGGCTCCGACCGTGCGGGCATAGAATTCCTGCGGACCGGTACCGCCGATGACGGCGTAGGCATAGCCCAAGGCGCGCATCTGTTCCAGCGCAGTCACGAGCAGGGCCTTGCCCACTCCGCCCCGGCGCAGTTCCGGGTCCACCCCCATGGGGCCGATAAAGCCGCGGGCCGTGGCATCATAGCAGGCAAAGCCCACCACCTTGCGGTCCAGCGTGGCAATCACGCAGCCGCAGGGCTGGTGTGCCATAGCGGTCTGAAATTCGCTCACCCAGCGAGTGCTGAAGGTGCGGGCAATCCATTCCTCTGCGGCGTGCATCTCAAAAGGGCGGCACAGGCGCACAGTAATTCCCTGCTCAGCCAGACTCCGGCGCAGAGGAGTCCCCTCCGGCAAGGCGTACAGTCGAACCAGCATATCTACCATATCAACTCAACTTTTCGGCGGTTGGTAAAAAAAGAACTCCGCAGGTGCAGCACCTGCGGAGTTCGTGAATTTTTCCTGATTACTTGTCCTTCTTGGCGCCCTTCTTGGCGTTGAAGTAGTAGGCATCAATCTGATCCGCCAGAGCATTCGGAGCCTCGGCCGGGGCAGGATACATCGTCTTCAGGTAGCGAGCCATGGCGGCTGCATCGCGGAAGTCTGCCGGAGCAGCATTCCAGCCCAGTTTGTCCACCGGCTTGGCAACCTTGGCAGCGTATTCCTTCACGCCGGGCATTGCCCAGAGCAGAGTCAGAGCGCGGTTCAGCGCATCAGCCGGCAGCGCCTTCTGGCAGCCATGCATGCTCATCACAGCCTGGCAGTAGAAGTCAACAGCTACGCTGGCAGCCTTCACCTTATCCTCGGCTATGGTCCCCTGCAACTGGTCAGCGGGCACCTGAGCTGCGGCGGCGCGGGCCAGCGCATAGCGCAGCCAGCCGTTAGCCTCGCTGTCCAGGTTGCTGCCATGTTCCTTCATAGCCGCCTCCACGGCCGCCTTGATGGGGCCGAAGGAGTCGGGCTGATCGTTAATCATGCCCACCACCTTGGCGGCAGCCAGCTTGGCTTTATCCGCGCCTGTCAGCGCGGAATCGCCGGGCACGGAATCGGCCAGAGCCTTGACAGCTGCGGTATCGCACATGCGCACGGCGCAGATAGTCTCGTACAGACCGGCCAGCGTGCTGGGAGAACCGGGCAGACCGGCAAAGGCGGCGTACTTCTTCTTAATCTTGCCGAAGTCCTTGCGGGCAGCATCATATTCGCCGCCATAGTAATCACGCAGAGCGTTGGCCATATCTGCCGGAGTCTGGATGTAGAACATCTTCAGCGTTGAGGCCTTGGCCTGCATCAGCTGATCCGTACCCTTCTGCAGATAGAAGAAGGAGCCATTGCCATCACCTCGCTCCAGCACCACCTGGGCTGCGCCGGCACCGGGCAGTGCAGCGTAGGCAGTCAGCTTGGCGGCCTCCTGGGCCGTTGCAAGCTGCATACCGGAAAGCGCAGCAAGGGCAAATCCAATATAGTTAAACGATTTCATTTTTCTGAACTAAGGGGTTATGGTTACTTCTTCTTACCGCTCTGGAGGTTACGCTGGAACTCCCTGTTGGCCTTGTCTTCCTTCATCACGGCGGGATCCGTGCCATAGTTATGCACAGCGGAAAGCACCTTGTTGAACTCGTCGCGCTCCTCGGGGGTGAGTTTCTGTTCCACACCACTGCGGCGGATGAGGTTCACATAGAGCTGGCCGGTGTTCCAGGCAGTCCAGCGGTCGGAGTTCTGGAAGCCCTTCTGCAGGCGGTCGCCCTGAGTCGGGTTGTTACGCTTCCAGAAGATTTCCATGATGGCCAGACACGCCTTGGCGGAGTACTGCACCTTGCCCTTGTACTGGTTGAACAGGTTCATGTAGGCCAGCAGTGCATTCTTCGGGTCGTTGGCCAGCGTGTAAGCCTCGCCCTGCATCAGCATCATATCCAGGCGGTCGCGCTGGTTCTGGCGGTTGCGCATGTACTTGTTCGTAGTCTCGACTGCGGCGGCGGCATTACCCGTGCGCAGGTGCAGCTTGGTCAGGCCCACCAGGGCCGGGCCACCAACTGCCGGATCCGGGTTGCCGGATACCTTCGTGTAAAGCTCGGCAGCCAGTTTCTGCTTGGCAGCATCCTTCGAGTAGGCCAGTGCATTTGCCTTACCGAGCTCGGAGTCCGCCACCAGATCCTTCTTGCGCTCAATGACAGCATCGTAGTAGGCCACAGCCTGGTCAAGTTCCTCCACGCGGGCGGAGGGATCCGGGAACTTGCTCACATACTTCACAAGGTAGTCACCCACCTGCACGCAGATGTAGTTGGTGAGGTCAGCAGGCTTGAAGGTATTGGTCATATTGCGGAATACCTCCTGAATCTGCTCTTCCATCTTCTCCTTGGCAGCCTTGTCTTCCTTCAGCGCAGCCAGCTCCTGGTTCATGGAGTTAATCTGAGCCATGCGGAAGATAGCTTTGGCATACTTGTCGTTCGGGTCAATACCGGGGAATCCGGTGAAGTGCGCCGTCTTCTCTTCCAGCGTCAGGTCCTTACCGTGGTAGGCCTTCATACCCTTGATATAGGCGTCCACATAGGAATTGATGGTCTTTTCCAACTCAGGATCGGCCTTCTCATTCTTGAACATGTAGGTAGCCTCACGAGCAATGGTAGACTGGGCAATCTGCACGGCTTTGTCGAAGTCCTCCTTGTTGTTCACCATGGTCAGGTACAAGGAGACCATGGGCAGGGAGAAAGGATCGCCCTCGGCATCGCCTTCCTTCCAGAAACGCTCGGCATATTCGCGACACTCAGCCTTGGAGGCCTCCTCGCTGGTGCCTTCAGGCACATATTCACCGGCGTAAGACGCGAGCCAGAACAGAGCATTGGCAGCAGTAGAGCGGCCACTCTTGCTGTTCAGCTTCACACCACCGTCAGCAGCGAGCTTCAGTCGGGGAATAGCGGTAGCTTTCACGGCGTCGTCCGTGTGGTTCAGCAGGATACCGGCTGCAAGCAGCTCTGCCGTGGGATACAGGTCGCTGGTCGGCCAGTTCTTGCAGATATGATCGCAGTACTTGACGGCGGCCTTCTTATCTTCCTCGGCGCTCTTGTCGTCAGCAGCAGCGTTGCCGCGCTTCATGTGCTGGTCGATGGCTCCATAGTACATCTTATCAGCAAGCGGAGCCATCTTCAGATCGGCCGTGGTATACTTGGCTGCATACTCCTCGAAAATCTTGATGGCTTCGTCGCGCTTGGCGGGGTCCTGTGCGGCCAGGCGGGCGCAGGAGTCCATCATGAAGAAGTACACGTAGTTATCATAGTTGGCGGCTTCATGGGGTTTGAGTGTATCCTTGCCTTCTGCGGACACCATCTCACCACTGTCGATGAGAGCGCGACCGGACTTCAGCACATCCTCAAACGCGCCAATCTGGTACTGGGACGCCACCAGCATGTAGCGAGCCGTCAGGTAGAGCTTGTTGGTCTTCTCTTCCTTGAAGTGCTCCATCACCTCTTCAGCGGCGGGAATGACATTCTGCCAGTCCTTGTCATCCACGGCGCGGGTCATCTTCTGGAACACGAGAATCTTGGTCTGGTCGCCCATGTCGGCGCCTTCCAGCATCTTCTCATACTTCAGCCCGGATTCATCATCACCCGTAAGACGGCAGAGCGAACCCAGCTGCATGATGACCGTATTGCGCAGCGGGCGAGGCTCTGCCTCAGCGCCTTCCGCTCCCGTGCCGGGCAGAGCCAGCTTGGCGTAGCGGTCATAAATCACCTGGAAACCACCCTTGGCCAGTCGGTTGGAACCCATATCCTTGGCAATGGTTGCGGTGGAAAGAATGGAGAAGCCATCGAATTCCATACCCTTATCACCCAAGGCCTTGTAGCTATCCATCAGTTTCTTGCTGCTGGCACCGTTCAGGCTCACGCCGGTGCCACGGTCAACGAGAGGCTTTTTGTAGGCACCGATAGCTTTCACCTGGGCAGCCAGGGCCGTGCGAGCGGCGGGCATATCCGTCACCAGACCGAACAGGGTGTTTGCCGTGCGGGCCGCCTCTGCGGCCTGCACATCATTGCCCGCAATAAGGCCGGCTTCCATCACCTTATAGGCACGCTGGCCGAGGTTATAGAACTTGTTGGAGTTGCGCGCAGCACGGGCGGGATCCAGGTTGTAGCTGGCAGGGCTGGCTTCGATGAGTTTGTACACCCAACCCACGTTCTCAGGGTTGGAGATAGCCACGTTCACGATGGTGTTCAGGCCTTCCATGGCCATTTCATCCGGCACGCGGCCCTTCACCTTGCGGCTCATCTCAAGATACTCGGCAGCCTTCTTGAAATCCGGGGTTTCCTTCAGAATGTTGGCCTGCACCAGGATAAAGCAGATCTGACCATCGATCTTCAGCTTCTTCTCCATGTTGCTCACCTTGCCACTCTGCACCAGGCCGAGGTACTTCTCGAAGCAGGCAATGGCGTCCTCAAACTTGCTCTTGTCGCCATTGTCCTTGCCGGGTTCGCCCACACCCTGCTTGTAGCGGCAATTACCCATCTGGAACAGGGCATAGGTGAAATACGGTTCGTATGCCTCCGGCTGACCGGGCACCATCTCCTTGGCCTTGGCCAGAGTTGCCGGATTCTTCCAACGTTCATCTTCCATGAATGCCTTGAAGGCACCGTATGCTTCATCATATCGGCCGCCCTGATAGTAAGCCACTGCCTTCTCCCATGCATAGAAAGGAAGCACGTAGGCAAACTGTTTGGCCGTTGCGCCCTTGCCGCTGAAGCGTTTGATGACCATGTCGCAGAGCTTCACGGCATCATCCGTCTTCTTCTGCTTCACCAGGGCCTTCACCTTGGCGAGCGAAGACAGCGGGTCCTGGGCCTGGCAGACCATCGGCATGGAGAATGCCAGAGCCGCCATCACGGATACTGCTGTTGTGTAACTATTCATAAATGTTTCGTATGAGTTAAAAATTGTCGGGGGTCGGGGACAAAGAAGGGGAGCACGCGGATTCTGTTTCCGACACGCTCCCCCTTCTGAGCCCGGGTTACGGGATTACTCCGGGGCAGAGGTGTTCAGGCCCACGGTGGAGATACCGGCCTCGGAGAGAGCAGCCATCACGTCCACAATGCGCTGATGCGGCGTGGCCGGGGCTCCTTCCACCATCACGATGGGGTTGGTATCTGCTGCCTTGGCGGCTTCTGCCAGGTTCTTGAGAGCTTCCACCAGCTCGCCCAGCTCGCGCTCCTCGCGGTACTCGGGGCTGCGCGGGTCAAGCCCGGGATTTATGGCACCACCCATGGGCATATCGCCATTCCAGTAAATGGCACCGGAGGCTTCCACCTTGATGCGGCCGGGTTCCAGAGGCGGCGGCGTTCCGCTGCCGGTGGAATTACCGGGAAGGGAAACGCTCAGGCGTTTCTCGCTCACCAGGGAGGTTGCCACGATGAAGTAAATCAGAAGCAGGAAGCAGGCGTCCATCATGGAGGACATGTTCATCTCGGGCTCCTGCTCGGGCTCCATTTCACGCTGTTTACGTCTTGCCATATCAGATAATCTTTCTATTGCTAATATTACTTGGCAGGCAGCGTGCCGAACACCACATTGCTGAGACCGGCGGCTGCACCACAGCGGATTACCGTGGCAGAGCGCTCCCACGGGGCATTCTGGTCACCACGCACGTAAAGACGCATCATGGCGGGGTCAATATTCTTGGCCTTCCACATCTCCACCTGCTTGGTGATGAAGTCCGTCAGGTCCTGGGTCTGCTGCGCGTTGTATCCGATGGTCTTGGCACCGTCGGATACGCTCCAGACCGTGCCGGGGGCATAGTTCTCGCCGAACTTCTTGGAGGTGCGGTCATCCATCTTCTCCACATCGGGGAAAACATTGACCACCACGCAACCGTTGGCATCCTTCATTTCGGAGCAGGTCACGGCATTGGGCATCTTGACGCAGGGGTCTTTGGCCACCGTAATCTGCGAGGCATTCACCACGAAGAAGATAATCAGCAGGAAGCACGCATCCATCATGGAGGACATGTTCAGCTCGCACTTGACATCCTCTTGCTCGCGTTTCTTTTTTGCCATATTATAAACGGGGTTCTTGAGTTATACCGGCTCTGAGCTTACTCGCGGGCATCAGAGCCGGCCCGAACGATGGGAGGATTAAGCTTCCTCCTCTTCTTCCTCGTACTCTTCCTCTTCTTCGACCTCTTCCTCGTCATCGCCACCGAAGCCTTCGGGGATACGGGCAAGCATGGCCTCACCGTTGATGGTGTTGATGGCGGCGTTCATCATGTCTTCCACAGCGTTCACGCACTCAGCTTCGCGAGCCTGAGCCAGCTTCTTCTGGAAGTAGAACACCGGAAGGGCGATAAGGGCAATAATCAGACCCCAGAAGGTGGTAAGAAGTGCCACGGAGATGGAGCCTGCCAGCGTTGTCGGGTCAGCCTGGCCGGTTTCAGCCAGCACGGCGAAGGCTTCCACCATACCCTGAATCGTACCGAACAGACCGATGGTCGGAGCAGTGGAACCGGAAAGGGCAAGCAGATCCACATAACGCATCAGTGCGGGGCGCTCATTGGCAGTGAAGTCGGCCACGGCATCGGACACTGCGTCCTTGCCCAGGTCTTCGGGGCGGTTGGCGTCCACATTCGGCAGAGCATAGGCAACCAGGCGGCCCAGGTAGGTCGGGCTCTCGGTAGCCAGCTTGATGGCGGACTGCACGCGGCACTCACCCATGAGGGCGACGAGCTCATCGCGAAGGGCGGCGGGGGCAAAGTGCTTCTTGTTGAGCTGCATGGCAACGTACACCACAAGCATGATAGTGATGAAGAACAGAATCACAAGCGGAATCATGGTCCAGCCACCGTCAATCACCCACTTCTGGAGCATGTTGGTCTGCTTGGCAGCAGCCTCTGCTTCTTCCTGAGCGAACACCATACCGGGGAGAGTAATCATTGCAGCTGTCAGCAGGGACAGAGCACGTACACTGAAACGAGTAATCATAGATTTCATAGTTTGGTAATGCAGAATTGACTTCTCTATTTAATCACATTCTCTCCAGTTGGCAAGAAAGAATTGCAAATTCCCCGATTTTTCCTTCAAAAAACAGATTTTTTTATGTACGGGTCAGGGTTGCATTCCGGCAGCGGCGCGAATTTTAGGTGCAAGGGCGGTATTTTCCTGGACCCCGGTGAAGCGCTCTGCGCCCGGCCCGGCCGCATACACCGGCACAGCCACGCCGCTGTGGTCAAAAGTGGTGAACTTACCCTGCACTTCTCCCTTTTCCTTATTACCACCCGGCAGGCTCAGCCCGCCGGTCTGGTGGTCCGCCGTCACGACCAACAGGGTATCCGGGTGCTTTTTCATCCACTCCAGCACCACACCGACCGCGCGGTCGAAATCCAGCGTTTCGCGCACGGTCTCCGGCAGGTCATTCGAGTGGGCGGACGTATCGATACGGGAGCCCTCCACCATCAGGAATAATCCATCGGGATCTTTTTCCAGCGTCTGCAAAGCCATCTTCACGCGTTCCGGCAGCCAGTCCCCGCGCTCAGATGCGGGCGGGCAGTGTTTCTCCGCTGCCAGCTCAAAAAGCTGCGTACTCTTCTTCAGGCTTTCTTTCTGCTCTTCGGTAAAATCCCCTGCTCCGCCGCCGATGATGACATCGAATCCGGCCCCCACCAGCGACTCCGCTATGGCAGAGGTGTCATAACGACTCTTATTGTGCGCATAAAATGCCGCAGGAGTAGCATCCGTTATCGTTTTAGTCACCACAAGGCCGGTAGACTTGCCGGCGCAACGCATCTGCACCGCCAGGGAATCACGCGGATTTCCCGCAGCATCCAGTCCCACTTGCTTATTGATAGCCTTGCACCCGCAGGCGATAGCGGTGCCGCCGGCTGCTGAATCAGTGATGGCATGGGAAGCGGAGGTCGTGATGGAAAACCCGGTCACCGGCAGATTGGTGATATTCAAGGCACCCTTGTTGGTCAGCCAGGCAGCCCACACATGCTCCGAGCCCATGCCATCGCCAATCATGAGCACCACATTACGGGCTTTTGTCGCAGTCGGCGCCTGCACTACCGGCTGCACCGTTTCGTGCGCGCGCGCATGCGCGTATAAATCAGAGCAGTTCGCAGCACAAAAAGGCACCAGAACCACCGCAAGGAACAGAATTCTTTTCATAAGACCAGTCTATCACAACCCCCCGGCAAAATGCAAGCACGCAAAAAGGCCGCCGGGGATTCCTCCTCGGCGGGCCTGAGAAAATGGTTATCGTGGTTGCTTTACTTGCCCTTGGTGCCAAGCACCTTGACAGGGGCAGTGGGCTGCTCAGCAGTGGTACCGGGCTGCACAGGCTGCTCCTCGGGCACGAGGTTCTTGGGCATAGCACGAAGCTTGGGTGCGGACTGAGTCTGGCAGCAGCAGGAGCTGAAAGCAACGGCGCAGGCAACGGAAACGATGAGAGTGGTGAATTTCATAAAACAGAATATGGTTAGATGATTCCAGTGCGTATTCAATCAAATTCACGGCAGATAGTCAACTAAAATTTCACAAATGCAGTACTTTTTGGGACAATCCTGGGTCGGCTCATGATTAAACACTTGAAAAATGGGGGAGCGCCTGCTATAAAAAGGCCGGAAGCATGGCAAGACGCAACAAAGGAAAATTATTCTCATCGCACAGCAGGGGCGCTATGAATGCGCGCTTGCGCCGCATCGTCGTCATATCCGCCATAGTCTTTGTTTCTCTTATCGTATTGCTGGTGGTGGGGTATTCACAGCTCATGTCCTACCTGCAGGGAAATGATTTCCGCCAGAAGATGGCCGACACCATGCGGGGAGCCTCCGGGTCCGCCAGCGTGAATCTGGCCAGCAACCTCACCATCAACGGCAACCGTGTTTCTACGGAGGGTATCAGTCTCACCGGGCTGAAGAACGTCCGCGACGCGCGGGCTTCCCGCATCAGTGCAGAGTTAAACCGCACCGCCCTGTTCAGCCGCAAACTGCACATCCACAAGCTGAGCATGGAAGAGGCCGTTCTCAACCTCAACACAGCCACTGAGCCCGGAACCGCTGCAGGCACACCCAGGAACAATGGGCGCAAAAGCTCCAAAAAGAAAAATAAACAGGCGGCAGTAAAGAAAGGTACGCCTTCGTCGTTCAAGCTTCAGGGCTTTGAGCTGGAGCAGCTGGAATGCCGCGATGCCGACCTGAACCTGACGCACAACGGAAAAACCTACCAACTGCTCGGGGCTGATATCACTGCGTCCCCGGCCCCGCGAATCGGCACGGATGCCTGGCAGATGTCTGCCGAGAACGCCCGCCTGCACACCCCCTTTACCTTCCTGCGCGACAGCAGTGTCAAATCTGCCACCGCCGTGTACCACAACAACAAGGTGGACATGACCGAATGCCGCATCATGCTCACCCCGGGTGAGATGCGGGTCAAGGCTCACTACGATGTGAAACCCGGCATCTGGTCCGCCGATCTGCAGGTGAACAAGGGCGATATACACCGCATCCTGAACGAGGATTGGAAAAAGCGCATCACAGGTGAGCTGTATGGCCGCCTGATGCTGACCGGCGAGAAAGGCGGCGTGGCCACCGGCAGTGGTTCATTCTCTGTGCAGAACGGCGTACTGGAGGGGCTTCCCTTCCTCTCCCGGCTGCCGGTGGGCAATACATCCCCCTACCGCAGCATCGATATTGAGAAAGCGGACTGCCAGATTCTCTTCCCCTACAACGGTGATAAAATCAGGAATGCCTGGCTGCTCGATAAAATCAACATCCGCTCCCGCGATGGCTCGTTGCTTGTGTACGGGCATGTGCTCATCGGCTCCGACCGCAGCCTGGGCGGCACACTCACCATCGGGGTGCCGAAGAATCTGGTAACCCAGCTGCCACTGGCACCGGAGGAGCTCACCGGCAAGCTGTTTACCGCCAAGGGTAACGATGATGCCTACCTCTGGGTGAACATGAATCTGAGCGGCACTCTGGACAACCCGCAGGAGGACCTCAGCATCCGCATTGCGACCCTGGCGGGGCAGAACCTCTCCAGATTCCTGAAGGGAATTCCCAAAGGCTCAGCTACTGATTTGCTCAACACCCTGCTGCAGCAGAAAGCGGCCGAGCCGTCCGAGGCCCCCCGGAACGATGCCCCCGGAGAACCACCCGGCAACATCATCAACGATGCCGCCGACGCCGCAGGTTCCCTCCTTAATTCTCTTTTCTGATATGAGCCAGCAATATCCGTCCCAGTATATCGACTGCACCTGCACCATCAACGAGCGCTTTGCCCCCACTGCTTTCCACGCAACCCTGCCCAATGGCAAGGCTACCGTTGCCTTTGTGCAGCGCAAGGAAGCCCACCTGCTCGAAGTCATCCGGCCCGGGGATAAGGTGAACGTGACCATCTGCCCGGCGGATTTTGAGCGTGCCCGTATCCGCAGCATGGCCTGAATCCCAGGTATCTCTACAACGCATGAACAGAAAGCCGGAAGTTCTTGCCCCTGCGGGTAATTGGGATTGCGTCCGCGCAGCCGTGGCCAACGGCGCGGATGCCGTCTACTTCGGGCTGGACCAGTTCAACGCCCGCATGCGGGCGGATAATTTCACCCGCGAGGATCTGGGCGCCCTCATGCCCTTTCTGCACAAGCACGGCGTGCGGGGCTATGTGACCATGAACGTGCTTATTTTCCCGGCTGAGTTTCCCCAGGCCTTTGAATACCTGAGCGCACTGGATGCCGCCGGGGTGGATGGCGTCATCGTGCAGGACATGGGGCTGGCCGGCCTCATCTCCCGCCAGCGCAAGGCCGGCAAGTGGAAAATTGAGCTCCATATCTCCACCCAGATGACCGTGAGCAGCCCGGAAGCCGTGCGCCTGGTGGATGAACTCTTTGACCCGCAGCAGATTGTGCTCTCCCGCGAGCTTTCGCTCCGCGAGATTGAAGCCTGCGCCAAGGCCACTCCCAAGCCCATCGAGGTTTTCTGCCACGGTGCCCTCTGCGTGGCCTACTCCGGCCAGTGCCTCACCAGCGAGACACTCGGCCAGCGCAGCGCCAACCGCGGCGAATGCGCTCAGGCCTGCCGCATGCCCTACAAGCTGGAGGTCGATGGCCGCCTGCGCGACCTCGGCGAGCGTCGCTATATCTTTTCCCCACAGGATTTATGCGCGCTCGACCGCGTGCCGCAGATGCTTGCCGCCGGCGTACACAGTTTCAAGATTGAGGGCCGCCTGAAGAGCCCGGAATATGTGGCCGCCACCACCCGCTCCTACCGCCGCGCAGTGGATGCTGCGCTGGCCGGCGTCCCCCTCAAAGCAGAAAAACGCAGCCGCGACCTCTACGCCATGCAGATGGCCTTTTCCCGAGGCTTCTCTACCGGCTGGCTGGATGGCACCGACCACCCCCTGCTCACCCATGGCCGCTTCGGCAAAAAACGCGGAGCCCTGGCCGGCCGCATCGCCCGCAGCGGCGAGGGCTGGGTCGAGCTCGATGCCCTGCCCGCCATGCCCATCTCCCCGGGTGATGGCTTTGTCATCGATGCCGGCCAGGACCGCAACGAGGAACAGGGCGGCCGCATCTGGCGCGTTCAGGGCACCCGCCTTTTCTTCCACGGAAAAGGCAGCCGCATCGACTGGCGATTCGTGCGCCCCGGTCAGCTCCTCTGGAAAACCGCCGACCCCGTCCTGGATAAATACCTGCACGGCACCTGGTGCAACTTCGAACGCCACGCCACCACCACCCCGGGCCAGGCGCTCTGCATCCATTTCGAAGGTCGGCTCGGCAGCCAGCTCACCGCCACCTGCCGCGGCATCACCGTAGGCAGCGGCCAGCCCCTGGAGCCTGCCGAGAAACGTCCCCTCACCCGCGAGACCATCGAGGCACAATTCTCCCGTTTAGGCGGCACGGAATACTCCCTGGGCGCATGTACTTACACCCTGGAAGATGGACTCATGCTTCCCGTCTCCCTGCTCAATAAGATGCGGCGTGAGCTCATCGAAAAGCTTTCGCAGAGCGCAGAAACTCAGGAGCATGCAGAAAAGTGGACAGGCTGGAATCCCCCCTTCCCCGCCCTGGCGCCCGCCAAGGGATACAAGCTTTTCGTGCTCTGCCGTGAGCCGGAGCAGGCCTTCGCTGCGGCTGCCGCCGGCATTCGCCGCGTGTACCTCGATTTCAAAAATATCCGGCAACATGAAGAGGTGACTAAAGCACTGCGCGGGCAGCACCCGGACACGAAGGTCTGGATTGCGACCATGCGCATCATGAAACCGCACGAAGCCGGTTACTTTAAATACATTACAGCCGCGCAGCCGGATGGCGTGCTGGTGCGCAACCTGGGGGCAGCCCTCTGGTTCCGCAACAAGGGCATCCCCATGGTGGGCGATTTCTCACTAAACACCGCCAATCCGGAGAGCGTGGGGGTCTGGAAAGAGTTCGGCATGCGCCGGCTCACGGTCTCGTACGATTTGAATGCCGCGCAGCTTGCCGATCTGCTGGCCGCGGGTTGCGGCCCGGAGCTGGAGCTGACCCTGCACCAGCACATCCCCATGTTCCACACCGAGCACTGCGTGTTCTGCACCTTCCTGAGCCAGGGCCACAGCTTCAAGGACTGCGGCCAGCCCTGCGACCACCACAAAGTGCGCATCATGGATCGCACCCACGCCATGCACTACCTGCGCAGCGACGAGGGCTGCCGCAACACCATGTTCAACGGCCAGGCCCAATCCGCCGCCCGCTATGTGGACGGCATGCGCCGCTGCGGCCTGAACCGCTTCCGCATCGAGCTGCTCGATGAATCCCCCTCCAAAGCCACCGAGCTCATTGAAAGCTACCGCGCCCTCCTCCAGGGCCGCCTCAAGCCCGACTCCCTCATGCAGCAGCTCAACCTCCTCGACCGCATCGGCGTGACCGATATGAAATAACGGCCCATGGTCGATACGAGGCGTGAAGTAGATAATCGCAATAGGGGAATTTCTAAAAACTCAATCCTGCCCAATAAATTGGAATTTGAATTACGAATTACGAGTTACGAA
>CAZTAX010000029.1:0-17147 GCA_964611765.1 uncultured Akkermansia sp. | reverse complement strand
CCTCGATTTCAAGGATGCCATCAACCGCATGGGCAAGGAGTGGATTGACGGCCAGTACGGCAACCTCTTCGACATGTACGAGGAGATTACCGACGTGGATCCCCACGAGCAGCCGATGATGATTTACCCCGCTTCCCACTACACCATGGGCGGCCTGTGGGTTGACTACAACCTGATGTCCTCCATCCCCGGCCTGCATGTGCTCGGCGAAGCTAACTTCTCCGACCACGGCGCCAACCGCCTGGGTGCTTCCGCCCTGATGCAGGGTCTTTCTGATGGCTACTTCGTGATTTCCTCCACTCTGCCGACCTACCTCACCACGCAGACTCCCGGCAGCGTGACCACCGCCGCCCCCGAGTTCAAGGAGGCTGAGGATGCAGTGAAGGCCCGCATCAAGAAGATGATGGATGTGCAGGGAACCAAGAGCCCCGACGAAATCCACCGCGAGCTGGGCAAGCTTGTGTGGGAGGACGTGGGCATGGGCCGCACGAAGGAGTCTCTCATGGATGCCATTGAGAAGATTCCTGCCATCCGCGAGGAATTCTGGACCAATGTGAAGGTGGTGGGTAGCGCCGAAGGAGTGAACCAGGAGCTCGAAAAGGCCTGGCGCGTGGCTGCCTTCCTCGACTTTGCCGAGGTGCTCTGCTACGACGCTCTGAACCGCGAGGAATCCTGCGGTGCTCACTTCCGTCTTGAGCACCAGCTGGCCGACGGTGAAGCCAAGCGCGATGACGAGAACTTCGCCTATGTCGCCTGCTGGGAATACAAGGGCACTGACGAGCTGCCGGTGCTGCACAAGGAGCCGCTTACCTTCGACACCGTGCACCTGGCCATCCGTTCCTACAAGTAAAGAAACTCATTCCAACCCTTTAAGATAGATTATATAATTATGGCTAATCTCAATCTTACGCTCAAGGTCTGGCGCCAGGAGAATGCTCAGGCTCAGGGCCGCATTGAAACCTACAAGGCTAAGAATATCCCGGATGAGGCTTCTTTCCTTGAAATGCTCGACATCGTGAACGAGGAGCTCGTGCACGAAGGTAAGGAACCCATCGTGTTCGATCACGACTGCCGCGAAGGTATCTGCGGTATGTGCTCCCTCACCATCAACGGCGTGCCGCACGGCGGCAAGAAGGTGACCACCTGCCAGCTGCACATGCGCCAGTTCAAGGACGGTGATACCATCTGGATTGAACCGTTCCGCGCTCAGGCCTTCCCGCTGCTGCGCGACCTCATGGTGGACCGCACCGCTCTGGACAACATTATCGCTGCCGGCGGTTTCGTGGATATCCGCACCGGTTCCGCCCCGAACGCCAACAACATGCCCGTGCGCAAGAAGACGGCAGATGCCGCTTTCGATGCCGCCGCATGCGTGGGCTGCGGTGCCTGCGTGGCCAGCTGCAAGAACAGCTCCGCCATGCTCTTCACCTCTGCCAAGGCTGCTCACCTGAACCTGCTGCCCCAGGGCCAGCCGGAGAAGAACAAGCGCGTTCTTGCCATGGTGCGCCAGATGGATGCCCTCGGCTTCGGTAACTGCACCAACCAGTACGAGTGCGAAGCCGCCTGCCCGAAGGGTATCTCCGTGGATAACATAGCCAAGCTTAACCGCGACTACATGATTGCCTGTGCCGCTGAGGCCGTGGGTGTGTTCGCCTGATAGCTCAGCAACCACGCAATTAGCGTCTTAAACAAGACCGCCGGGATTAACATGGTCCCGGCGGTTCTTTGTTTGGATAAAATATAAATAAAGTTGACATATGGCTTTGTTTGTGTTAAGCTTAATCCGAGCAAAGAAAGAACCCTATGAGTATTAAAGTATTCATCAGCAGTGTGCAGGCAGAGTTTGCCGAAGAACGCAGAAAACTGTTCGACTATATTCAGTCAGATGCGTTACTTGGGCGGTTCTTTATACCCTTTATATTTGAAAATGAACCGGCAGGAGCGAAATCAGCGCAGGCTGTGTACCTCAGCCAGGTAGCGGAGTGCGATATTTACCTGGGTTTGTTCGGATGCCGTTACGGCTACGAGGATGCCGAAGGAATATCCCCCACCGAACGTGAATTTGACCTTGCAACAGCAGAATGCAAACATAGGCTTGTTTTCATTACTCGTTTGCAAGGTCGCAAAAAGCGACATCTGAAACAAATAAAGCTGATTGAAAAAGCCGAACGAAGCGTTGTACGTAAGTCATTTTCTGATTACGATGAACTTCGCGCGGCGGTATATGAATCACTGGTGCGTTATCTGGAAGAGCAGGACTATATTCGAAAACTCCCCTTCGATGCCTCTTTCTGCCATGGTGCCACGCTTGATGATATAGACCCGGAAAAAGTTGCCCAATTTGTTATGCTGGCAAAGGCCCACCGTGGTTTCCCTATACCATTTTCTGCAGGACTTCCAACAATCCTGACGCATTTGAGATTGATGACCGATGCCGGGAAACTTACCAACTCAGCCATTCTGTTGTTTGGAAAGAGACCTCAGGAGTTCTTCCCGACCTCGTGTATAAAGTGTGCACAATTTTACAGCACCACCGTTACTAAACCCTTGCTGTCGCACTACAAATTCAACGGGACAATCTTCGAGATGATAGACAAAGCCGTAGATTTCGTCTTGTCTCGTATCAATGTACATGTCGGCACTCGTGCCTATAGCAATACAGCAGATGTAACATGCGAAATCCCGCGTGAAGCAGTGACAGAAGCCATTGTCAATGCAGTTGTGCATCGCGACTATGCTAATAACGGCAGTGTTGAAGTCAGATTGTTCAAAGACCGGCTTGAGGTATGGAATCCCGGTAAACTGCCATACGGAGTCAGCCTGGATAAACTCAGCAGTATGCATGCATCCATCCCTGTCAACCCCACACTGGCTCACCCTGCCTACCTTGCCGGCTATATCGAAGAGATGGGAACGGGTACCTCCGACATTATAGAAAAGTGCTTGAATCATGGCTTAGAGACCCCCGAATTCATGCAGGCCGAAGAGTTCAGGGTCGTTATTTGGCGCGAGCAAATAGACGATGCCTTCGGGGTAGACATGGTAAGAGAAAACGATGAAAATGCACTTTATGCCTGGGAAAAACAGCAAAAGCAAACAAAGAAGCAAAAAGCTTTGTTCGCGAACAAAGAAAAGCGAACAAACAGGTCTGATGTGTCTGCTAAACAAAGGCAGGTAGTGCAGTTCTGTTCTGAACCCAGGAGTAGCATGGAGATTATGGAACATATTGGCGTTACAAGGCAAACACGCACAGTAAACCTCTATATCGGCGATATGGTAAAAGCCGGGAAATTGCGACCTTTGATACCGGATAAGCCAAACAGTCCGCGTCAGCGCTACATCTCGACCTCCATCGGTATATAAATTGCTTGTACACCGGATTGAATTAATATAACATGTACGGCAGGATGAAATTTTACATCGTTACACCCACCTATAATGCCCTTCCCTGGTTGGAACGCTGCGTGCGCTCTGTGGCTGACCAGGTAGGGAAGGGGGTGGCGGTTCACCACCATGTGCAGGATGGTGGCTCTGCTGATGGAACACCACAGTGGTTGAATGACTGGCAGAGCAATCACTCTGATACGCCCGGGTATACTTTCACTTATGAAAGCGCCGGGGATGCCGGTATGTATGATGCCATCAACAAGGCATGGGATAAAATGCCTTCAGATGCCAGTGTAACCGCGCATCTTAACAGTGATGAACAATACCTGCCCGGAGCTCTGAAAGGCGTGTCTGAGGCATTTGCGACGCATCCTCCGGCGGAAATCGCGCTGGGTACCTATATCATTGTGGATGCGGAGAGTCGTTATATTTGTCACCGTCGCCCTGTGAAACCGGCATGCTGGCGTAGTCAGACCGTGTGCGAAATCATTACATGCTCCTGTTTTCACAGGGTAGATGCATTCCTGAGTCATGGTATTCGTTTTGATATCCGCTATCGGGCGTTGGCAGACATGTTGTTCTATAGGGAGATTGTGAATTCTGCACCCCGGTTCTGCGTCTGCCCGCAGCTGATTACCAGCATGTTTACGGTGACGGGAGACAATCTGGCATGGAGTCAGGCCTCCCAGAGAGAATGGGATACGGAAATGAACAGACTGCCGTGGTATGTATCTCGCCGGCATGGTATAGCATATCGGGTCAATAACCTGTTACGGCGCGTTGCAGACTTGCTGAGCCGTGCTCCGCGAAAATACTCCATCTATATGACGCATACGGAGAGTCGGGAGACATTTTGCATTCATCGGCCAACGGCTCACTGGGGGATGCGGACAGTTGCTGATGCCGCTGAAAAATAATGCATGACATGAAGAGAAAATTCATAACATTCGCAGATTCACGCCTGACGGGTGCGTTGACCCGGATTGCGAAGCAGGCTCACGCCATGGAGTTTTTCGATGAGATAGAAACATTGACCGAAAAAGACTTGGATTCCGCTTACCTGGAAGAAAATAAGCATCTGTTGAAACGTGGTGTCCGCGGGTTTGGTTATTGGATATGGAAACCATACGTTATATGGAGAGCCCTGCAAGGCATGGCAGAGGGTGATGAGCTATATTATGTGGATGCCGGTTGCCACTTCAATCCCCGTGGGCGCACGCGTATGCTGGAGTATGCCGAGACATTGCGACAGAATGAATTGGGGATAGCCGGCTTTGAACTTACCCCTGACTGCTCTGTCCGGGCATTTACGAAGATGGACCTTCTGATTCGCACGGGAGTGTGTGGACAGGAGGAACATCTGTCCAGAGCACAGGTATGTGCAACTCATGTCTTTGTTCGGAAAAATGCCGGAAGCATGGGGTTTTTAGAGGAATGGCTGGCCATTTGCCGTGATATACACCTTGTAGACGATAGCCCTTCAGAAAAGCCCGATCTGCCCTGCTTTGTTGAGCATCGCCATGACCAGAGCATATTCTCCATTCTTTGCATGCTGCATGGTCGCGAGACGTGGCCGGAGAATAACACTCGCGATTGGAGCACCATGATGGCATATCCTATATGGGATAAACGCGACCTTGGCATCACTGTGCATACGCTGGAGCGCCTCTTGCGGAAAATACGAAAAAAGTGGTCAAGACTATTTTTGCGCCGTGTCTGATTTATTGGTTGGCAAATTGCCGTACAGCAAAAAGCCTACAAGAGGAAGCCGCTTTGTCAACACATAGGTGTAGTATGAAATAAGGAAGACGAGGAGAGAGACTCCTGCAATGAACCAAGTCTGCGTGCAGAAATCCGGATATTCAAACTTTGAAGCGTACGCGCAGGCAAAACTCTGCAGTATGAATATGCCAAGTGTGGCAGATCCTATTTTTGCAATGCGCAGCCAAGCTGCGCATTGATGCATCAATGCCAGAAAAAAAGCCCCGGAAAAGAGGGCAGCCACATAACGGAATAAAGCAACGCCCGCCGATTCAAGTGGCCCACGCGGTGGGCACAAATATATGTACCAATCGTTTTTGAAAAACATGAACATCAGACATGCCGGGAATATGGCCCAGAGCCAATTGTAATTTATTTGGCTGCTGTTGAAGTTCCGGGATTTGGCAAACATACCTAAGGCAAAGAAAAACCATGCATAGCTCAGGTAGTTGGCGTATGGAATCACGTTGGGCAGGAGAATACAGGGAACAATAGGAACGAGAAAGCAAAAGGTTTTCCATATCGGATGTGTAAACAGGGCCGCTATGTGTCCCAAAATGTGGCAGGCAAACAAGCACCACAGGAACCAGCATAAAACATAGCATCCCAGGAAAGACGTCCAAGAGAACGAATGCTGGTATGCTATGTGAATTATTGCCTCACATGAGCCTAATGTAAAAACCGGGGTTAGCAGCCGCAGTGCTGCCCTGCTGAGGGCGCTCCAGCCTCGCTTGTGAATACTGAAATACGCAAAATAACCGCTGATAAAAAAGAAAACAGGCAGGTGGAAAAGATAAATTGCCTTGAACAGGGGATGGGAAAAGAACCCCTCTCCTTCTATAATCTGGATAGCGTGCCCCAACACTACAAGATACATCAGGGCAGCCTTTGAAGTGTCCCAGAACTCATCTCTTGAAGTTTGCGTCATGATTTGGCGGTTGCTTTGTAATAAATGGTATTGAGCGTGTTTGTTTTGGCTTCCCAAGTAAATGATTGACATCGAGAGAGAGCCCCGGCTGAGAGAGCCCTGCGCTCTTCTTCATGGGTGGCCAGAAAATCCAGGTGGCGGGCGTAGTCGGCAATGACCTGGTTGCGGGAATGGATGGGGATTTTGATACCGCTTGTTTCATCAATCACGGTGGAGAAGCCGCAATGATCCATAGCAATGATGGGAAGCCCATAGCGGAAGGCTTCAAACACCACGGTGGACGTATCTTCCCGCACGCTGGTGATGCAGAATACATGGCTGCTGCTCATGATGCGGAATGCCTCCTCGCGGGGTACGAAGCCGTGGAAGGTGACCACGTCATCCAGACCGAGGCGGTGTGCCAGACGTTTCCAGGCCAGCATGCGGGGGCCTTTGCTGAGCACGTGGAGCTCCATTTCCTCCTTGCACAGGGGGAGTGCGTGCAGCAGTAAATCCAGAGCCTTGCGGGGGATATGTTCACCAGCCCAGCAGATGCGCAGCGGGGTGCCTGCCTCGTGTGCAACGGGTGAGTGCTGCGTGTGGCCGGTTTCGAGCCCTACCTCGTTCATGAGCACGGCTTCTCGTCCCCAGAAACGCCGTATTTCCTCTACCGCTTTGGTAGTGCTGGTCAGAATAGCCGCTGAGTGGCGGGCTGCGGCGCGGGCGGAGAAGCCCCAGCGTTTCTGAAGGCCGTTGAGTACGTTGCGGATGCCGAAGTGAAGGGCGCCCACCGGCCCCAGACAGCTCAGCAGACACCAGGGAGTGTCTGTAAATCCGCCCAGAGGCCCCCATACGAAAGGTTTACCTAGTTTCCACAGGAATCCCGGCTCCCGGAATCCGGAAATAGTCACTTGGTGAACAATGTCGAAATGCTCTGTTTTGTCCAGTTCTCTGGCCAGCAGATATGCCTTGCGGTGCCAGGCGCGGTAGAACCAGTAGTAACTGGGAGGCCAGAACTTGCGCAGCGTTTCATGGTGGGTGCGGCGAACAAAGTGGAAGGTGATATTTTCCACTTTTTCCGGATGCTCAGCCGCAAATTTGGTGAGGGTGTCCTTGAATTCTCCTTCCTCAACGATGGCATGCACATCGTGGTGCTTCGCAATGTTGCTTACGAAATTCCAGCCCATGCCCGGTTCGGAACCATAACCGGGGTCGCAGGCGTAGCAGCCCAGCAGAACTTTGAGACGTTTGTCGTTCATGATGTGCGCTCACAGTCTATCAGCCAGAAGCCGCAAGGTCAATAAAAAAGCCCGGGGACATCAGTCACCCGGGCTTTGAAAAAGGGGATTATGTTACATCGTCATGCCGCCATCGACCACGATGACCTGGCCGGTGATGTAGCGGGCGTCATCGGAAGCGAGGAAGAGGGCTGCGTTGGCGATATCCTCGGGCTTGCCGAGGTCGGCCAGCGGGATGCGGGAGAGCAGGGCCTCGCGTGCTTTTTCGGGGATGGCATCGGTCATATCCGTGGCGATGAAGCCGGGGGCGATGGCGTTCACGGTCACCTTGCGGCTGGCGATTTCCTGAGCCATGGATTTGGTGAATCCGATGACGCCGGCCTTGGAGGCGGAGTAGTTGCTCTGGCCTACGTTGCCGGTCATGCCCACAATGGAGGAGATGTTGATGATGCGGCCGGCGGGGCTCTTCATGAGGGTGCGCTGCAGAGCCTTCACGAACAGGAACACGCTCTTGAGGTTGGTGGTGAGCACGGCGTCCCAGTCGCTTTCCTTCATGCGCATGAGCAGGCCGTCCTTGGTAATGCCCGCGTTGTTCACCAGAATATCGATGGTGGGGTACTCAGCCTGAATCTCTTTGATGCAGGTTTCCACGGCGGCGGCATCGGCCACATCGCAGGGGAATGCCTTGCAGCTGTCCGGGAACTCGGCATTGATTGCCTCTGCAGCGCTGCCGCAGGAGGCGGGGTTGCGGGAAATGAGGATGACTTTGGCCCCTTCAGCCGCAAAGCTGCGGGCAATCGCCTGGCCAATGCCGCGGCCGGCGCCGGTTACAACTGCTGTTCTACCTGCAAGTTTGTTCATAGTGCCTGCATTCTAGCGGAAAGCTAGAGTGAAATCAAGGAAAATATGCACACAAAAACGGCGCGTTTCCGTGGTGGAAACGCGCCGTGGGGAAGGGGAGGGGATTACATGTTCACCTGGAAGAGCGGCTTGTTGTTGTTTGCCGGGTTCAGGATGGCGAAGGCCTCGCGGTGGATGGAGGGATCACTGCGGAAGATGAGACGGCCGGCACACTGGCGCTCCAGCTCCATGAGCAGCTTGGCGTCCTCGTTCTTGAAGCGGCTGAGCACATCGCTGTTCACCACCACAATCATATCGCCCACGTTGTCGCGGTAGCGCATGATAGTGGCTTTCAGCTGGCGCTGAATTTCCACGCTCATGGTCATCACGCTCTTCACGCGGCCACGGCCGTGGCAGTACGGGCAGTGGTCGTTCACGTAGTCCAGCAGCGATTCGTTGATACGCTGGCGCGTCATTTCCATGAGGCCGATGGGGGTAATCTGCATCACCTGGGTCTTGGCCTTGTCGCGCTTCAGGGCTTCCTTCATAGCCTTGTATACGGCCAGCTGGTCCTTGCGGTGGCGCATATCAATGAAGTCCACCACTACCAGGCCACCGATGTTGCGCAGGCGCAGCTGGCGCGCAATCTCGCGGGCGGATTCGAGGTTGGTTTCCAGGATGGTCTTGTCCAGGTCCTTGTTGCCCTTGTTGCGGCCGGTGTTGATATCGATGGCGATGAGCGCTTCCGTCTCATCAATCACGAGGTAGCCGCCGCAGGGCAGCAGCACCTGGCGCTGGAAGGCCTCATTAATCTGCTTCTCAATCCCCAGTTCCTCGAAGATGGGCTGGCGGTACTGGTGGTACTGGATGTGGCGCTTGGAGCGGCGGGAAATCTTGCCGGCAATCTCCTGCATGCGCTGGGTGGTTTCCAGATTGTCGCACACGATGTTGTCCACATTGTCCGTGAGGAAGTCGCGGGCGGTGCGCTCAATGAGGTCGGGCTCGCGGTACACGCACATGGGAGCGGGGTTGGTGGCGAACTTCTCCTCCACCTCGCGCCACTGGGTCAGCAGCATGGCCAGGTCGCGCACAAAGTGGCGGAAACGCTGTCCCTGAGCCACCGTGCGCATGATGATGCCCATGCCTTCCGGCACGTTGAGCTTCTGCACAATCTGGCGCAGGCGCTGGCGCTCCTTGGGGTCATCAATCTTGCGGGAGATACCGAACTGGTCCGTGAAGGGCATGAGCACGATGTAGCGCCCGGCCAGGGAGATGTTGGTGGTCACGCGCGGCCCCTTGGAGGAGATGGGGCCCTTGGTCACCTGCACCATGATTTCGGAACCAATGGGGTAGATATCCGGAATGTCCTTGCTGGTAATCTTCTTCTGCTTCTTGCGGGGGCGGCCTTCGCGTTGAATCTCTTCCAGTGAGGAATCGAGCGCCAGGGGCAGGGCATCCCAGAAGTGCAGGAAAGCATTCTTCTCGTATCCGATGTCCACGAACATGGCTTTGAGCCCCGGTTCGATATTCTTGACGCGGCCCTTGAAGATGCCGCCTACGATGTTGTCTTCGCCTTCACGCTCAATGCTGTATTCCTCCAGCACGCCGTCCTCGAGCAATGCGACGCGGCGCTCCAGTTTTTCTGAGTTGATGACGATAGTGGTGCCCTCCCTCGGGTTGCACTGGCCGAACCCGAGGAAGTGTTTAACTGTGTTAATCATTTTGGAAATAAAAGACAAAGTTTTAGGTTGAGGTTGGAGTTGTTTTTACCTGGTAAAACGGGGAGAGAGCAGGCTGCCCGGTTGCGTTCCTTCAACGCCATGCAGCGGCCCCGCAAGTGGTGCGGTGCCGGGCCGGTGGGTCGATTCGGAATGCGGAGCAGCTTTGCCGTTGTTTGTCAGCGGTCAGTCTTACTCCTCATCAAACACATCATCGTTTTCCTGAAGATACATGCCGGTGCCTTCTGCTACAGCACTCAGCGGGTCTTCAGAAATCATGATGGGCAGGCCTGTCTGCTCATGCAGCAAGTCACTGAGCCCACGCAGCAGGGCGCCGCCGCCGGCCACGGTGATACCGTGGTCGTACAAGTCGCTGGCCAGCTCCGGGGGGCAGTGGTCCAGCGTCTGGCGGATGGCTGATACGATGATGTTCAGTTTATCCTGTAAAGCTTCGCGAATTTCTTCGGAGCGTACGGTGACCGTCTTGGGAAGACCGGTGCCGCGGTCGCGGCCTTTCACCTCCATCTGCAGTTCCTGCTGCAGCGGGTGGGCAGAGCCGACGCGAATCTTGATGTCTTCTGCCGTGCGCGGACCCACCAGCAGGTTGTGGGCCGAAAGCATGTGACGGGTAATCGTTTCATCCAGGGCATCGCCGCCGCACTTTTCAGATTGGCTGTATACAATGCCGGAAAGGGAAATAATGGCCACTTCCGTGGTGCCGCCGCCGATGTCAACAATCATGCTGCCAATCGGTTCCGTCACGGGAAGCCCCACACCGATTGCGGCAGCCATGGGTTCCTCAATGAGCCGGACCCGGATGGCTCCCGCTTCGTAGGCGGATTCTTCAATGGCGTGGCGCTCCACTTCGGTGATACCGGAGGGGTGAGCAATGAGGATACGCGGCCCGCGGAGACTGCGACCCTGACAGGCGCGTTTGATAAAGTAGCGCAGCATGTTGTGCGCTACCTCGAAATCGGCAATGACGCCTTCTTTGAGCGGGCGGATGGCCACTACGCTGCCGGGCGTGCGGCCCACCATGCGCTTGGCTTCCTCGCCCACGGCCTTCACCTTGTCGCCCTTCATGGCGACAACAGAAGGCTCGCGCAGCACAATGCCCTGGTCCTTAATGTAGACCAGTGTATTGGCTGTGCCCAGGTCTATCCCGATGTCGTACGAGAAGAGACGGGCGATTTTCTTAAAAATTTGCATTGTGTAAAAAGGAGAATTAAGATGGGGGTGATACGGTGCGTGCCTTTCTTTCCACCCGGTCGGCCCTCCTTTTCAGGGGAATGAACCGTTCGCACTCCGGGTAGTCATGGGGCTGTGGTAACTGCTATCGCTATAACGCACCCACGCGGAGTATAGAGACAGGGGTGGTGTGTGTCAAGGAAATAATAGTACGCTGACAGGGATTCCGACGGGCGCAGATTAAGCTTGACCCCATACGCGCAATGGAGTAGAACAAAGGTGTTCATGAATAGGAAAATCATCATTGCCATGGTTGCCTGTGTGGCGTTGACTCAGTGTCACTCCCTGCGTTCGGACTGCGAGGCGCTGAAGGAGCGCGAGGCTGAAATTGCGAAGGAGCAGAAAGGCGAGTACTTTGTGGGGCGCCGATACTATGTGCCGCTGTGTCGTTTCTGGGGGTATCTTCGCGAGCCCGGGCAGAGCTGGCGCACATCCAGACTGGTGATGATGGATGAATCTCAGGTGCATACCCCCGACCGCGGGCCGGAGGAGCCGCTGCCCAATGCGACTTTCGGCACGGATCAGAACGTGGAATACATTGTGAAAGGAAAATACACCGGAGAGAATGCATACGACCCGAGCACAGATCAGGTTCTGCCGCTTTTCAAAGCTACTTCGTATGAGGTGCGCAACCGCAAACCCGGCTTTCTTTTTGTCCCATCTGAGGAATATTCGGAGCAGTATGTGAGCCTGCGCCCGGTTATTATGCCGAAACAGGAGGTTTGTGAGCAGAAGCTGGCAAAGCCGTAAATATGACGCGTATTTCACGCGCAAGATCCGGGGTTATTGTGTTATACTTTTCCTGAATATTCATATCGCGTTATCTCGTAAATTTTACAATTCGTTATGGCTCAGTCAAAAATCCTCGTAGGCCTGGAAATCGGTACTACAAAAACCTGCATGGTGGTGGGCGAAATCCGCCCGGACGCGACCGCGACCATCATCGGCATCGGTGAGGCAAAGAGTGCCGGCGTGCGCAGAGGGGAGATTACCGAACCCTCTATGGCTCGCCAGTGTGTGTGTGATGCCTGGCAGCTCGCGCAGGACCATGCAGACGTCGATATACTGAACGTTTTTCTTTCCGTTACCGGTGAACATATAGTGGGTGAGAATAATGTGGGCTCTTTCCGCCTGCCGGATAATGAGAACATCATCGAGGACGAACACGCCATTGTGGCAAAGGAAAAGGCTGAGAAACTGGAGCTTTCTACTGACCGCTTCTGCGTGAATCGCGAGTTGGGCGGTTTTTCCATTGATGGAGGCGAGCCCACCCGGCACCCTGCGGGTTTGTCCGGCCGCACGCTGGATGTAAACTGCCACATTATGCACGGTATCAGCACGCGTTTGCAGAATTCTCTGCTCTGTGTCCGCCAGGTGCCGTTGGAGGTGGAAGACCTGGTGTTTGCTCCTCTGGCCACGGCTCAGATGGTGCTGACTCGTCAGCAGAAGGACAGCGGCGCCCTGCTGATTGATATCGGCGGTGGCACCACGGATTTCATCTGCTACAAAGGCGGAGACGTTGTGGCCTCCGGCTGCATTCCCATGGGTGGTAACAATGTGAACCAGGAAATTGTGCGCCAGACCGAACAGCGCGTGAGCTTCTCTGCTGCCGAGGTATTGAAACGCACGGAGGGCAATGCCTTCGGCGACATTAAAGACCACTCCCTGGCTCAGTACAAGAGCGAACTGGGGCTGCATGATGTTTCTATCGAGCGCGGACAGCTGAATCGCATTATTCGCAACAGTCTGGCACTGATGCTGCTGCAGGTGCGCGACCGGATTCCCCAGGAGATGTTGAAGTCCGGTATGGGTATTTACCTGAGCGGCGGCACCAGCTTCATGCGCGGCCTGGATGGCCTGTGCAAGTATATTTTCGGCGGTAAACCGGTGTATCAGCCCAGCCCGCTGGCGCCCGGTCAGAACCATTCCTACCTGGCAGACCCGCGCTATTGCACGGCAATCGGCCTCATCCGCTATGCCCAGCGGTATGATGAGGACGCCATCCACCCCGGACGCCCGGGCTGGCTTCCCCGCTTCATGCGCATGCTGGGATTCGGCCGTTGATTTTTCACCCCTCAGCTTACAGCTACCATGCTTCCCTACCAGACCACTTCACGAAAAGAAGATGGTATTGTCATCGTCGGTCTTGGCGGTGCCGGTGCCAGTATTTTGCAGCGTTTCAGCGGCTCCAGCGCCGAAAACGTGCGTCTCTGTATCATGTCGCTGGATGAACGCCTGGGCCGCGAATGCGGCAACGTGGAGTTCCTGCAGCTCGGTGCCGGCCTGAATCACGGCCTTGGCTCCGGCGGCGACCCGGAGGTTGCCCGCATGGCTATTGAGGAAAGCGGGGCGCAGATAGATGACCTGCTGCGTGATTCCCGCCTGTTGGTCATGGTGGTGGGGCTCGGGGGCGGTACCGGTTCCGGTGTGGCCCCGGTGCTGGCCCGTAAGGCAAAGAGTGCGGGAATCTTTCTCGTGTCGGTTGTGGTGATGCCGTTCGGTTTCGAAGGAGCCCGCCGCCGCAAGCAGGCGGATGCCGCGCTGGAGGAAATAGCCTCCATTTCCGATATTGTGTTCTGCTTTGAGAATGACTATATGGAAGACCTTTTCCGCAGTCGCACCGGTGCTCAGGCTGTGTTCGAGGAGGCCAATGCACTGCTTTCCCAGGCAACGGCATCGGTTCCGCTGCTGGCGAATTCCCCAGGTATCATCAATATCGGGTTGGATGAACTCGTGACCGCCCTGGATAACAATGACTCCCGCTGCATCTACGGCGCCGGCAAGGGCTATGGCCCCAAGCGCGCAGAGGATGCCGCCCGTGCGGCCTTGGAATCTCCCCTGGTTGCCTATCATGGAGCGCTCAAACATGCCCGCACCGTCATTGTGCATGTAGCCGGTGGCAGCAATATGTCGCTTACCGAGCTGCGAGTTGCAATGGAAACGGTGCGCGAGGGGCTGGCCGGGGATGATGTGAGCATCTTCTTCGGAGCCGCTGTCAAACCCCGCCTGGGAGAGGAAATGCGCGTGAGCCTCATTGCTTCTGTGGATTATCACGAGATGCAGGCTGCCGTGCTCGCTGATGCTCAGGCCGCAGAAGCCGCCGCGGAGGAGGAAGAAGAGGAGCCCGCCGAAGAGCCTGAGGTGGAAGAAGAAGTATTCTGCGAGGAGGAAGTGACTCCCTATGCTGCCGATGAGGAGGGAGAAGAACCGGAGGAAAGTGAGCCTTTCCTGGAACCGGACGACGAAGAAACGCAGCCGGTGCCGGCACCTGCCCCTGCTCCCGCGCCCGAACCTGAGCCGCTGCCTTCCTGGGAGCCCCTTCCCCCGGTGGCAGCACCTGCGCCGGCGCCCGTCCCGGAGCCTCGCTCCGCTCGTCAGGGCGAATTCAACCTGGATATGGGTTTCGGTTCGGATGCCGAGGCCCCGACGGCCGAATCAATGGAGCGAGTGCAGGGCATGTTTGCGGATGAGGAAGACCTCGACCGCATGATTGCCAGTCACAACCAGACCGGCGCCCGCACGGCGCGCAATATCAACGTGTTCCCGACCCGTGGGGAAGTGGCTGCTGAGGAGGAGCTCTCCGCCCGTGTGCTCAGCATGTTCGATGACGAGGCGGAAGATGCCCCCTTCAAGACCCAGCCGGCTCCGCGTTCCATCCCGCGCCGTTCTCCGCACGGGTATAACGATGTGCGGGACATGTTCTCCGGAAACTGATATCGGAAAAATCACATACAGCAAGGCAAGAGCATTCGCTTCTTGCCTTGTTTTGTTTTTTTTGTTATACTGCGCTTCGCATGGAAACACAGGGTATCACATTCTACAATCGTTACACCGGGCAGATGGAGCAGGAAAAGGTGCTGGGCGAGGGCGCCCTGCGCTGGGTGTACGGCACGCCTCTGGGACGTCTGAGCCTGCACCTGCTCATCAAACGTGCGTTTTTCTCCCGCCTCATGGGGTGGATGAAAGATACCCGCAGCAGCGGCAGCCCGGAGAAACTTCGTGCCTTTGTGGAGGAATATGATATCAATATGGCAGATTTCGAGCGCCCTGCGGATCAGTACTCGAGTTTTAATGATTTCTTCTACCGCAAATTAGCTCCCGGTGCCCGTCCGCTCTGCGCGGAGGGGCAGGTGGCCCTCCCGGCGGATGGCCGCCACAGCGGCTGGCAGGATGCCTCGCAGATGACGAGTGCCTTTGTGAAGAACCAGCGCTTTGACCTGCCCGCGCTGCTGGGCAGTGCCGGGCTGGCTGAGAAGTATGCCCGCGGCACGGTGGTGCTCTCCCGCCTGTGTCCGGTGGATTACCACCGTTTCCATTTCCCGGCAGCCGGCGTGCCGGAGCCCCCGGTGCGTATTCCCGGCCCGCTGGCCAGTGTTTCGCCGTATTGCCTGCGGCGGAATCTCGCCTGGTTGTGGACGAATAAGCGCGAGCTTACCGTGCTGCATACCGAGGAGCTGGGCGATGTGCTCTGCCTGGCTGTGGGAGCCACGGGGGTGGGCGCCATCTACCAGACCTACGAGCCCGGCAAGGCGGTGGCCAAGGGAGATGAGCACGGCTACTTCGGCTTCGGCGGTTCCACAGTCATGACCTTCTTTGAACCGGGCCGCGTGAAGCTGGCGGATGATATCCTCACCAACACTGCCAACTGCGTGGAAACCTTTGCCCGCATGGGGGATACCCTGGGCACCATTGCATAAAGTACAATGTACAATGGACAAAGTACAATTGAAAGTTCCCTGCGGCTTTGCCGCAGCCGTTTAAAATGGCGAGCCTAAGGCGAGCGGAACTCCCAAATTGTACTTCGTACCTTGTAAATTGTACTTAAAGCCAATTGTTCGGGCTCAGACCATCAGGGCATCTGTTTCAACGTCCGGCTCGGGCCAGATAGCTTCGCGCACCATGAAATCCTCCCACCCGAGCAGGAGCTGCTCAAAGGTGGCGGGGCTCACGTCGAACTGAGTGATGGTGTGGTCTGCCGTGGGGGAGAGGATGAGCTCCACTTTGTTGCCCAGGCGTTCCCATTCATCGCAGAACCACTGGCGCATCTCAAAATCCAGCAGGGGATCCAGCATGCCGTGTGCGCAGAACAGCGCGGGCAGCTTGCGGCGGAGCAGGGAGCAGGGGTTCACTCTGTCCGGCTCCGGCACTTCTGCGGGGATATTCAGCTGGCGGGCTTCCGGGGCATCGGTATCCACCACCCCGCGGAAGATGGCCACGCAGGCCGGCTGCAGGGGCAGCACGTCCTCCTTGTTGAACTGCCACCACTTCTTCTCATGCACCATGGGCTGCATGGCGCAGTTCAGGGCCATGAGCCCGCCGGCATCTGCCCCGGCCAGGGTGATGCGGGCCACGTCGATACCCAGCCCGGCGGCGTTGTGGTGCAACCATTTCCAGGCGTCCAGCCCGTCGCCGATGATATCGTCCGCCTTCACGCCGTAGCGGGCGCGGGTGCGGAACTCTGGCAGCAGGCACACGATTCCGCGGTGGGCCAGGTGAACAGCCCAGGAAACGAACTCCGTGTTGAACTCCAGGGCCCACATGCCGCCGAAAAAGAACATGACCGCCGGGGCAAAGGCCTCAGGCTTGTGCCCCTTGGGGGCAAACATGTGCATGCGCAGCGACACGCCATCGGCAAAGCGCTTCCAGATGAAAGAGGGTGCCTGGTCCAGCATGCGGCGGTACCTGGCTTCCCCTTCGGTGCGGGTGCTGCGTGAAAAGGGCGTCATAATGCGCCCCTCAGTATGCTATTTTCTTGCCAGAAAAGCAAGCCTGTTGTAGGTTCTAAACAGTTATGAGAGCGATTTTTCTGATGTGTTTTCTCCTGTTGGCTGCATTATCTCCGCTGAGCGCAGCTCCTCAGGCCGGCTTCAGCATGCCCGACCAGAAAGTGGCGCGGGGCATTGTGGAGAGTGTGTACAGCACCTGGCGCATCGGTATGATGCGTGCGGATGAAACCGCCTGGCGCAGCGCCACCTCCAAGTCCCGCCAGATGAAAGTACGCAACCTCATCGTTTCCCAGAAGGGTGAGTTCCCGCATGATTTCTTCCG
>CAZTAX010000028.1:0-17503 GCA_964611765.1 uncultured Akkermansia sp. | reverse complement strand
TGGTGCGCAGTAACCCGGTTATCGAGCAGGACGGCCTGCGCGGCAGCGGCGATAATCCCGGCCGCCAGGGCATGGGCATCGAGGCCGGCGCCACCTACCGCATGAGCGAACGCTGGAGCGCCAGCGCCAACTACGGCTTCAACACGATGGAGGACTCCCGCGAGCACCGCGTGAACGTAGGCGCCAGCTACACGTTCTGATCAAGTTTCCTTCTGATAAATCAGGTTAGAGAAACAGAAAGGTACAGCGGCACTCTGGAAACAGAGTGCCGCTTTTTCTCCGCAGTCCGACAAATTGTGATGTTTGTTGTTTTCGGGGCACGAGACTCTAGTCCCGAAATCACGGTGCACATAATCGGACCTGAAGTCTCACAACACTTCGCTTTTTCTATGCGATGTACAGTTTAAATTGTGTAATAGATATTAATTTATTCATTTTAAGTTATTAAGAAGCGCAGGATTCAAAAAAGGGTTATGTTTTATTTCACAACAACTCTTTATAACTCTATCATTTTCAATCCGGATAGTCACATCGCATAGAAAATACGATACACTCACACGCGTGTCCGGGCCTATGTATTTGCACCAGCCCAACACACCACCAACCTAATTAATTCAATTAACTATGAAGAAAAGCAAATTTATTCTTGGAATCTTGGCTGCGATTGCAAGCTCCGCTTACGCTGAATATTCCTACACGTATGAGGACTCCGACGTAGTCGGCCTTAAAAATGTAACCATAACGCTCGGACCGGGGGCTGACCCCTATATCGCGGGCGCAACGGCAACAGGTTCTAGTTCAACATGGACGCCAGCAACGTTTACTGACGTGAACAACTCCACTCTAAATATCGCCGACAACGCAGGCGAGAGAGCTTATCTTGTCGGCGGCAACGCATTCAACACAGGTACAGTGGCAGGGAAAGTAAACATTAACATTAATGGTGGTAGTACATGGGGTGTTGTGGGAGGTCTCATTTTGCATGGGATCCTTGACGATAGTTACACGCCCACAAAATCGACTGCAGATGTTATTATCAACATGACAGGAGGCGAAGTAAACCGCATCATTGGAGGTAACTTCTTCAGCATTTCTGGTCTTAAACACCAAGATGGCACGATTACGAAGTTCGACGGCACTAACCCCGATGCGGTAGATACGTTAGCAGAGTATATTATCGACCGCGGTGGTCCTTCCACATTTGCAGTAGGCGGCAATGTCTATATCAACGTGAGCGGAGGTGTTCTGACCAAAATGTACGCTGGCGGCGGCGGTAATGGCAGCGTTGACGGTATCGTTCATATAACAATTTCCGGTGACACCTTGGTTAAAGAAAACATCTATAGTGGCGCTCGTAACGATTCAGGTTTTCTTGGAGAAAATGTGCCGTACGTAGGTGGTACTGATGTTCAAATCCTGGGTGGTACCATTCAGGGCAATGTTTATGGAGGCGGTTCATATGAAAATGCAGCCAGCCTCGTTAAAGGCAATTCCTGCGTAGCGATAAGCGGTGGCACTGTCAAAGGTAATGTATATGGTGGTGGCGACGGAGACATCGTAAAGGGTAACTCTACGGTCGTTCTGAACTGCGGCACTGTTGAAGGCTCTGTTTACGCCACGGGTAATGACAATACAGTGGAAGGCAAAGCAACCGTTCAGATTCTGGGAGGCGACTGGAGCGACACTCCGATTTACGGCAAGACAGCAGGAGCCACGGTGAAAGGTGGCACTGAGCTGATTGTGGGCGCCGAGGGCGTTGCCTACAATGGAGAGCTGGGCAGCATTTCCGGGTTCGACAGCGTGGTTGTGGCCAAGGGTTCAGCGCTGAACGTGCAGAGCGGCAACATCTTCGATGTGGCAGAACACAATTACACCATTACGGCGGATAACATGGGCGAAAACGGTCTTGCCATCACCACCGTGTCTCCGGATGCAGAAGTAAGCGTTGAGAAGCCGATTACGCTCAATTTCGCCACCGAGGGACGCGTGCTCAGCGGCCGCTACAAGATTATCGACGCGACACAGGCTGATGCGGATAATATTGACACCAACACCAACTGGGACAGCGGGCACGTGAGCGTAAATGGTCAGGGAGCCAGCTTCGAGGGGCTGGTGTGGGATGGCCAGACCCTGTACCTGGACTATGTGAGTCCGGTGGTGGATGCCGCCATGGCCGGCAACTGGGGCGTGTTCAAGTCCTCCCAGGCCTTCACGGGCACACTGTGGGGCAACCGCGCGAATGCCTGCGTGCTGAGCAAGCCTGCAGCACCTGCCCCGGTTACCGCCACCGATGAAAAGGGAAACACGATTGCCTCAGCAGCACCTGCATATACACCTGAAGGCGTAACCCTGGCCTGGGGCACAGTGTACGGGCAGAGCGCCCGCATCAGCGGCGTGGGAGCCGACTACAGCCTGTACGGCGGAGCCATTGGTGTGGAGCACCTCTTTGTAAGCGGCCGCAGCATCGGAGCAGCCCTGGGTTACGACTGGGGTGAAGTCTCCCCCTTCGGTGGCAGCAAGATTGACCAGGAGAGCTTCCACGCCGCCGTGTATGGTCGCGCCGGCATCTGGCAGGTAAGCAGCAACAGCGCCGTGGCCATCGACTGGAGCGCCGCCTATGGCGATACCACTTCCGAAAACGATGTGGTGAATGGCGACTGGTCGCAGGACAGCCTGCAGCTGGATGCCCGCGTGTCCTACCTGCGCAAGCTGAATGACCGCACCACGGGCTCCCTGTTTGCCGGCATGCAGTATTTTGCAGCAGACTCCGACACGGTAGATGGTCTGGAAGTGAGCTCCATGCAGAACCTGCGCGCCGAAATCGGTGCCGGTATCAGCTACCAGCTGACCCAGAAGGCCACGGTCTACGGCGAGGCCACGGTATACAACGACCTGATGCGCCACAATCCCTATGTGTCTGATGCCGGCCAGCGCTTCAAGGGCACGAACCCCGGCCGCACCGGCGGTTCGCTGAATGTGGGAGCCCAGTACGACCTGAACGCAGACTGGTCCGTGCGCGGCGGCTACAGTTTCGATGTGGCAGAGGACAGCACCGAGCACAACATCAACGTCGGCGCCGTTTACAAGTTCTAAATCATCTTGTTTATAGATCAGAGTCAGTGGGTGAGGATGCAAAGCGTCCTCACCCACTTTTTTCCGCAAGCCTAATAAAAGATTTGCCCGATGAATTTTGAGCCCGCTCAGCGGGCTCAAAATTCAGTTCGCATTCGGCTCACCGATTGCTCGATAAAATCGCATTTATCAAATTAAGAGGTAAGCTTTCCAAACAACAGCATTGACACTCCAACTGCTCAGAAAACACTTGGGGGCATTTGTGCCTTTTTTGCAGCGGTAAGGGAAATCAGTTGCCTTTTGGCAGAAATGGTGTATACTTTCCGCGCCATGCTGACCATCAAGAAACTCACCAAAGCACACGCCGGGCGCACGCTCTTCTTCGAGACGGAGCTCGTTGTCAACTGGGGCGAGCGCATTGCGCTGGTAGGGCCCAACGGCGCAGGTAAATCCACCCTGTTCCGAATGATTCGCGGCGATGACACGCCGGATGAAGGCCAGATTGTGATGGATGACTACGCAGTGGTGGGCTACCTGCAGCAGGAAGCCGGAGACCCCACAGACCGCACCGTGCTGGAAATTGCCATGAGCACTACCCCGGAAATGGGCGAGGCTATCCGCACGCTCCGCGAATGTGATGCCAAAGGGGATAACACCAGCGATGAGTACGCCCACGCCATGGATACCTTCATTTCCCACGATGGATACCAGATTGAGCCCAAAGCGAAGCGCATTCTGAAGGGGCTGGCATTCAAGGATGAGGATTTTCACCGTCCGGCGCGTGAGATGAGTGGCGGATGGGTAATGCGCGCCCACATGGCGCAGCTGCTGGTGGCAGAGCCGGATCTGCTCATGCTGGACGAGCCGACCAACCACCTGGATCTGATGAGTCTGCTCTGGTTCCAGCGCTACCTGATGAACTACCCCGGCGCCATCTTCATGATTTCGCACGACCGCGATTTCATGGATTCGCTGGTGGAAACGGTATACGACATCGAGAACGGCGAACTGGTGCGCTACACCGGCAACTACACCCGTTTCCTGGAACTCAAGGAGCAGCGTTATGAGCAGGTGCTGGCTGCCTGGCGCAACCAGCAACGCGAGATTGCCCACATCGAATCTTTCGTGGAGCGCTTCCGCTCCGTGGCCTCAAAGGCCTCACAGGTGCAGAGCCGCATCAAACAACTGGAAAAGATGCGCCGCATCGAAAAACCACGCCAGACCCGCCGCGTGTTCAAGTTCATCTTCCCGCAGCCGCCGCGCAGCATGCAGAAGGTGCTGGAGCTGGAAAAAGTGGGCCAGAGCTACGGAGACAAGCGCATTTACCGCAACCTGGATCTGCTCATTGAGCGCGGCGACCGCATCGTGCTGGTGGGGCCGAACGGAGCCGGCAAATCCACCCTGCTCAAGATTCTGGCCGGCGTCATCCCCATTGATGAAGGTCAGCGCGTACTGGGCACGACCACCCGCATCGGTTATTTCTCCCAGATGCGCTCCGAAAACCTGACTCCGAACTTCACAGTGCTGGAAGAAATCATGAAGGCCGACCCCGAACTGCGCGAGGAAGAAGCCCGCGCCGTACTCGGTTCCTTCATGTTCCGCAAGCTGGACTGCGAGAAACGCGTAGAAGTTCTTTCCGGTGGTGAGAAATCGCGCCTGAGTCTGGTGAAGTTCCTGGTAAACCCGCCGAACCTGCTGCTCATGGACGAGCCGACAACCCACCTGGATCTCATGAGCGTGGAAGCCCTCTCGCAGGCGCTGAAGCGCTACGAGGGCACGCTGGTCTTCATTTCGCACGATGTGCACTTCATCCGCTCCCTGGCGGAGAAGACGCTGCACATCAACCACGGCACCGTAACCCCCTACGCAGGCGGTTATGATTACTACCTGGAGAAATCCGGGCTGCTGGATAACCCGGATGCCATGGACCAATAATCTGACAATGCAAAACGGGCCTGGGCAAATCTGCTCAGGCCCGTTTTCTCATTATTGAATACCCTGACGGTCGTACAGTTCCTTATACAGGGGGCACGAGGCGTACAGCTCCTCATGCGAGCCATCGCCCACTATGCGACCACCGTCGAACACAAGGATGCGGTGCGCATTGCGGATGGTGCTGAATCGGTGTGCCACGATGAGCGTGGTGCGCCCCTGCGCCAGCTTGTCCAGTTCCTCCTGAATCTCGCGCTCACTTTCCGCATCCAGAGAGGCGGTAGCTTCATCCAGAATAAGGATAGGCGCATTTTTCACAAACGCACGGGCAATCGCCACGCGCTGGCGCTGGCCGCCGGAAAGCCCCTCGCCACCCTGCGCCAGATTAGTATCGATACCCTTCGGCTGGGTAGCCAGAAACTTGGAAACAGCAGCAGAATCTGCTGCAGCCAGGATTTCCTCCTCCGACGCATCCAGACGCCCCAGCGCTATGTTTTCGCGAATTGTTCCGGCAAACAGAAGAGCCTGCTGCCCCACCAATGCCAGTTGCTCGCGCAAATCATGTTTGCGCAGGTCCCGCACATCCACACCGTCAATTTCCACAGAGCCCTTCGTGACCTCGTAAAAACGGGGAATCAGTGTCGCAAACGTGGTCTTACCGGCGCCGCTGGGGCCCACCAGACCCACAATCTGCCCGGCGGGAATGGTGATATTCACATCCCGCAGCACGGGTTTCTCCGGGTCATAGCCGAAGCTGACATTGTTAAACCGGATTTCGCCCCGCACCGGGGTCTCGAACTGACTGGGAGATTCCGGCTCCGGAATGGAATTCGGTTCATACAGGATTTCCGCCAGTCGCTTCAGGGCCCCCTGTGCTTCATTAAACCGGTTCCAGGCCGTGCCGGCGCGCTTCATTGAGTCAAAAGCAAAGAACAAGGCACCCGCTATGGCTATGAAATCCGTGAAATTCATCCCGTAAGTATGACCACGCACCAGCAGGAACGACAGCGCCAGCGCCGTCACGACCTCCATGACCGGTACCAGCGCCTTCTGATACTTGATTAGTTTGACGTAGTTGGTGCAATAGCGTTCAGACACGGCATTGAAGTCAGCGATTTCGCGTTCTTCCATGGCGTATGCACGCACCTCGCGCTGGTTTTCAAGATTCTGCTGCACCGCAGTATTCAACTCACCCAGGCCCTGCTGGGATTTGAGAGACCTGCCGGATATGCGCTTTCCAAACACCATAATGGGCCAGGCTGCCAGCGCAATGAAAATCAGGTTGACGAGGAACAGGATACCCTGGCCGGAGGTGAACAGCAGGTAGATGAATGCCGTCAGGGCGCATGCCGCAGTCACCGGCTGCTTAATCAGGTCATTTGCAACGGAAGTCAGGATATTCTGCACATTAGTGGTATCTGCCGTGATACGGCTGATGACATCACCCTTGCGACGGCTCTCCATGAAAGCAATCGGAAGCTCCTGCACACGTTTGAACACAGCCATACGCAGGGTCTCCAGAATGCGGATACCCATGATATTCACCAGCACGGCATTTCCCCACATAGCAAACCCGCGGATAATGAACACCAGCGGCATCATGGCACAGGCCAACAGCAACAGAGACTCCCGGGAAAAGGTCTGCAGATACGGCACCAGCACCAGAAGCTCCGGCATCTCATCACCGGTTGTATGGAACACCACCGGGAAAACATACTTGATCAGCAAGGGCACCCCCATGCCACTGGCAGATGCTGCCACAACACCCGTAATCAGCACCAGGATGAACATCCTGATGTGCGGCAACAAAAACTTCTTCTGAAAGTAAAGTATCGTCTTCATTCTCCAGCCTCCTCTGCTTCTTTCTCTTCCGTACGCACCTGCTCATCATACAGATTGCGGTACAGTGCGCACTTATCGTACAACTCTGCGTGAGTGCCATCGCCGATGATTCGGCCCTCCTCAAACACTAATATGCGCTGCGCCATACGAATCGTGCTGAAACGGTGGGCAATGACAAAGGTGGTGTGCCCCTGCGCCAGAGTCTCCAGCTCTTTCTGAATCGCAGCCTCGCTCTTCATATCCAGGGCAGATGTTGCCTCGTCCAGAATAAGCACCGGTGCATTTTTCAGGAAGGCGCGGGCAATGGAAACGCGCTGACGCTGCCCGCCGGACAGGCCGGAGCCACCTTCGCCCAGCATGTAGTTATACCCATCAGGTAAGGATTCCGCAAACTCATCTACCCTGGCCTGCCGCGCTGCGGTCAGCACCGCCGCTGTGGATGCAGATGGGCGCCCCACCCGTATATTCTCCAGGATAGATGCCCGGAACAAAGCTGCAAACTGAGAAACCAGACCGATGTTGCGCGTGCGGTCAGCACGGGAAATCTGCCGCACATCGACTCCGTCAAGTTTCACCCGCCCGGAGTCCGGGTCATAGAAGCGGCACACCAGATTAATGAACGTGGTCTTGCCGGAGCCACTGGGGCCGACCAGGGCCACCACCTGCCCGGCAGGAACGTGCACAGATATATCTTTCAGAACCGTCTTCCTCTTATCGTAACCGAAGGACACCTGTTCAAAATCCACCACTCCATCTACCGAATCCGGCATTTTCACCGGGTTTTCCGGTTCCGGAGTTTCATTCTTCGCGTTCAGAATATCGGTCAATCCGGCGACAGCCACCACCAGAATCTGGCACTGGGTGGAAACGGTCCCCAGGCGTTTGATGGGGTCGTAGCAAAAGTAAAAAGCCATCGCAATGGCGGTAAACTGTTCCAGGGTAAGCCCATCGCTGCAGCCGCGGTACAAGGAATATGCCAATGCCAGGGAAGTCACTATCTCCACAGCGGGAGTCACGCTCTGACGCCACGCTCCCATCTTGATGATACGCAGGTTATATTTGCGAATCAACTGCTGCAAGATATTCTCGCGCATACTCTCCAGATTAAACGCGCGCACCTCGCGCTGAGCGGAAAGAGTTTCCTCAATCGTCGCAGTAATATCACCCAGGCCGGCCAGAGCCTGTTTCATCAGCTTGGTCATGCGCTTTCCCACCCACCGCACCACGGGGATGCAGGCAGAGGAGATGATGAGATTGCCCAGCAGCATGGCGCTCTCATGATGGGTGCAGGCGGAATACACCAGATACCCGACCGCCGCAATCAAAGTCAACGGCTGAATCACCAAATCGTTCATGATGGTGATCATGCCCTGCTGCACCATCTGGGGAAATTGAATGACACGAGTCATCAGATCGCCTCGCGATGAGTGATTATGAAACGAGAACGACAACCACTGGAAACGGGAGAAAATATCGGCTCTCAGATTACACACGGCTTTCATGCCGGCCTTGGTCAACAGATAAGCATTGCCATAAGTAGCTATGCCTCGCACGAGCATGACCAGCGGGATAAGCCCGGCAGCACCCCACAGCACAACAGACGGCATATCCTCAGCACTGACGCGCGTGGACAGAAAGTCACGCACTACCGCGGGTACCTCCGTCTCGCCAAACACGATGGGAAATACATACTGAATCATGAACGGCAAGCCGAAACCGGCAGCAGCCGCAGCCAGAATCCCCGCCACTATCCCACCGGCTATCAGGTACCACTGGGGCACCATATACCGCACCAGTAACGGCTTATAAACGGACCACAGATTCGTTTTATCAGGTACACTCATGTCTTTTCACCAGTCTACCAGACTTCCCTGCTCGTTGCAAACATTTTCAGTCTTCCGCCGCAAATGAAGATGTTTTTTCAAGTTCTTTCCGAACAGGACACGCGGACTGCTTGACATGGTGGAGAAAATAATGCAGAATAACGCGCAAATTCCGACGCACGCGTCACGTTATGAAGAGAATCCTGATTCAAACCGCCGTTCTTACCGCCAGCACGACCATGCTCACCTCCTGTTTTGATGAAATCAAGCAGGTGGTCATGGGTGATACCGTCCCAGCCGAACAGGCAGCCCCGGCAGAGCCCGTGGCTCCGCCCGTTCCCACCCAGCCCACCAATGAGGAAATCAGCCGCATGCTGGTGGAGCAGATGAGCGAGTGCGAGTCTGCCAACGCGGGGGAACTGACCTGCAGTGAGCCGCAGAAAAACCCGGATTCCAGTGTAAGCATGAGCGCCACGCTCAAAATGGTAGTAAAGGAAGATCTCTACGCCCGCGAAACAGCACCCGCAGCCTTCAACAAAGAACGCGAAGCTGTGAACGAAGCGGCCAATACCGCCATGAAGCCCGAATCCGTCTACCTGTTCCAGGTGGGCGCCACCACCAACCTCATCACCGATGCGGATCGCGCTGCCAAGCCCCTGCCGGAAAACCTGCAGGCCCCGCTCAACGAAATGAAGGAACTGGCCGAGTCCTCCGTGTATCGCAAAGTGGTGAACGCGGGTGACACCGTTGAAACCTCCGCCACCTTCACCGCAGCTTATGTGGACGGCGTGTGGCAGTTCCGCAATATCGTGGTGAACAACGCCGCTCTGCTGGCGCTGAATGATTACACGGCCCAGAGCGCCCTGCCCCAGGATGCGCCTGTCCTCACCCCGGAATTCGAAGAAGCCCGCAAGGCTCTCATCCGCGAGAAGGTAGCCGCCTTCAATCAGCTGGCTGAGTCCTACATCAAAGGCCGCGAGGAAGCAGCACGCGCCACGCTCACGGAATACCAGGCCCGCGCCGAAGAGGAAGCCCGCCGCATCACCGAGCAGGCTGCCGCTGAAGAAGCCGCCCGTCAGGAAAGCATCAACGCTTTCGTACAGGCACTGTCAGATGATAAACTGTTTGCCGGTGAATGGACACGGGACAAGCGCTTCGGCGAACTTTCCCTGCACATTGAGCAGGCCAAGAAGTTTGACAACTCCGTGCAATTCGTGGGCACCATCTACGATACCAAGCTGGAGGAAGCCAGCCTTGACATTGCCGGCCGCTGCGACCTCACCCCGCAGGAGAACGGCACCACTCAGGTGGATATCACCATCTACGATGGTCAGTATGATCCGGATCAGCCCACCGCGGAGGTGTACGATGCCCGCGACGGCATGCTCTCCCTGCAGCTCAGCAAGGACGGCAAGCTCACCGGCATCATGAGCTGCGTCTCTTGGGCCAACACCCCGGAAAAGGCGTTCCAGATCAATCTGAGTCCCAAGGCCAAGGAAGAATCCAAGTCCAAGCGCCGACGCTGATCAGAGCTTAATTCAAACCCGCAGACAGGCAGAATCCCGCAGGATTCTGCCTGTTCTGTTATGCACTGATAAAGCATGACTCACATTTTAACACAGGCATGACAGCATACCCGGATTATTAGGTTGCTTTTCAGGCCGGAATGAGATAGAATCGCGCACACACATTATGGCCAGGCAAGCATTAGGAAAAGGGCTCGGCGCCCTCATCTCAAGAAAGCAGGGAACAGAAAGTACTCCTATCAACACGGTAGCAGAGGGAGACCGCGTCATCCTCGCCAATGTGGCGGATATCAAGGCATCTCCTTTCCAGCCGCGCCGCCACTTCGATGCTCAGCAGATTGAGGAACTGGCCGCCTCTATCCGCGAGCGAGGGCTTATCCAGCCCCTGGTGGTGCGTAAGGTAAACGGCTCCTATGAGCTGATTGCCGGTGAACGCCGACTTCGCGCCGTAACCAGCCTGGGGCGCACCACGGTGAAAGTCGTAGTGCACGAAGCCACCGACCAGGAAGTGGCAGAACTTGCGCTCATTGAAAACCTGCAGCGTGCCGATCTCTCCCCGCTGGAAGAAGCAGAGCAGTATCGCCTGCTGCAGGAGAAGTTCGGCATGAAGCAGGAAACTATCGCCCAGCACGTGGGTAAATCCCGCGCCGTAATTGCCAACATGGTACGCCTGCTTGACCTAGCCCCGGCCGTTCGCGACATGCTGGAGCAACAGCAGGTCACCGTAGGTCACGCCAAAGTGCTCCTACAGCTTAAGGATGCCATGCAGCAGACCCTTGCTGCCCAGCGCGTGGCACGAGGAGCGCTCACAGTCCGCCAGACCGAACAGATGGTGAAGAACCTGCTCAATCCGCAGGTAACCCCGCCCAGGGAAGAGCCGAAGATGCCCGAGGCTTACTCCCGCATCTGCTCACAGCTTTCGCAGGATTTCGGCACCAAGGTGAATATTGCCCTGAAAGGCAATAACAAAGGAGTCATTGAAATTCCCTACGCAGGCCGCGAGGATCTGGTGCGCATTCTCCAGATTTTCGGCATCAGCGAATCCTTGTAATGCTTCGCCTCCTGCTGCTTATCCCGGTGTTGCTCTGCCTGTGCGCCTGCGATGAGGAGGTCGCGTCTCCTCCGGCAGCGACGGAGAAAGCACCGGCAGGATTGACAGATGCCCCCGGCTTCAGCGGGCACAACGCCCACACCCACTGTGCCGCCATCTGCGCCCTGGGCCCGCGCTACAGTGGTTCTGCAGCCTATGAACAGCAGCTCCTCTATCTCGAAAAGCACCTGCACGCCGCAGGCTGGCAAACAGTGCGCGATGCCTTCACCACCCCGAACGGGGTAAAAATGTGCAACCTGCGTGCTTTCCGTAGCGCAGTCCCCTGCCCGGTTCTGCTCAGCTGCCACATCGACACAAAAACCAACATAGCTCCGGACTTTGAGAGTGCGGATGACGGCGCAAGTGGCGCAGCCGTACTTCTGGAACTTGCACGCGTGCTCTGCAACGAGCAGGTGGAACTCATCTTCCTGGATGGGGAGGAATCCTTCGCACCGCGCATGAGCGAAACAGACGGGCTTTACGGTTCGAAGTTCGACGTTGCCCGCCGAGGCAGCACCCTTCCCCGCTGGCAAATCAATCTGGATATGGTGGGCGGGCGCAACAAGACCATTGCCATCCCTTCGCTGGACACCTCCGATTTCATGTATGCGCAGTATGCCGATGCCGTGCGTACTCTCGGACTTTCTGAAGAAAGATGGACGGTCTGGCCCGGTGCCTATATGGATGACCACCTGCCCTACCTGGAAGCCGGGGTGGACAGCCTGAACCTCATCGCCGTTTTCAGCGGCAGCAACTGGTGGCACACGACCAAAGACAACATGAGCCGCATCTGCCCCCGCTCGCTGCACGAAAGCGGCCTGATGACCCTGCAGCTGGTAAACCAGCTACTCAATGCAGGCGACGCAGGCGCCCGATAATTTCCGAAGGCACCGCCGCGCATTCCTGTGGCGTATTGAGGGGATACTCACTCACGCGTACACCTTCAGCATCATACACCGCCAGAGAAAGCATTTTGTTGGCCCCATGCAGAATCAGGATTCCATCGCTATCCTTGAATTGGAGCGACACCTCGCCGGCCTCCCCCAGCATCCAGCCACGGCCGCGCGGATTCGCATCTCTTGCCAGGTGGCGGATGGCTTGCAGCGTCTCAGAAACTTCGGCAGGCACGAACCCACCCGGCAAAGCAGCCAGCTGCGCCACCACCGTCTTACGGTGTTCGCGCATGGCTTTGCGAATGGACGGGGCAAGCACCAGCGGACGCAGACGGCGATCCCCCCCCACAGCGGTTCCGGGATTATCAGGCAGCGCGGCAGATTTGCGCGGGGGGCGCTCGTCCAGCACTACAGTGGCAGTCTTTTGCTGATTATCGGCAATCGCTGTATAGCGCAATTCCAACGCATCCCCCGGAGCGCAGGATTGCAGAATATTTTTCAAATCCTCACATGAATGGACGGGCAGGTTGTTCAGGCTTTCAATACGGTCACCAGGCTGCAAGTTTAATTTCTCTGCCGGGCTGCCGGGTCGCACCGCGCGCACCAGAACGCCGCTCCGCTCCATCGGCAATTCTTCCGCCACCACACCGAACATGGCGCGGGGCTTTTCTCCGGCCATGCACACCGGCAAAGCGGCTGCCAACAGCATTATAAGGCATGCCTTTCTCACAAATAGTCCTCCTCTACTTCAACCTGGGTTGTATTCGGCACACGGATAACGGTGGTGACCTCTTCCGAATCCAGCACAAAGGCATCTTCATAAATAACCTGGTAGTGGCGAACCGGAGCTTCACCTCGCCGCCATTCAACCTTGTTTGTGCTGCGGGACTCAATGATATTGCGGCTCACCAGGCCCTGATTTTCGTTTCTGGCCACGGCACTGCCAGGCACCAGCAATGAGACGACTCCGGCCATCAGAACGAGGGCGGCAGCTGCGGCTGCACCACCCTTCAGCAAATAACGGCGATAGCCACCTCGCCTCTTCTGCAGCGCTTCCACATACATCTGCACACCAAGGCGGCCGGCCAGCCGGGCAGGCAGAGCGGAGGGGCTCATGCGCCGCAGCAGCTGCTCCATTTCCCGGCACTCCTTCTCTTCGCCGGCAGCCTGGAACATGGCCGTCAGCAGCCTGCTCTGTAGGGTCTCCGGCAGCGGGGCAGGAACTGCTGCTGCGGTATCAAGGTCAGGGGTCGTGTTCATGGTCAGCGTTCTATGGGGTCTGTCTCCAGTTCTTTGCGCAGGCTTTGCAGCGCATACCGATACCTGGAGGTTATGGTTGATAATTTATTGCCTGTCATATCCGCAATCTGCTGGAAAGTGTGTTCGCCCCAGATGTGGAGCACCACCACTTCCGCAAACTCCGGAGATAACTTACGGAGCAGGCTTTCCAGCTTTGCGCGCAGGTATTCATCATCCGCAGCACTGCTCAGCCATGGCGTCTCCTCCACCCCCTCGCACAGGCTTTCCTGCTGGGCGGCAGCATAATTGCGGCGCACCTGCTCACGGCGACCGCGATCCATGGCCAGGTGGCGAATGGCGGTATAGGCATACGAGCGCCACTGATCCCGGGCTCCGGTAAATGAGCCTCCTTCCACCGCATGCACCAGCTGCACCAGCGCCTCCTGCAGCACGTCCTCAGCATCCGTCTCACTGCGGCATTGCTGGCGGGCATACAGCAGCAGCTGCGGGCCGTACTCGGCAAGCCATGCAGACCAGTCGATGCGTGCCTCTGCAGGCTCCGGGGTGGGATGGGAACTCATTTCCTTCATAAGCTAGGCGTTCAATGACTCTGTTTTTATCTAGGCGCTCGGCATTTTATCAGAAAAAAAGCGCGCCCGCAAGTGCGTGAACCTGCGGGCGCGGAAAAAGTCAGCTCAGGCTGCGGGGGAATCAGGCCTGCTGCTCAGCGGCAGCCTTTTCGGCCTCCAGCTTCTGGCGCAGCTTCTCGGGCAGCTTCACCTGGATATGCACATCGCGCAGCTGGTTGGGCTCGGCCGGGGCGGGAGATTCGCTCATGAGGTCGGCGCCGCGGTTGTTCTTCGGGAAAGCAATCACCTCGCGGATGGAGTCGCACTTGCCGATGAGCATGACCACGCGGTCCAGTCCCAGGGCAAGTCCACCGTGGGGAGGTGCGCCGAAGGAGAAAGCAGCCAGCAAGTGGCCGAACTGTTCCTGGATAGTGGCATCATCCAGGCCCAGAGCGCGGAACGTGGCATCCTGCAGGTCCTTCTCGTGGATACGGATAGAACCGCCGCCCAGCTCGTTGCCGTTGAAGATGACGTCGTAGGCCTCGGCGCAGATATCGGTGGAAATCTCGCCCTTGAGCACCTTCTCCACGTCCTCGGGCACCGGGCGGGTGAAGGGGTGGTGGATGGCGCAGAAGCGTTGTTCCTCCTCATCCCAGCCGAAGAGCGGGAAGCGGTTCACCCAGAACAGGTCAACCTCATCGTTGCCCTTCAGAATCTCCATGAAGTCGGCACAGGCCAGACGCACGCGGCCCAGGATGGTGCAGCTCTGCTCCCAGGCGCCTGCGGCGAAGAACACGCAGTCGCCACTCTCGATGTTGAGACGCTCCTTCAGGGCCTCTATCTCGGCATCCGTCAGGCGCTTGGTAATGGGGCTCTTCCAGCCGTCGCGATCATTCACGTCGCGCACCTTGATGTAAGCCAGGCCCTTGGCTCCGGCCTCGATAGCGGTCTGGGTGAGGGAATCCACCTGGCCCACGGAGGGATTGAATCCCTTGGCGTTGATGGCCTTCACCACGCCGCCGGCGGCAATGGCACCGGAGAACACGCGGAAGTCACTGCTGGCGAAGATATCCGAGCAATCGGTAATCTTCATCTCGAAGCGGCGCTCCGGCTTGTCGGAACCGTACTGATCCATAGCCTCGTGCCAGGTCATACGGGGGAACGGAGTCACGATGTCGCGGCCCACAGATTCCTTGAACACGCGCTTCAGCATGGCCTCAATCCATCCGTAGATATCCTCGGGCGTGATGAAGGAAGCCTCGATATCAATCTGGGTGAACTCGGGCTGGCGGTCGGCGCGCAGGTCTTCGTCGCGGAAGCAGCGGGCCACCTGAAAGTAACGCTCCATGCCGGCCACCATGAGCAGCTGCTTGTACTGCTGCGGAGCCTGGGGCAGAGCGTAGAACGCACCGGGGCTCAGACGGCTGGGCACCAGGAAGTCGCGGGCGCCTTCGGGCGTGCTCTTGGAGAGGATGGGGGTCTCAATCTCCAGGAACCCCTGCTCATCGAGGTAGTCACGCATGGTCTTGGTGATGCGGTGGCGCAGAATCATGTTGCGCTGCATGGCGGGGCGGCGCAGATCCAGGAAACGGTATTTCAGGCGGATATCCTCATTGGCAATGTTGCGGTCCAGCTGGAACGGCAGCACGGCGGCGGGGTTCAGCACCGTCAGGGAGGTGGCCTCCACCTCGATTTCGCCGGTAGCCAGGTCGGGGTTGGTGGCATCAATCTCGTCCGTCTTAAGGCGGCGCACCACCTTGCCGCTCACCTGAATCACGGTCTCCACGCGCAGAGCCTCGGCCTGATTAGCAAGATTAGCGTCAATTTCCGGGTGGAAAACTACCTGGGTCTTGCCGGCACGGTCGCGGAGGTCGATGAAAATCACACCGCCGTGGTCGCGCACGGTGTCCACCCAGCCGACCAGAGTCACAACCTGGTCTACATGAGCGGGGCGGAGCTCATCGCACGTATGGGTACGGTAACTGTTCATAATGAGAATATTGAAAAAATATGGAAAAGTAACGTTCCCGGAGAAGAACGCAGCGGCGTCCATTCTACGCTTTCCAACTTAATTGTCAAGCCATTTTCAGGCTCGTTTACGGCATGCAAATCAGCAGAGGAGGCCGGTGCAGCGCGGGCAGGCTTCGACGCGGTGGCCGGGGGCAATTTCGAGCATGCCGGGGCGCTCGGTAAGCTCCTCAACAGGCACGCCCATACGCTGGCAGAAGCGGCAACCTTTCACATAGTTGCGAATGGATTCCACATGCCCGGGTATGGCGGGCAGATAGGTCTTGCGCGTGTATTCGCGGCGGGGCATGGCGGCCAGCAGTGCCTTGGTATAGGCATGGCGCGGGTTGGCAAAGAGCTCTTCCACGGTGGCGCTCTCCACGATGCGTCCGGCATACATGACCAGCACGCGGTCGCAGTTCTGGGCAATCACGCCCAGATCATGCGTGATGAGAAGCGATGAAGCGCCCAGATCCTCGCGCAGCTCACGCAAAAGCGCCAGAATCTGCTGCTGCACGGTCACATCCAGCGCGGTGGTAGGTTCATCGGCAATGATGAGCTCCGGGCGGCAGGCCAGTGCCATGGCTATGACCACGCGCTGCCGCATGCCACCGGAAAGCGCACCGGGATACTGATTGGCGCAGAGCGCGGCGCTGGGAATCTTCACGCGGTTCAACAGGTTGATGGCCTCTACCCAGGCGGCCTCGGCCGTCATCTCGCGGTGCAGCATGAGAGTTTCGGCAATCTGGTCGCCGATGGTGTGCACAGGGTTGAGCGCGCTCATCGGCTCCTGGAAAATCACCCCGACGCGGCCGCCGCGCAGCTCGTGCAGGCGGCTGTGCGACATTTTCACCACGTCATCCCCATCGAACAGAATCTCGCCGCCGATAATGCGCCCCACCGGCTGGGGGAGCAGGCGCACCAGGCTCATGGCGGTCACGCTCTTGCCACAGCCGCTCTCCCCCACAATGCCCACACACGAGCCACGGGGAATGACAAAGCTGATATCGTCCACCGCCGTGGACAGGCCGCGCTCGGTCTCGAACGCGACGGAGAGATTGTTCACTTCCAGCAGATTATTGATACTCATGGCGCAACATTGGGTTCTGGCGGCAGAGGAATCTCAATATCAACCTCCGGGAAGGATTCGCCCGATGAGCGGGCTTTGAGGGTCTCCTCCTTCATCTTTTCATCAATCCAGTACAGGTGGCTGTCCACCGGGTCGTAATAACGCGGCGGGCAGAAGTAACACTCCGGCTCCTCAGGCCAGCGCACCCAGCGCCACTGGGCAAAGCGCCAGTAGGAGGTGGTCCAGCCCGGCACCCATGCCAGGGTATTCGCAATGAGCTGCTGGGCGTGGTGGTGTGCTGCTACCGCCTCCGCCTCGGTCGTGGCGGCGCGGCAGGCCAGAATGGCGCGGTCCAGCGAGGGGGAATTCGTGGCAGTGATATTAGTGGTGCCGGGCATGGGGTCTCCATCCGGCGTATATGCATAGGAAGAGTCGAAGAAC
>CAZTAX010000027.1:0-17674 GCA_964611765.1 uncultured Akkermansia sp. | reverse complement strand
CTTATGCTGAGGATGATGATAAGAATGTCTGATTAATTGCAGCCAAGTTAATAAAGAGCTGGAAATCGGCCATGGCGCCGGCCCATGTGCCCTGCTGGGCTACGCTGGCAGAACCGATGGAGAAGCCACCGAGGGAGTCAGAGACTGTCGTTTCCTTCAGAGTCAGGGTGCCCACATTCTCACCGTTTACATAGAAGTTGGCAGCGCCAGTCTCAGCAGCATAGGTCACGGCCAGCGTGTACCAAGTGCCGGTCTCAAGAGCGGTCATATCATCCACCATGTTATGAGCCTTGCCTTTGGTGGTAATGCCCAGCTTGCCTTGATCCATAGTGAAAGCAATACCGTTGGCGTTGTTGGTACCAGTGCCGCAAATGTACTGCTGAGTGTCACCAGTGGTGTAGAATTCGTCGAACAGCACCGTCGTAACGATGGAGAAGTTGGTGCCGTTAGCGCCCACGGTGAAGTTGTAGTCCGTGTTTCCGGAGCCTGTCGATACCCAGCAGCTTTTATCGAAAGTAATGGCCTTGCCATAGCCCTCGAGGTCACTATTAGCATAGGCGGGAGAAGTAGTGCCATCTTGAGCGTAGGTCCAGCTGAAGGGGCTGTCGATGGAACCGTCGAATCCGAGATTTACATTCTCATAGCCCATTGCTACACCGGCCATAGCCAGGAGTGTGATAAGTGTCTTTTTCATAGATAATGAATGAATTGTGTGTTAATGATTGAGCTTTTGCCGGGGGTGCGGGATATTCCTCGCGCGATGGAAAGTTCTCCCGTACACCCGACGGTGGGTAGTATACAGCATGCCGAATGCAACTTTCGCGAGGAAGGCAATAGCAAGGAGGGAGCAGAAAGTCGTTCCCTTTGAGGTCGATAAATTGGAAGTTGGCGAGCCGCAGGTGAGCGTATAATCAGCCCCGTGAGGGGCGTAAGAACACGAGCCGGGGGTAAGCCTGCAAAGCAGGCGCAGCCCCCGGAATACGGAAAAATAAAAAGGAGCCCCGGCGGGGGCGGCAGAAGGTCATGCTATATGCTGATACTAAGCTTTCTGTCGCCCCTGCCAGGGCTCCAATCATTTTTTTCAATTTACCGGGGGCTGCGAGCGCTATCGCGCTCTTACCCCCGGCTCTATTCTTACGCCACTCCGAGACTCAAAATTCCTCGGGCTTTCAGCCCGACAAACATCAATTTATCTATCAAATCTCTTGACGGAAAAGCAAAGGAGCAAGTGGAGAACTAATTGTTTCATCGCTCATGCGCTTCATAGGTATCAATCTGGCGATTCGTGAACAGGCGGGCGCTTATGTTGTTTTTCAAGAATCAGATGTGCTGTCACCTACTGGTGTACCGTGTAATTTTATTCACAAACGGTGAAAACAGGTCGCTTATTTGTAATAATCAGCAGCTATAGAAGCATAATTCACCATTTGTGGTGAATTATGCTTTTTCTCAAAACCAGGCAAGTCGCAGTTTCATGTGATAGCGGAACACGCGCTGGGCTTTGGGAGTCATGTAGGAAGAGGGCAGTTCATTTATGATGCCGCGGCAGCGTTGAAGGATGTTCCGGATATCGAGCTGGGCAATTCTGCGGCTCAGGCCAATGGCTTCGCCCCAGGAGAGGAAGAAATCGCTGCGGTGGTTTCCGGGGCATGTTCTGCCGTCTTCAAACAGGCCATGCCCCATAGCAAAATCGGTATCAGAAACATGAACACGCGTGTTCATCACATCGTAGACCGGAGCCAGGCGCCAGGCGCCGCCATCCGCCTCCAGCATGGAGAAATTCTTGGCATGGGCATCGCCATTGCATAAGATGAAGTTCACCAGAACCATGCGGAAGAACTGCCTTAAATCCATGAGCGGGACTGAGGATACCCTGGCTACGATGCCGGCAAGTTGCTCGTAGCTGCCATTGTATTTGGCATTGCTGCTTCCCTGCACCAATATGCCGGAGAGGGAAGCCAGGTCTTCCATGTGCAATTTCTGACCACTGGGCAGGATATCGAAACGGCGGGTCAGGTAAGCCGGCACTCCATCCTGAAAGAAACAGAGCGCGGAGGCTGCAGTGGGAAGCCGGAAAATGTCGCGGCATACGCGCATGCAGAATTCCTCGTTTGCCGGTATGTCCCGATTCAGGGCAAATCGCGCCGGGTGTGGTTTGAGAATGAGCGTTCCCTGTTCTCCCGGCTCCGCAAAGCGAAGCTGCCCGCCCCGGACAACAAGTGACATTTTGTGCTGCGCTCCCGATACAGAAATGGACGGAGCAAACGAAGCTCCGCTCCCGGTGAGGATGTCTCTCTTGTAGCTATAGGGAAGGATGGGAGAGACCCGCTGTCCATCGAACAACGTTTGCTGCTGCGCAGCCGTATATTCTGTGAAAGTCGGCTTCATTCTGTGATTACCTCCTGAACAGTTACATCGCCGATGGTGTCGTGTCTGGCGAGCCTGAGCAGCTGGGAAAAGCGATCGTGCTCATCCAGTTTCAACTCGGCGCAGATGCGCTCCAGATTTTCGCCCTCGGGCAGCAGGCTCTCAAAAAAAGGGAAAAGGTGCTCGCTATGATAAGCCTCCTGTCTGGGCGGCATCTGGTAACACACAGTGTGGCAAGGGGGACGCTCCAGGTATTCGGGCAGGTATTGCAGCTCATAGTGCCGTTCCCCCACCTGTGTGCGCCGGGTCAGCACCGCAGCCGGAGTGCCTTTTACATAAACGATAGCTCTTTCTTCTTTCATGGCGACAGATTTTTAATACATTGTGCGTCTGGGAAGAAGTGAGAGTTCCAGTCCCAGAGTTTCGAGTACCTTGAGCAACACATTCAGCTGCGTGTTGCCCACTCCTCGTTCTAAACGGCTCAAGGTATTGATACCAATGCCAGTGAGTGCCGCCATTTCCTCCAGCGTCACTTGCTCTTTTACTCGTCGCGCACGAATGGCTGCGCCAATTTCAGAAGATTTCACCATGTGTGGTTAATATCGCATGCAATCGCCCACTTGTCAAGTTTCAACTGCATGGTGCAGAAAAACAGGCACCATGCCACTGCGCGGTGCCTGTTGAGAATCAATTTACACGCTGTGCAATTACTTGCGACGACGACGAGCAGCCAGACCGGCCAGAGCCAACAGCGAAAGCGTGGCGGTGGCGGGCTCGGGGATGTAGTTCACCACGTCAAAGTTATTCAGCACGGTGCCCCCAGCATTGGCAATGTTGAGCGTTGCGCTGGTAACCTCAGTATTGAACGCGACACCTTTCAGATCGAAACAAGCGGTCTGTCCGCCTTCGGCGTCCAGAAGCGAACTCTGAATAAGCACGGTGCCATCACTGGCCACCACTCTCAAACTCGCAGCATACTGCCCTAGATCGTCAGCGGAAATCGGGCTGCAGGTCAGAGTAATAGTGACAGTGCTCGTTGATTTGGGGCCGACAAGCCAACTCTTTGTCTCACCTACGACGAGATTTTCGGTAAAGTTTGTAGCACCGCTTGAAGAAACGATCCAGTTACCAGGGTCGCCAGACGTCGTCACACCGAAATATTTATTCTCCTGAGAGTACAGAAACCAATCGGGGTTAGTATTGAATGTAAAGAAGCGAGCAGAGTGGGCCGTATTCACTACAGCTTCAAGCAAGAAGCTGCAATCAGTGGTATACCCATACTCTTGGATAGCCTTCTTCAGGTTCAGAGTCACCGCGTCACCCGCAACTGTAGCCCCACAAGCCACGCCGGCGAGAGCCAGGAGTGCAATAAGTGTCTTTTTCATAGATATTGAATGAATTGTGTGTTAATGATTGAGTTTGGTGCCGGGGGTGCGGGATATTCCTCGCGCGATGGAAAGTTCTCCCATACGCCCGACGGTGGGTAGTATACAGCATGCCGAATGCATCTTTCGTGCGGGAAGGCAATAGCAAGGAGGGAGCAGCTTTCTCTATAGGCTCGTCAAATTCCCTTATATTGGTTTATTTTGAATTTTCAGAAGTTTCCATTCGTCGTGAAAATCTTTGGAACACGTGTGCGCACTTATGAACAAGGTTTGCTTTTGTGTTTTTTTGCTTGCATAATAGCACGTTTTTCGTATAATAACGCAAGCAAAATATGCAAACTAAAGGTATCAGACCATGGATACAGGAACAGATGAGGAAAGGCCGCCTGCATGTGACCCGTGATGAAATCCGCGCAGCTTTTCCTGAATATTCGAGTAATGCTCTCAAGACTGCGTTAATGAGAGCTGAGGCGGATTGCATATTGGCATACGGCTGGCAAGGCTTTTATCTGCTATTGCCGCCCACGTACGCGAAAAGAAAAACCTTGCCCCCGATGCTGTACATAGATGCGCTGATGGGTTATTTGAAGAAGCCATATTGTGTGGCGCTGTTAAATGCAGCCGAAACATATGGAGCCGCGCATCAGAAGCCTATGAGCTTTACGGTAATGACAACCAATCCGCCCCCCAGGAAACGGCAGACGGGTATGACGAGGATGGATTTCATTGCCAAGCGGGAATTCAACAAAGGAATTCCCGGTGAGTTTGTCCGGAAAATAAAAGTCCAGACGGGATATGTATCGGTTTCGACTCCGGAAATAACGGCACTATCGCTTATTCAGTATCACGAAGCATCAGGTGGATTATCCCACGTACTTACCGTCATGGAAGAGTTGATGGAATCCTGCCATTTTGAAAGTTTGCCGATAAGTGCCATCCGTTATTTTCCCATCAGCTGCTTTCAGCGGCTTGGCTATATGCTCGATGCGGTATTGGGCGAACAGAAGCAAGCGGATATCCTGTTGAGATACCTTTCAGCGCAATGGGGGAAACGCCTGCAATATGTACCGCTTGCAGTAGGCGTGAGCACCGATTGCGCTGAGCGCAACAGCAAATGGAAGATTCAGATAAACACACAGCTGGAGTCAGATTTCAATGATACCTGAAGCATATATTGATGAGTGGGCGCAAGCGCATCCGTGGAGCACGGTGGCGATGGTAGAGCAGGATTTGTTGATAAGCCGTGCGCTTGTGGAAATATTCAGAGATCCTTTTTTACAACAGGAGGTTGCTTTCCGCGGCGGTACGGCTCTGCACAAGCTGTATCTGAGCCCTCAGCCGCGGTATTCTGAGGACATAGACCTGGTACAAATCCATGCCGGCCCGATACGCCCGATAATGGATCACTTGCGCGATGCGCTTTCATTCCTGGGGGAGCCCAGAACGAAGAGCACTCCCATGAGTAATAAGCTGATGTATAAAGTGGACTCTGAGGACCCTGCCACGCCTGTTATCCGCCTGAAAATTGAAATCAATTGCCGGGAGCATTTTAATGTCCTGCCGTGGAGACATCATCCTTTCACGGTTGAGAACGCATGGTTTTCACAGACGTGCAATATCACCACCTATCAGCTGAATGAGCTGCTGGGCACTAAAATGCGAGCATTATACCAACGCTCGAAAGGTCGTGATTTATTTGACCTGTACCTGGCGTTGATACGCGCACAGGTGAATACAGAGGCCGTTTTGCAGGCGTTTGTCCGCTATACCCATTTTTCTGCAAAGAATGTTCCCAGTTGCAAGGAATATGAGCTGAATATGGACGCCAAGCTGCGAAATCCTGATTTCCTTTCAGATACTCGCCCCATTCTGCTGCCAGGCATCTCGTTTACTCCTGAAATGGGGTATACTCTGGTGCATGAGCAATTGATATCGCGTATAGATCCGTATCGAATCCGTGGGCTGAGTGCCGAGTAGAAGGAACAGCACGGATCTATTATGATCAGTTACTGCATCCGAACCAAAAAACAGGCAGTTTTTGAAATGTTTTACAATTACTTACAACGCTAAGCTGTAGCAATTATTTGCGGCGGCCTTTAGCTCGCCATAGCGATTAGCGGCGGCGAACAGCCAGTCCGGCCAGAGCCAGCAGGCTCAGCGTAGCCGTGGCGGGCTCTGGGATGTAGTTCACCACGTCGAAGTTATTCAGCACGGTGCCCTCAGCATGCCGAATGCTGCGTACAGAAAAATTACGATCTGAAACAAAAAAAAGGGTCTGTAAAAATGAAATTTCGGAGCCACACCCCGCAAGAAAACAGCCCTAAATGCATTCAAAAAACATTTTTAGCACGAAAACGGGAGCAAAAGCACAGTGCGTCAGCGGGAGAGGGCCGACAGGCACGTCAGCCCCCAAGGATTGGTGCTTCGCCATTGTCCGGCTTCGTTCCTGCGGGGCAAGGGGATCCGTGTTAACCCACCCACGCAGACCGCACAAAACATGTGGAAAAGCAGGAAAGGGAGGCGGAGTCAAATGCCAGGCTCGCCCCCGGTAAATGAAAATTTGACGCTCAGGTGCTCGCACCACCGTCAGGCGGTATTTCGTGCGCAGCGGCAGCTGCGCTTTCGTGCGCCCCTATGGGCGTATTTACATACACGTTTTGCGTGTAATTCATTGAGCCGCATAGCGGCGACTAGTTACCACTGCTGATGCAGCGGTGTGAAATCTCTCAGGCTGACGCATGAGAGACTGGGATTTGGTACTCTGGCGCATGCGCCAGAGTACCAAATCCCAATTTATCAGGTTGCCGGGCGGATATTATTCCTGAGCGGCGGCGTCTGTGAAGTCATCGGCCTCAGGCTCCTCGGCAGGTTCCTCCACAGCGGGAGCTGCAGTGGCCGGACGGTGGCGGGCAGCTTCGATGAGGAAGAGCTCAGCCACACGGAAGGCGCGGCGGGAGGCCTCGGCGGCGGTGCGGTCGTCCATGAGGGCGAGGCCTTCCTCGGTCACTTCGCCGAGGAAAATCTTCCAGGCACGGCGGACGAGTTCCTCCTTATCGACCTGCGGGGTAGCCTGCGGCTGCTGGGGCTGCTGGGCGTTCTCACGGTTGCGGTTGCGGTTGCGGCGGCGCTTGCGGCGGTTGCCGTTGCCGCCTTCGTTGCCGCCCACGGTCTCGGGCACGGCAAAGCCCGGGGCCAGAGGAAGCTGCGGGGCGGCATCCGGGTTTTCGATATCGGAGGGACGCTCCTGCTGCTGCCCGGCAGGCTTCTCGGCGGGTTTCTCCACCGTTTTTTCAGCGGGAGTTTCCTGCTGCCGGGGGCTCTGCTGTTTCTCCTGCTTGCGGTTGTTGTTCGGGCGCTCCTTGCGGGGGCGCTGTTCCTGCGGGGCGGCGGGCTGCTGCTCCGGGGCCGGAGCGGGTGCCGTTTTCGCTGCCGGGGCGGGAGCCGGGACGGACTGCTCAGCAGGAGCAGCCGCAGGAGACTCAGCCGCAGCTGAGGCGGGTTTGGTGGTTTTCTTGCGGGGGGTACGCGGCTTCCGGGCGGGAGCGGCGGCGGGGGCGGCAGCTTCGGCAGAGGCGGCGGGGGCGCCGGCATCTCCACCGGCCGGGGTGGCGGCAGCCTTCCTGCGCGTAGTGGTGCGCTTGCGGGCGGCGGGCTTCACCTCAGCTTCGGGCTGGATGTTTTCTTCAGGGGCCATGGGTTATGGTATGGTGTTTTCTGTTTGAATCGGCGCGTTCGGGTCGACATTGAAGGACCATTCGGACTTGTGGCCTTTGCCATCAATGCTCTTCCAGGTAACGTGCACGGAGAGGGTTGGCATGTAGATGCGGCAGGGCAGCACCCACTGGATGGTGCGGGTGGCTTCGTCCACCCTGGCGGGGACGCAGCCAAAACCGCTCACTTTCATCCGGACGGTGGAAATATCCACCCCATCTACTCCACTCATGTATGCTGCGATGGATTCGATATCCGGCGCAACGGTGGATCGGGGCTTGGGGAAAACGGCAAAGGGCGGCGGCGGTGTATCCGTCGGCAGGGAGCCGGGGGCGGCACCGGTGGTCACTCCGGTGCCCAGCTGGGCAGAGCGAAAGTCGACAGCGCGGCGGAAGATGGAGCTGTCGTTGCCGAAAATCATGTAGCGGTGAATCTGCAGCGGATCCTCGGTCACGGTGACCTTGCCGGGCAGCACGGTGAAGGCCGCCACATAGCCATAGCCGGGCGCGCGCTCCAGCATGCCGGGGGTGACATAGCCGCCGGGGTAGCAGTAGGTGTTCACCGGGCCGAACATTTCGCTGAGTTTCTTCTGAGACTCGCCCAGCTCGGCATCCACCAGGGCGGCGTATGCCTCGGGCCCCTGCTTTTCGGCCTTTTTCCAGGCGCTGGGGTAAAGGTGGCTCACGGAGTGGCTGCCCACAGTGGCGCCATTGGCCTGCATTTCCCTGACCTGTTCGGGCTTAAGGCTATCGCCCATGCCGGTGAGGTATTTGGTGTAGAGGAAAAGGGTGAAGGGGTAGCCGAATTCCTTCAGAATGGGATAAGCTTCGGTGTAGACGCTTTTCCAGCCGTCGTCCAGGGTGATGAGGGCACAACGGGCCGGCAGGGTGCGGGTGCCCAGGCGCCACTCGAGGAACTCCTGCATGCTGATGACGGAGATGCCGGCGCGGCGCAGGTACTCCATCTGTTCGCGGAATTCGGAGGTACGCATAAGCATCTGGGTGACGGGTGCCTTCCGGCTGAAATTATGGTAGCCCAGCACGGCCACACGGGTCTGGTCGCGGGGCACATCCAGCGTCTCAGCCGGTTCCACCTCCTCGGCATAGTCCTCCTCTTCCGCCTGTGGCTCAGCGGCCTTGGGTGCATCCGGATACGTAGCGCTATCCACGGCATCCAGCGTGAGCGGGTCAAGATTCATGGGCAAGGGGTCAAACTCCTGCGCATGAACCATCATGCACATGGTAAGCAGCAATCCCCGTAGCAATGCCTTCATGGCGATTACACTAGCAGGAAAGCGGCGCAGACGCAAGCCTTTATTGCGTCACGCGTTTCACATGCGCGCGGGCGAGTTGCGTCAGCATGGGAGCAGGGTGGTATTTTTAGCTATGCAGGGCGCGGAGCTTGTGGTAGAATGGCGGGCAGATGATAGAATCCTCCATAATCTGCCGACCGACGCGCGATACCTTTGTGCGATTCGGGATTGTGCTGCTGGCCTTCTTTGGTTTCGGGCTGTATTTCTTTTACGATGGTTCGGTGGGTTACCGGAAGTCCAATGAGGTGTATTTTTCCTACCAGGCCTTTGCGAGACTGGGAGCAGATGCCAGCACGGGCAGAATCCTGAATGCCACAGCAAAACCGCTGATTGCAGCCGAACAGGTGGGGGACGAATGGATGGTGGAGGGCAAATACCCCCTGCCCGCCGATTGCGAAGCGGCCCGCACCACGCCGCCGGAAGCTGCCGACCAGGCCGCCATGCGCAAGAGCTGGGCCGATTGCTGGACGGCGTACACCGCCCGCATGCACTACCCGGTAAAACCGGCCGAGCACGCTTTCGACACCGCCGCTATCCGCGAGCAATGGCTGGCCGGAGGCGTGTGCATGGGTACCAGCCTGGTCATCATCTACTTCATTCTGCGCACGCGCCGCCGGGTGATGGCGCTGGAGGGCGACCTGGTGACCGCCGCAGGGCAACAGTTCCGCGTGGCAGATATCACCCGCCTGGATCTGCGCCAGTGGGGTAAAGGATACAAGGGGGTGGCCTACGCCACCGTGAAGGGCCGCAAGGTGCGCCTGGACGGCATGACCTACGGCGGCTTCGACCCCGCAGCCGGTCAGCCGGCAGAAGCTTTCATGCAGGCACTGCTTGCCTGCTACCAGGGAGAGATTCTGGAATATGAGCAAAATAAGGAAACAGCTGGCTGAACTGCAACTGCGCAGAGTGGCTGCTCATTTTCTGCCGGTGGTACGCCGCTGCGGCAGAAAGCTGCTGCATGCCCTGGTTTCGCGCCGTGTGGCGGTCACGCTGCTGCTGGTCACCATAGCCGCAGAACTGGCGGTGCTGGGAGTGGGGGTGACGCGCCGGCTGGATATGGCTTATGAACGCTCGCTGGAGGTTTCGCAGGCACAGCTGGCCGTGATTGAGGCCCGGGAGCTGGCCCAGCTGGAGCAGAACACCCGGGGCTCTGCCGGTATTGCCGCTGCGAGCGATAGCGCCCCTGCAGAAGATGAAGACGCACCGCCCCCGCTCCGGGTGCGGGATGTGGACACGATCCTGGCTCAGGAAGGCGAGCTGGATTTCATGGAACCGGCCGCTGAGAGTGGGGCTGACCCCAGCCTTGCGGCAGATGAAGCAACCGACCGACTGAGTCCGGAGGATAAAGAGGAGGTGGATCGCCTCATCCGCCAGGGGGTGGGTGCCATGACCTCAGGCGACATGCGGCAGTGCATTCTCAGCCTGGAGGAGGGCTCGCTGCTGGCACCGGACCACCCCGCCCTGCTCTATTACTACGGCATGGCATACGATAAGCTGCTGAACCCGAAGAAGGCCCGCGAGTATTTCACCCGCGTGTTCCAGATGCGCGACCGGGCGGGAAGCTACTTCAAACGGGCAGCCCACCGGCTGACCTACGGCTTTGACCAGCCCGGGGACATGCGCGGCAAGCTTTCCTTCGGGCCGCACCAGGTGAAGCAGAGCTACAGCCCGGACATCGGCGAGCAGGTGGATATGCTGCTGCCGGTGCTGCTGGCTCCGGGGGAGGAAGTGCGCCCGGATGATATCTACATCACCATCCAGTTCTTTGACCTGGTGAGCGGGCGGCGCATTGATTTCTCCCGCATGGCCACACCGCAACTCTCCTGGCAGAATGAAAAACCGGACTGGAGCAACTGGGAAGAAAACCTGGTAGCGCATTACAGCGTGCCCCCGCTCACGCAGGAACAGCTGGATGCCTACGGCGACCTGCGCTATTACGGTTTCACGGCCAAGCTTTACTACAAGGGAGAACCGCTGGACTGCATCAGCTCCCCCGCCGCGCTCATCCTGCAGGAGCAACTGCTCAACAACAAACGCCGCCGGCAGCAATATGCCCCCTCTAACTCGCTTCTGCCGGACGACGGACTGGTTCCGGCCTATGAGGAAGCCATTCCCGCAAGCGATTTTCTACCAGAACTCCCCCTCCCGCAATGAACTCAATCTTCCCTGAACTTCCCCACAGGCTGGGGGTGTATACCCTGACGCGCCTCATGGAGCTGCGGGAAAACAGTGCGCTATACGAAGCGAGGCAGACGCATGTGGATCGCTCCGTGGTGCTGGAAGTGCTGCAACCCGGGGTTTCGCACGCTGAGGAAGTGGCATTCCTGGCTCAGGCTCGCTACCGCGTCGCGACCAGCGGCATGCCGCATGTGGCAGACGTGTTTGAATCTCTGCGCTCAGATGGCATCTGGTTCCTGACCCAGGAGCTCCCGCAGGGGCGTTCGCTGGCCGACATTGCAGCGGCAAATGAAAAGCTCAGCGTGCTGCACATCTGCTGCATCATTGCAGCGGCTGCTGAAATGTACGCAGAATGCCAGCAGGACGGCCTGAGCGCCATGCCGCTGGCTCCTTCCTCCATTTACGTTGAAGAGAGCGGCGAGGTGCATTTCCTTTCCCCGCTGATAGAAGGGAAGCAGCACACCCCTGCAACCCAGATGCAGGCGACAGCGGCAGCCCTCTGGACCGTCTGCCCTGAGGAAAAGGAACCCGGACTTGGACGCACCGTCACCCTGCTGCAATGGCTCAACGAAGGCTATGAAGGAAGTTTCCTGGCGTGGGACGAGCTTCGGGAAACGGCGCTCACCATCATTACCCAGCTGCAGCAGAATGCCGGTTCGGACAGCACCAGGCCGCTTCTCTCCCGGCTTAAGGAACGGCTGGAGAAACACCCGAGAGCTCAACAGATAAGGGGATTCCTCAGCCAGTGGGGGGCTCATCTGGGAGCGGCCGCAGGCGTGGTCGTGGTACTCAGCTGCATGGGCACCATGTTCGGTATGGGTGATCCCGGAACCGATGGGAAAGCAGGGATTCTCTGCAACCAGGCAGGCAAAAATGAGGTGGTGATGCGCTACCCTGTTACAGTGCAGGACTACGCGGATTTCGTGCAGGCTTTCGAAGAGCTGGACGACAGCGAGCGGCGGGAACTCCTGAATACCGTACCCGGGAAGTGCGTCCCCCTCATACCCCTTGACTGGGAACAACAGTGGAAACACGGCGACCCGGACGCGCCGGTCACGGGCGTTTCGTACTGGCAGGCTCTTCTCTACGCCCGCCACCACCACGCCGATCTGCCCACGGCCAACCAGCTCCAGGCGGTGCTGAGCACCGTTCCCGGTTATCTGGAGCTGGAATGGAGCCGCACAGAAGAAGATTCGCCCCTGCCCGGCATCTACTCCGGCACCGCCAGTCTGGTGGTAGGCATGCAGGGTAATCTTATCCCCGTGGGAAGTCGTGAGTGGAGCAGCCCGCGCTGCGGATTCCGCATAGCTTTTCCTGAAAATTAACCAGAAAGACTTATGAAGAACATATATCAGATACTCCTCACCCTGTTCTGCCTGCTGCTGAGCAGCCAGGCTCTGGCCCAGGTGGAGCTGCGGCTTCAGCCTGTCCGCAAGGATTTCATTGTGGGCGAACAGGTGGCACTCCGCATCACCATCATCAACCAGACTGATGCCTCAATCTCCCTGAAAAACACCCCCGGGCGCCCCTGGCTCAACTTCAGCATGACCAAGCGCGGCGAAAGCGGCCCCATTTCCCCGATTGCCACGGCCCGATTCCCGGAGCTGGTGCTTACCCCGGGCTCCACCCGTTCGTTTGAGTTCAACCTGAAATCGCTCTACCGACTGGGCACCGCCGGCAACTACGCCGCCGTGGCTACCATCCGCATGCCGGACGGCCAGACCACCTACAGCTCTAACCGCGGGCTCTTCACCCTGACCAACGGCGGAAAGATTCGCGAGTTCAACATCCAGGCACGCGGGCAGCGCATCGTGATGAGCCTGCGTCTCGCCGTGGTAAATGGCAAGGAATGCCTGTTCGGCCAGGCTATCAACAAAGATACAAACCAGGTCATGGGCGCCTGCTACCTGGCCGAATATCTGAACTTCATGAAGCCCAGCGTGCTGCTGGACGGCGCACAGAACCTGCATGTGCTCTGCCAGTCCTCGCCGGAGTTCTTCACCTACTCTGTCATGGACACGCACGGCAACCGCTCCTCTGCCAAGCTGTACAAGCGCATAGGCGGCCAGCCGGTGGATCTTATCAGCACCGGAAAAGGCATCATGCCCATCGGTCTCACCCCCTACGTAGCACCCAAGCCCGGCAGCGAAAAGACTCGCAAGGCCTCCGAACGTCCCTTCTAATACCATGTCTACACCGACCATCGCTATTGTTGGCCGCCCCAATGTGGGCAAATCCGCCATCTTCAACCGCATGGTGGGCCGCCGCATTGCCATTGTGCATGACCAGCCCGGCGTGACCCGCGACCGCCTCTGCGCCCCGGTGCGCATCACAGATTTCGATGCCCTGGTGGTGGACACCGGCGGTATCGGCAGCACGCTGGACGACGGCTTTGCCGCCCAGGTAACCCGGGAGGCGGACATCGCCATGAATGCAGCGGACTATATCATGTTCGTCTGCGACTGCCGCGACCACCTCACCCCCATCGACCGCACCATTGCTGCCCACCTGCACAAAAGCAAGGTGCCGGTGCTGCTGGTGCTGAACAAGGCCGACACCGAAAAGCAGGAGCTCAACCTCGGCGAGTTTGCCGACCTGGGCTTTGCGGACTATGTGTTCACCTCGGCCGAGCATGGCCGCGGCTTCCCTCGCCTGGCGGATAAGCTGAATGCCATGCTCAAATCCCTGGGAGCCACGCCCAAGCAGGCCGAGACGGCTGCAGATGCCACCCCGCAGGATGAGCCCGAGCAGGAGGAAGTGACGGAGGATTCCCCCATCAAGGTGGCCATCGTGGGTCGCCCGAATGCCGGCAAGTCCTCCCTGGTGAATGCCATTCTGCAGGATAAGCGCACCATCGTCTCCAACGTGGCCGGCACCACGCGTGATGCCATCGATATCCCCTACATGCGCGGTGAGCAGGGCTATGTGCTCATCGACACCGCCGGCATGCGCCCCCGCAGCAAGCGCGACACCTCGGTGGAGGTGTTCTCCGCCATGCGCAGTGAGCGCGCCATCCGCCGCGCAGATATCTGCCTGCTGGTCATCGATATGGCCGCCGGGGTCACCCAGCAGGACCGCCGCATCGGCTCCATCATCGCGCAGGAGAAGAAGCCCTGCCTCATCATCGTGAACAAGTTCGACCTCTACTGCCCGGACGCCCCCATGAGCGCCCGCAAAGAGGCCGTGAAGGAGCACATCAAAGAAAACCTCTTCTTCCTGGACTACGCGCCGGTGGCCATCGTCTCCGCCAAGGATTCGTGGGGGATTGATTCCATCTTCAAGAGCATTGCCCGCGTGCAGCAGGAGGCTCTCAACATGCCCGGAACCGGCGAGCTGAACCGCCTGCTCCAGCGCGCCATGGAGATGAACCCGCCCGGCCAGCACCGCGTGCTCAAGAAGCGCCTCAAGCTCTTCTACGCCACCACGGCAGTGAATGAGAAGTACACCACCATTCCGGTGCCCACCTATGTGCTCTTTGTGAACGACAAGCGGCTACTTTCCGACAGCTACGCCCAGTATCTGCGCAATACCATCCGCTCCCGCATCAAGGCGGCGGGGGTGCCCATCGTGCTCTCCCCCCGCTCCCGCGTGCGCAATGATTAAGAAGCTGCTGCTCACCGCTTGTCTGCTGTCCACCCCGCTGCTGGTAACGGGGTGCTGGGGGGCGGTTTCCAGAGATAAAGGAGAATGCGCACCGCGGGTAGAACAGGCTGCGGGAGTAATTCGCTGTGAACGCGTGCTGGATGGAGATACTTTTGTATCAGGTGATACGCTCGTGAGACTCTGGGGTATTGATGCCCCGGAAAAGGGGCAGCCATATGCTGATGCTGCACGTGCGCGCCTCAAGCACCTCATAGAGGGTAAGGTAGTGCGGCTGGTTCAAAAGGATAAGGACCGCTATTCCCGCAAAGTGGCCATTGTCTACGCCGGTAGCATGAACATCAACCTCCAGATGGTGAAGGAAGGGCTGGCTTGGCACTACGCCTACTTCGCCCCCGATGCCGAGGAGCTGGCCGCCGCCGAAAAAGCCGCCCGTAAGAAGCACAAAGGGCTCTGGAAGGATAAGACCCCGGTGAATCCCTACGATTTCCGCAAAGCGAACCGCAAAAAATAAGCACAAAAAGACCGCCTTCCGGCGGTCTTTTTGATTCGCAGGGCTTGGCAAGTGAAATTTGTCGGAGCACGGGACTTCAGTCCCGATTATTGCACCTGAAATCAGAGCCGCGAAACAGCTGAGAGAATCGCGGCGGGGTACAGGATATGCTCCTGAACCTGGATGCGGGCGTGGAGGGTCTGCGGGGTGTCCCCCGGCAGCACGGGCACATAGGCCTGCATGAGAATCTCACCGGTGTCCATGCCGGCATCCACGTAATGCACGGTGCAGCCGGCCTGCTTCGCGCCGGCGTTGAGCGCCTGGGTCCAGGCTTCCACTCCCGGGAAAGCGGGCAGCAGCGCGGGGTGAATGTTCAGGATGCGGCGCGGGAAAGCCTCCAGCAGCGGGGCTTTTACCAGGCGCATGAAGCCGGCCAGGCAGATGAGGTCGATGTTGAGCTCCTGCAGTTTCTTCGCCAGGGCTTCCTGCACCTCCAGCGGGAACTTGTTCCTGAAGCCGCCACAGTCCATGTATTCGGCCCGCACGCCATGCTGGCGGGCACGCTCGAGGATGTAGGCATCCTCGTGGTCAGAAAGCACGATGACCACCTCGGCATCGAGGCGCCCATCGGCAATGGCATTGAAGATAGACTGGCAATTTGAACCAGACCCGGAACCCAGTACGGCTAGACGAAGACTCATAACGCCGCACATTCTACCCGAAAAGCGCTTTTTGTCAATGCAAATCGGGCGCGGCTCCGAGTGAAACCGCGCCCGATAGGTAAATCTTGATATCCGCTCAGCTGGCCAGCACGATGGCGCCGGCGAGGACGAAGGCGGAGATAATCACCCAGAGGATGACGAGGCCGCGTCCTTCGGCTGCCTGGCCGGTGCCCTGCAGGTGGCTGTACTTGCCGCGGATCTTGCCCTTCTTCATGAAGCCGTCGTAGTTCTTCTGAAGGAGCGTGGCTTCCACCTGGCGCATCATATCCAGCAGCACACCCACGAGAATGAGCAGAGAGGTACCGCCGAAGAACTGGGTCACCAGCATGGGCAGACCACCCCACACGGAAAGAAGGCTCGGCAGGAAGTAGATGAGGGTCAGGAACAGGGAGCCGGAGAAGGTCAGGCGGGACATGGTGGTGTCCAGGTACTGAGCGGTGGGGGGGCCGGGACGCACACCGGGAATGTAGCCACCACTGCGCTTCAGATCCTCAGAAATCTGCTGCGGCTGGAACATCGTAGCCACCCAGAAATACGAGAAGAAGTAAATCATGATGGCGGAGATGATGTAGTAGGGGAAATCGTTCGGGGAGAGCCAGTTGGCCACCACGGCATGCACCCAGCTGTCCTGGGAGAACATCTGCTGCACCAGCATCTGCGGCAGGGCAAGGATGGCAGTGGCAAAGATAACGGGCATCACGCCGGAGTAGTTGAGTTTGAGCGGCAGGTACTGGGTGCCGCCCTGCATCATCTTGCCGTGTCCCATCACGCGCTTGGCATACTGCACCGGAATGCGGCGCTGTGCCTGGCTCACGATGACCACCAGGGCCACCACGAGCACCATGAAGAGGATGAGGGCCACCATGCCAAGGGAACCCAGCGGGTTCACCTCAGTGCCCTTCATCACGCAGGTCTTCCATGCCACGGCGAAGGCACCGGGCAGTGCGTGAATGATGTTCACGGAAATGATAAGCGAGATACCATTGCCCACGCCGCGCTCGGTAATCTGGTCACCAATCCACATGAGGAACATGGTGCCGGTCACGATAATGAAGATGGTGGTGAGCGTGAAGATAATGCCGGGGTTCATCACCAGGTCATTGGCATTCAGACCGATGGTGGAAGGGTTGCGCAGGGTCTGGGTCAGGAAGTAACCCTGGATGATGGCGATGATGATGGCCAGGATACGGGTGTACTTGGTCATCTTCTGGCGGCCCCCTTCTTCGCGCATCATCTTCTGCCAGGAGGGCAGCACTGCACCCATGAGCTGGGTCATAATGGAAGCGGAGATGTAGGGCATGATACCCAGGGCAAAGATACCGCACTGCTGCAGACCACCACCGGAGAAGATGGTGAGAATCGAACCGAGTGCACCGAGGGGGCTGTCGCCTTCCTTGGAGGCTTCGGCCACGCAACGGGCAAGCTCAGTCACGTCCACGCCCGGCAGCGGCAGGTGAACACCAAGGCGCACGATGACAATCATGGCCAGGGTGAAGAGGATGCGGCTCCGGAGCTCCGGCACCTTCATGGTATTAGCAAATGCTGAAATCATGGTTTCCTGGGATGTTTTAATTTGAAATCTGGTAGTGCAGCGAGTGGTGGTGCGGCAGCCCGGCATGCAGCTGATTTATCACGCACCGGATTGATGCTCAGAAAGGTAGAAACATTGTTGAAATTTCCTTTCCCTTTCTTACACAGGTGCCGGGCAGCGCTGCGCTGCCCGGCTCCGTGTCAAGTTTTTGCAAAGGCTCAGTGACTGAGCCTGAATCCTTTACTGAGCGCTGAGCACCGTGAGGGTGCCACCGGCGGCCTCGATCTTGGCAGCGACGGAAGCGCTGGCGAAATCGACGGTCACGTTCAGAGCCTTGGAAAGGTTGCCATTGCCCAGGAGCTTCACAGCGTCGGC
>CAZTAX010000026.1:0-18388 GCA_964611765.1 uncultured Akkermansia sp. | reverse complement strand
AGGGAGTTGGGCACCCTTTTGGTGACTTCTTTGCAAATGTTATGACGGAGCGGCGAAAAATCGAGCCCACGGAGTGGGCGGCATACGTCAGCCAGGGGTGCAGCCGCGTAGCGGCGGAACCCCTGGTTAAACGAAGAAGGAATTGGAACCCATGGAATGGGTGGCATAATGCATAGAACTATATGCAGCAACGCTTTATACCACCCCTTACGGGGTTCCTTTTTGTTTCATCTGTTACCAGGGGTTCCGCCGCTTCGCGGCTGCACCCCTGGCTTCTGTATACCGCCCACTCCGTGGGCTCGAATTCCCCTGCGCCCGGCGGGCGCAGATGAATACAAATTCTTATCTTTTGCCGCTGCGCGGCAAAACAGAGAATTTCGCCTGACGGCGAGAGAATTTCCGCTTTGCGGAGAGAATTTCTGCCCGCCGGGCAGAGAGAATTTCCCACTGCGTGGGAGATAGCTGAAAGCCCCCGCACCTGGCGGTGCGGGGGCTTTCGGATTAAAGCAGGGAAGCGAGGGCTTCTTCCGCCAGCAGCTTGCAGGACCGCAGGTCCAGCTTGCCGGTGGGAAGCACCGGGATGGCTTCCACGGGGACAATGTACTTGGGTGCCCAGAGGGTGGGCATCTGGCGCTCGGCCAGGGCGGTGCGCACATTCTGCAGAATCTGCTTTTCCTCGGAACTGCGCTGGTGTTCCTTCAGCGCAGAGAGGAGCACCAGGGCCTCTCCCTTCTGCGGGTCGGTCACGCCGGCGATGGCAATCTGCACGCCGCCTTCTGCGGCGGGGTCGATGGCGAAGATATCGGTGAGCACCTGCTCCACACCCTCGTGCGGCACCATTTCACCGCCAATCTTGGAGAAGCGGGAGAGGCGGCCACCCAGGGTGATGAAGCCGTTGAGGTCCATTTTGCCAATGTCGCCGGTCTTGAACCAGCCATCCTTGAAAATGGAGGGGTTCATTTCGGACTTGCCCACGTAGCCGGTGAACACGTTGGCGCCCTTGAACCAGATCATGCCCTGCTCGGTGAGGGGCAGCACGCGGGTGTCATCGTCCACATCGGTGATGCGCACGGCGATGCCGGGCAGCGGAGTCCCGATGGTGCGGGATATGAGCCCGGGTACATAGAAGGCGGACCCCGGCAACATCTCAGCATTCGGTATATTCACAGCGCACACCGGGGCAGCCTCGGTGAGGCCATAGCCCTCCAGCAGGGTCACGCCGCAGCGTTCCTTGAATTCCTTTTCCAGATCAGGCTGCAGCTTCTCAGCACCCACGATGAAGTAGTTCACCGCCTTGAACGTCTCGGCATCCGCGCGGCGCAGCATGGCGCGGGCAAAGGTGGGCGTGGCACAGACCACGGTGAGACTGTAGCGCTTGCAGAGCTCGCAGAGGTTCCGGGCATCCGTCGGGTTCGGGTAAGCGCAGTAGCTGTAGCCGGTAAGCAGCGGCAGCATCATGGTCACCGTGAGACCGAAGCTGTGGAAGATCGGCAGGCTGGCCAGAAATTTCTCCTCGCCCAGCGGAATGCGGCTGGCGCACTGGGCCACATTGGCCAGCACCATGCGGTGGCTGAGCACCACGCCCTTCGGCTCGCCGCTGGAACCGGAAGTGAAGAGCATCACGGCCTCATCGTTGTTGCGGCGGGCATCAGTATCGAACATCTTGCAGATGACGGCAGCCGGCGCAGCCTTGGCCATGAGCACGTTGCCGATGAGGGCCTTCTTGTCCAGATTCTTCAGCAGATCCTCCACGATGATGAGCTGCTCCTCCGGCGGCCAGGGGAAGGTATCCAGCTTCTGCATGAACTTGCGGGCGGTGATAAAGGTCTTGAGCCCGGCCTGGCGCACTGTGCTTTCAAACGCGGCCTTGGAGGAAGCGTAGTTGATGAGCACCGGGGTGACCCCGGCCAGCAGGCAGCTCAGCGTGGCAATGGTGCCGCCGGCACCGGGGGGCAGGATGACCCCCACTCGCTTGTCGCCGCGCTCCTTCAGCATCTTCGCCACGGTCATGGAAACACCCAGCACCTTGAAGAACGGCAGTGAAGCATGCGTCATGCCATCGATAATCTCGCTCTTCGGGTTGGCGCGCATGGACTTCACCAGGGCGGTGGTCAGCGAGCCGCGCAGCAGCGGGCGGGCAGAGAACAGCTCAGCACTGCGCTGCAGCCAGGCAGAAAGCAGGCGCTCGCCGGTCTGCGGACCGGGATGCAGCTGCGGCAGAATGCTCAGCTCCTCGCTGTAGCCGGCCAGCGGCTCACTGCGGAACAGGTCTTTAACTGTATCCGTGTAGTAACCCACGAACACCGGCACGGGGGAGATGTGCAGGCTGCCCACGTGGCGCAGGAAGGGGGACGGCACGTCTGCGTGGCAGCCGCGGGTCTTGCTCACCTGGCCCGGCAGGAACACCACACTGTTGCCCATGTTCATCTGGTCCAGGATCTGTTCACGCACGGCGCGGGAGGTGGTCTTGCGGAAGTCGAAGTACTCAATGTGCACCTTCTTTTTCGTGAGATAATCCATCACGTCCGGGTGCGGTGGAAAGGTCGGATCCACCAGGTAGCACACCTTGCCGTCCAGCAGCTTGTGCAGCGCCTTGCCCACCGCCACACTCAGACGGTTCGGCATGTAGAAGCCGGGGCTCACGACGTTCTCTTCGCCGGTCACATTCACCGGATTTCCTTTCAGACTAAGCAGATTTACCATAAAATTATCTTGTGGAGGGTTCTGTGCGTAGTAACGACTGGCCTTAAAAAGCCGCCCGACTGTATTGCGCAGCGGGCGGCTCTTTAGCCCACGGACTCTATGCTAGCATATTATCCGGGCAATTTCCAGCGTAAAACGCTGTGTTTCGATTAGAATTTGTAGGTTGCAGTCAGGTCACCCACCACGGCGAAGTTGCGGAAGGGAACATCGCTGCTGTCGCCCGTAGCCTGGCGCACGTGGGAACGTTCGTTAGCCTTCATACCGCCCTTGCCCAGCCAGTTAAGGCTCACGGAGGGAGTCAGGATGAAGCTCTTGGCTTCGTTCACGAACCAGGGGGTGGAGAGCTTCAGCCAGAATGCCTGAGTGCCGTTGGAGCAGGCATTGTGGCTGGATTCGTAGAAGTTGGCGGTCCAGCTCATACCGTACTCGAGGATACCGGCCACCTTGATGTCTTCAGGCGTGCCGACGATGGGGGCCTTGAGGCGGGCGTGGGCCTCGAACCACCAACCTTCGATGGTGTCAAAGGTGCGGGCGGCCATGATGTCGGCAGAGAACCATGCTACCGGAGTCACTTCGAAAGTGGTGAAGATTTCCTGCATGCGGGAGTCATCCTCGCCGTCGTAGTGCTTAGCCACCACACCGGCAATACCACCGTGGTAAAAGTCGTGACCAACGGCCACATTCCACATCGGGCGGGTGTACTTCACGCTGTTACGGATGACGAACTCGTCCTCGATGTTCTTGTAGCCGATCTTGTAAGCATCGTTGTCGCGGTTGGCATCGACAGCCTGCTGAGCCTGAGAGGAGGCATAGGCAGAAGCCTGATTCGCGGGATAGCCGGCTGCCATTGCGCCGGCGTAGTACTGGCTGTATGCGCTCTTATACACTACATTTGCAGCGTAGGGGTTGCCGTACAGGGTATGCCCGGAGAACGGAACCTTGTAGGAGATGCCGCCGGCATAGCTCCAGAAGCCTTCCTTGCCGAAATCGTAGGCCAGCTGAACAGCACCCATGCCGTAGCCTTCGCCCTGAATCACGGCGCGGGATACCACATAGCCGTGGGCGGTGTAGGCCGTGCCGGCCCCGACATGAACAGCACCGCTCAGACGCTTGAAATCGGGCTGCTGGGAAACCTGGTAGGAGTCTGTGGTGGCGGTACCGGCGAAAGCGGTGCTCATGAGCGCGGCAACCATCATCGTGATAAGGCTCTTTTTCATATATTGTGTGTGTTGTATTGTGTTTTCTATTGGAAGGGAACCAGCCTACCCTGCGCTCTCGCGTTTGCGAACCCAGGACCCGGCTCCGCGCTCATCTTAACTAAAAACTAGAGTACGGTCAAGATTAAAATGTAGACTATACTCTAGCTTTTGTGTATTTTTGTGAACTTTTCATTATTTTTCCATGCATATTTGGGATATTTTGGTATTTTTATTCAAAATTAAGACACAAAATGACACAAAAAGTCAGATTTTCCCATTTTTAACACAAAAAGGATGCCGATCCACCGCAAAGAAAAACGAACGGATACGCGTGCGCGCGAAGGATTCAGAGCCCGGGGCACGAGTGAGCGAATTCGGGACGTGGCGTAATTTGCGCTTGCCACGGGGTAGCGAAACAGGTAGACTGAGGGGGATATGAGCAAAGAGATTTCCCCTGACATGGACAAAGTGATGGCGCAGCGCCAGCGCGCGCTGGATGCCGCTATGCTCCAGATTCAGAAAGATTTTGGTGAGAACGCCATCATGCGTCTTGGCGACCGCAAGACCATGGAGGTGGAAACGATTCCGACCGGCAACCTGCTTATCGACCGAGCCCTGGGAGTGGGCGGTTTCCCGCGCGGCCGAATCGTGGAGGTTTTCGGGCCGGAATCCTCCGGTAAGACCACGCTCACGCTGACCGTGATTGCCCAGGCGCAGAAGGCCGGTGGTCTGGCCGCCTTCATCGATGTGGAGCACGCGCTGGATCCTGCCTACGCCGCCAAGCTGGGCGTGAACCTGGATGACCTGCTGGTCTCCCAGCCGAACAGCGGCGAGGAAGCCCTGCAGATCTGCGAGGCACTGGTGCGTTCCAACGCCATCGACGTAGTGGTGGTGGACTCCGTGGCCGCCCTGGTGACCAAGCAGGAACTGGAAGGCGATATAGGCGACAGCACGGTGGGCGCCCAGGCCCGCCTGATGAGCGCTGCCCTGCGCAAACTCACCTCCCTCATTTCCAAAGCCCGCACCATCTGCATCTTCACGAACCAGATCCGCGAAAAGATCGGCGTGCTGTTCGGCAACCCGGAGACGACCCCCGGCGGCCGTGCGCTGAAGTTCTACGCCTCCGTGCGCTGCGATATCCGCCGCATCGGCCAGATCAAGGGTACAGACGGCTCTGTATCCGGCAACCGCACCAAGCTGAAAGTGGTCAAGAACAAGGTGGCGCCGCCCTTCAAGGAGTGCGAGTTCGACATCATGTACAACGAAGGAATCTCCTCCGTGGGCAGCCTTATCGACCTGGCCATGGAGTTCGACATCGTGCAGAAGCGCGGTTCCTGGTTCAGCTACAACGGCGGGCAACTTGCCCAGGGGCGCGACGGCGCCAAGGATGCCCTGCGCAACAATGCAGAGCTCTACGCCGAAATCGAGGCCAAGGTGCGCGAAAAGATGGACGCAGCCGGCACTAAGTAAAGCTCTTTACCAGACAGGCGGCCGGCACCCCCGGCCGCCTTTTTCGCAATGTCCGCAGCAGAAGCGCAGCACATCCCCCTGCCCCCGCATCCCGCCGGTGCCACACCGGCGGAGGTGGAGTCCTACGCGGCCGTCTGCCTGGCCCACCTGCACCTGGAAGGCTGGAGCTTCGGCTGGGACAAGACCACCCGCCGCCTGGGATGCTGCAAGATGCAGCAGCGGCGCATCAGCCTCTCTCGCTACTACGCAGAGGCCTACGCCACCAAGGACCCGGAGCAGTTGCGCCGCACCCTGCTGCACGAACTGGCCCACGCCCTGGCCTGGGTACACCACGGCAGCCGCGGCCACGGCCCGGTCTGGAAACGCTACTGCGCCGCCCTGGGCATTCCCGGTGAGCGGGCCGGTGTGCGGGGCATCGAGTTCGACACTCCGCAGCGTGCCCCGCGCTTCAGCCTCTGCCACAGTGAGACCGGGGAAATCTTCCGCACCTACACCCGCCGCCCGCGGCACACCACCGCCAGCCTGCGCCGCTGCTACATTCCGGGCCGCAAGGCGGAGACACTGGGCAAGCTCATCATCAAACCCATCGCACCGTAAATTCTCAGCACCATGGCACGCTACAAGGCACCGCAGGAGGACTACCCCGAACCCGAGCCCCGGGAGCGGATGGATTACCGCGTGCAGCCGCCGCCCCGGAGCCGCCAGACCCCTGGCCGCAGCAGCTATGAGGATTACCGGGAGTACGAGGAATACGAAGAGCCGGCACCGCCCCCCCGCCGCGCGCCGCGCCGCGCCTGGGAAAATGATGACACGCCCTACGAACCGCTGCCGGAGGATGTGAACCCGATCCGCGAGTTCCAGAAGCCGCCGCGCAAGGGAACCGGCTGCCTGCGTGCCGTGTGGCTCATATTCACCCTGCCGCTGCGCATGGCGTTCTGGGCGCTGCGGAACCTGCCGAAAATCGTCCTCATTCCCACCAAAATCATGCTGAGTCTGGCCTTTGCCGGGCTGGTGCTGGGCAGCATCCTGGCGGTTATCTACGGTGTGAAAGCAGAGCGCTACGACCTCTCGCAGGTCACCCGCATGCCGGAGCGCACCATCGTGCTGGACCGCAAGGGCAACGAAATCGGCACCCTGCACGGCGAGAACCGCCGCAGCATCTCGGATCTCCACGAGGAAGTGCCGCGCTACATGATAGATGCGCTGGTGATGCAGGAAGACCGCTCGTTCTGGACGCACGGCGGCATCGACCCCCGCGGTATGCTCCGCGCGGTGGCCCAGGTATTCAAGCACCACCGCACCACCCAGGGTGCCTCCACCCTGACCATGCAGCTGGCCAAAAATACCTATAACCACCACACACGCGATTTCGATGCCAAATTCACCGAAATGGCGCTGGCCCGCCGCATCGAATCCACCTACGATAAGGAAACCATCCTGAAGTGCTACCTGAACCGCGTGTTCTGGGGCCACACCTTCCTGGGGCTCAAACAGGCCGCCTACGGCTATTTCGACAAGCTGCCGCGCGACCTCACCGTGGGCGAAGCAGCCATGCTGGCCGGCATCATCTGCAGTCCGAACCAGTTTTCCCCCTACCGCAACCCCTCTGCGGCCTTGATTCAGCGCGACAAGGTACTGAAACTCATGTACGAGCACGGCAAAATCACCCGCAATGAGTACGAGTTTGCCATGAAGGAGCCGCTGGTGACGCGCAAGCCCGAACGCCGCGGCAATGATAACTACGCGCTTGACCTGGTGCGCACCGAGGTGGACCACCTGCTCTCCCTGCTGGACTCGAAAGACGAGAAACTGAAAGAGGAAGTGGTGGTCTCCGGCGGTCTGCGCGTGCAGACCACGCTGGATATCGACCTGCAGGATGACGCCATGCGCGAAATTGATGCGCGGCTCACCGCCATGTTCGAAAAGCAGAAGGGCTGGAAACACCAGACCCGCGCCCAGTTCAAAGCCCTGAAAGCCGGAACCCCGGAAGAAGCGGCCGACAAGCTCCGCCCGAAATACCTGCAGGCCGCCTGCGCGGTCATCGATAATGCCACCGGTGCCCTGCTGGCCGTGGTGGGCGGGCGCGACAGCACGGAATCCCCCCTGAACCGCGCGCTGCAGAGCCGCCGCCAGGTGGGTTCCATCTTCAAGCCGCTGGTGTACGCCGCCTATTTCGAGCGCGGCTACGGCCCGCGCTCCCTGCTGTCGGATAACTCCATCCTCCGCGGCGAGATTGCGGGGGCCCCGCACTGGCGCCCGCGCAACTCGGATGGCCGCTTCACCGGCAATCATCCCGCCGCCTGGGGCCTGCTGAAGAGCCGCAACACCATGGCCGTGCGCGCCGGCAACATTGCGGGTCTGCAGAACGTCATCAACACCGCGCTCTATGCCGGCTTCCCCCGCCCGGCCAAGACCCCCGGCCCCACCATCTACCTGGGCACCTGGGAAGCCTCTCCCCTGGAGGTGGCCGGGGCTTTCACCGCCTTTGCCAACGGCGGCGTGCGCCCCACGCCCTACATCATCCAGCACATCACGGATAAGGATGGCCGCGTGGTCTGGCAGAACACCCCGAGCGCCCGCCGCGTGTGCTCCACCCGCTCTGCCAATGCGGTTTCCGCGGTGCTGCAGCAGATCACCAAACCCGGCGGCACCGCCGGCAACGTGCAGAGGCTGGGCTTCAAATTCCCCTGCGGCGGCAAGACCGGCACCACCAATAACTACACGAATGCCTGGTTCTGCGGCTTCACCACCGACCTGACCGCCGCAGTCTGGGTGGGTTTTGACCGCCCCACCATGATTGCGGATAAGGCCTACGGCGGCACCGTGGCCCTGCCGCTCTGGGTGGGGGTCATGCAGTGCGCCGCCGCCCGCGGCTACCAGATGAAGGGAATCCGCACCGCTCCTGCCGCCGGTCGCAACAGCGGTATCCGACTCTGCCGCACCTCCGGCATGCTCGCCCACGCCGGCTGCGAATACGAGGGCAAGGCCTACATTGAAACCATGGCCGATTTCACCAAGCAGCGCCCGCTCTGCACCGTGCATGCCGAGCTGGCCGAAGACCCGGATGCCGGCAGTGATGTGGAAGAAGTGGCTGAAGACCCGGACGCCACCCCCGATATCGACGGCGCAGATGCCCTCCCGCAGGATGATGCGGCCGAGGAAGTGTGAGAAGGAAGGACAAATGGGGGAGCTCTGAAAACTCATCCGATGCGAATTTGAATTTGTCGAGCAGGATTGAGTTTTTCGAGTTTCCCCAATGGATGTTTGTACATTCCAGTATGCCTTGCTGGGTGCTTGCATGGGAGGCGGGCCGGCGCTATACTGCACTTTGTGAAGCGCTTGTTCCTACTTCTTTTTCTGGCCACTGCATGCCTGGCCCAGGCCTGGCAGCAGGTGAATGACAAAGTGCCCGAGCCTGCACGCGAATTCCGCGCTGCGTGGGTGGCCACGGTGTTCAACCTGGACTGGCCCAGCCGCGCCGGCCTGCCCGCCGGCGAACAGAAAGCGGAGTTGCTCCGCATCATTGAGCAGGCCGCCAGTCTGCGGCTCAACGCCATCATCCTGCAAGTGCGCCCGAATGGCGATGCCGTGTATAAATCCGATCTGGAACCCTGGAGCGCCTGGCTGAGCGGCCCGGGGCAGAACCCCGGCTATGACCCGCTGGCCTTTGCCATCGGCGAGGCGCACCAGCGCGGCATCGAGGTGCATGCGTGGTTCAACCCCTTCCGCGCCACGGTGAGCAGCCGCCCGGTGGGGCGCGGCCATATCGCCCGCCGCCAGCCGGGCTGGATTCTGAAAGCCGGCAGCACCACCATCCTGAACCCCGGCCAGCCCCAGGCACGCGGACATGTGCTGCGCGTCATCATGGATGTGGTACGCCGCTACAATGTGGACGGTGTGCACCTGGATGACTACTTCTACCCCTACCCGCCGCACCACAACGTGCGGGATGGCCGCACCCCCGCCCAGCGCCGCGCCGCCATCGATTCCTTTGTGCAGGAACTCTACCGCCAGGTGAAGGCCGTGAAACCGCATGTGCGCGTGGGCATCAGCCCCTTCGGCATCTGGCAGCCCGGGGTGCCGGAGGATGTGGAAGCCGGCATCAACGCCTACGAGGACCTGGCCTGCGACGCCCGCAAATGGCTGGCCAGAGGCTGGGTGGATTACCTCTCACCCCAGCTCTACTGGCGCTGCGAGGGGCCGCAGAGCTTCCCTGCCCTCATGCGCTGGTGGAGCGGCATCAACCCCTCCCGCCCGGTCTGGCCCGGCATTGCCTCCGTGCGCATCGACAGCAAGGAAGATCCCGGCCGCAAAGCCTCTGAAATCGGGCGGCAGATCGGGTATTCCCGCAGTCTGGCCCGCCAGAGCTGCGGCCAGCTCTTCTGGAGCTGGAAATCGCTGGGCACCAACCGCGGCGGCATTCAGAAGGAACTGGCAAAATTCTACCGCACCGTGGCACTGCCGCCGGCCATGCCCTGGAGCGGCAACCACCGCCCCGCCGCCCCGCTGGTGCAGGCGCAGGACTCCGGCAACGGCTGCACCGTCACCTGGCAGGGGGAGGCCCGCAAATGGGTGCTCCAGGTGGGCAGCAGAGGCCGCTGGTTCACCATGGATGTACTCCCCGGCAACTGCAGCAGAATCACCATCCCCGCCCAGGTCGCCAACACGCTGGACCGCATCGCCATACGCCCGATCTCTCCCACCGGCGTGAGCGGCACACCCGGTATTCTGGCCCGATAACACAATTTTACCTGAAAAAAGGCGCGTACCCCATAATTTAGGGTTGAACTGTGCAACAGGGCTGATATAATATCGCCCGTTATGAGTACAGACGCAACCAAAGTCGAGCTTCCGAGCTCCGTAAAACGCTATGCCCTTTACCTGATGGTAATGGCAGGCCTTGGTGGTCTTCTGTATGGTATTGACGTAGGCGTGATTGCCGCCGCTCTGCCGTACATTGAAAAGACCTCTTCCTACACCCCGCAAGAACTGGCCATCGTGGTGGCTGCGGTTCTTTTCGGCTCCGTTCTTTCCTCCCTGTTCGCCGGCATGCTGGCTGAATGGCTGGGCCGCAAGAAGGTAATCATCCTCTCTGCCCTGCTGTTCACGCTGAGCATCCCCGTCATCTGCTTCTCCAATGGCGTGTTCGAGATGCTGATGGGTGGTCGTATTCTGCAGGGTGCCAGTGCCGGTCTCGTGGGTGTGGTGGTTCCCATGTACCTGGCTGAATGTCTGGATGCCAACTCCCGCGGCAAGGGTACCGGCATGTTCCAGTTTATGCTTACCGTGGGTCTGGTGTTCGCGGCCCTCATCGGTCTGGTGACCACCATGTGGGTGGGCGCAGCTGATGACCCCACCGTGACCGCTGAGAGCAAGACGATGGCCTGGCAGGTCATCTTCTGGTGCTCCGCCATCCCCGGTCTCATCCTTTTCTTCGGTGCCTTCAAGCTGAAGGAATCCCCCCGCTGGCTGTACCGCCGCGGTCAGCGCGAGCTGGCTCTCTGCTCCCTGGCCTCCAACAACGGTGATGTTGCCGCCAAGGAGATTCTGGACGAAATGATTGCCGCCGATGCTGCCGAGGAAGCCGCCAAGGCCGATATGGCCGAGGCCGCCAAGGGCGATTCCCTCCTCCAGCGCAAGTATGTGATTCCCTTCATCCTGGCGGTGGTGGTGCTGGCCTGCACGCAGGCCACCGGCATCAACTCTGTGCTGAACTACTCCGTCAAGATTTTCCAGCAGGCCGGTCTGCAGGGCGAGGTTGCCAACTGGGCTGACCTGGCCATCAAGATCACCAACATGGTCATGACCATGGTGGCTGTGACCCTGGTGGACAAGAAAGGCCGCACCTTCCTGCTCAAGATGGGCACGCTGGGCATCATCGTGGGTCTGGCCGGTGTGGGTGCCATGTTCCTGACCGTGGAGAACAACCGCGTGGACGTGACCGCCCAGGTGGCTGCCGCTGTGCAGGATAACTCCCTGAACATCTCCGCCGCCGATGCTGTGAAGGCCGCTGTAACCCCCGAGGTTCTGACCGCTCACCCCGAATTCATGCAGGGCGAATCCGTGGCCCCCGGCATGCAGCTGATTGTGACCTACACGCAGGGCACCTCCAGCATGCAGGACGTGGCTGAGGTTCGCGCCGATGGTGCTGCTGATGGTTCCGCCATTGCCATCGCCAAGAGCACCGCTCTGGCCCCCACCTTCATGGACAAGATCTGCTTCTGGACCACCCCGCTGCCCGAAGGCGCCGTGAAGGAAGTGACCATCACCCGCGCTGAAATCGGCATGAAGCCCAACGCCGTGACCGGCTGGATCGTGACCGGCTTCTTCGTGGTGTTCATCTCCTTCTACGCAGCAGGCCCCGGCGTGTGCGTGTGGCTGGCCCTTTCCGAGCTGATGCCCACCCGCATCCGCGCCAATGGTATGGCCATTGCCCTGCTCATCAACCAGGGTGTGTCCACCACCATCGCAGGTACCTTCCTGCCCTGGGTGGGCTCCTCCGGCTACTCCTCCGTGTTCTTCTGGCTGGCCGGCTTCACGGTGATTTACTTCATCACTGCCGCCTTCTTCCTGCCGGAAACCAAGGGCCGCACCCTCGAGGAAATCGAGCAGTACTTCAAGACGGGCAAGATGCCCGAAAAGAACTAATCCACCAGTTAGTATAACCACTTTCACCGGCTCCCCCTACGCCGCTTCCGGGGGAGCCGGTTTGTTTTTCGGTTTTCGGGTGCCGGAGCTTCAGCACCTGAATCATCCTGAAGTCCCGGACTCGTAACGATACTTAAAACTAAAAACATTGATTTATCAATATCTAAACAAGTTTTAATAGATAAAAATAGCGCATTTCGACGTTAGGCATTTTTTGAGATGTGTATTTTTATAAGAAATACGAATATCAATCTTTTGATGATGTTTTCGTTAGGCGTTCCGGGACTTTAGGAATCATGGTGCGTTTAACCGGGAGTGAACTCCCGTGCTCCGATCAGTTACTTACCCAGGCAGAAGGTCGCAAAAACGCGGGTGAGGATATCCTCCGTATCGATCCGCCCGGTGATGGAACCCAGGGAATCAAGCGCGGCGCGGAGGTCTACATCCACCAACTCCGGAGATTCGCCGGCAACGAGAGCCGCACGGGCGGCGGACAGGTAGTCCAGGGCCTCCTGCAAGGCGTGGCGGTGGCGGGTGTTGATGGCGGCCAGCGAATCCCGCTCGCCGGAATCATGCAGGAATAGTTTTTCCACCGTCTGTTCCAATTCGAGCAGCCCGATGCCTGCCGCGCAGGAGAGGCGGATGGCAGCCGTCTCCCCGCTCCAGTCCGGGTGAGCGGGCAGGTCGCATTTATTGAGCACCAGCAAACGGTGAGCCCCTGTCTCCGGCAGCTCCAGCGCTGTGCGCGGAGCGGTCACATCCGCTACCTCCAGCAGCAAATCGGCCTCGGCTCCGGCGCGGCGGCTGCGCTCCATGCCGGCGCGTTCGATGGCGTCCGCGCTCTCGTGCAGCCCGGCGGTATCAATCAGCTGCAGGCGCAGGCCGCCCAGGGCCACGCTTTCCTCAATCGTGTCGCGCGTGGTGCCGGCGGTGCTGCTCACGATGGCACGCTCATACCCCAGCAGCATGTTCAACAGGCTGGATTTACCCACATTCGGTGCGCCGACAATGGCCGTGCGGATACCCTCGCGCAGCAGGCGCCCCTCATCTGCTGTGGACAGCAGGCGGCGCAGCAGGGCCTCCACCTCATCCAGCTGGGAAAGGAGCGTTTCTGTCGTGTCCGGGGCGATATCTTCCTCCGGAAAATCAATATAGGCCTCCACATGCGCCGCCACGTTGATGAGAATATCCGCCGCAGCGGCCACCTGAGTGCCGATTGCCCCCTGCAACTGATTCTGCGCGGCTCGCAGCGCCAGGTCGCTCCCGGCGGAAATGATATCCATGACGGCTTCCGCCTGCGTGAGATCCAGCTTACCGTTCTCGAACGCGCGACGCGAAAATTCCCCCGGCTCGGCCGGGCGGGCACCGCAGGCCAGCAGGCGCTCCAGCACGCGCCGGGTCACCAGCATGCCGCCGTGGCAGCTCAGCTCCACCGTATCCTCACCGGTGAAACTGGCCGGCCCGGCAAAATACGTCGCCACGCACTCATCTATGACGCGTCCGCGCGCATCGCGCACGCGCACGAGCGTGGCCATGCGCGGCTGCAAGACCTTGCCCGCCACGCACTGCTGCACCACACGCAGAGCCTCCGGCCCGCTCACGCGGATAACGGCAATGGCCCCGGTTCCCGGCGCAGTGGCTATGGCGGCTATGGTTTCACTCAGCTGCATCATCGGGGCTGATATTCCCACAATATGACATCTTTCGCAATCCTTTTCTTTTCCCGGAATGGGAAAAATCGTACTTTGCTCTGATAAATGTTCACTTGTCAAGTGCAAAAAAATTCATTTTAGACTTGATTTGTAGGGAAATGCTGCTATATTGAGCTTAGCCCGCCAAGCTATCCTTGCCTGGCCGGGTGCATCAAACAACATCAAAACTAGTAAGATAATTATGAAGAAGATCGCTATCCTCGCTCTTACGGCCGCCGCTTTCGTTTCCTGCCAGCAGCAGCAGCAGCAGCAGGTGACCCCCGAGCCGGTTGCTCCCGCTCCCGTGGTGACTCCCGTTAAGAAGTAAGTGATTCCGGAAAGTTTATCTTTCCCTATTACTCAAACAAAATGCGCGTCTGGTTCCGCCAGATGCGCTTTTTGTTTCCCCTGCCCTGACGGCGGGGAAATTAAAATTACAACTTCGCATAATATTTTTGAACAATCATACCAACTGATAGCATCATACCTGCATGATGAATAATAATCTTACTACAAAATTCATGGAAGGCCTGCAGGCAGCGCAGAAAGCGGCGCAGTCGGCAGGGCGCGCACAGATTTACCCGGCGGAGCTTCTGCTGGCCCTGATGGAACAGGAAGGCGGCGTACTTTCCGCGGTACTGCCCCGCGCGGGGGTAGATGCCGCCCGCCTGAAACGGGAACTCACAGCGCAGCTGGAGCGGCAGCCGCGGCAGCGCGGCGGCGTGGCGCAGAGCCCGGGAATCGGCCCGGAGCTGGACCGGGCCCTGACCGCAGCCGAGCAGCAGCGCCAGAGCATGAAGGATGACTACCTGAGCGTAGAGCACTTTGTGCTGGGCGTATTCGAGGCAGATTCCGCCCTTTCCCCGGTGCTGGAGAGCTGCGGGCTGACCAAGGCTAAATATCTGGAGGCCCTGAAGGACGTGCGCGGCAACCAGCGCATCACCGACCAGGACCCGGAGGAGAAATACCAGACCCTGGAGAAATACGGCACGGATCTGACCGCCCGCGCCCGCCAGGGCAAGATTGACCCGGTCATCGGCCGCGATGCAGAAATTCGCCGCGTGCTGCAAATCCTTTCGCGCCGCACCAAGAACAACCCGGTGCTCATCGGCGAGCCCGGCGTGGGCAAGACCGCCATTGCCGAAGGGCTGGCCCGCCGCATCGTGAACGGCGACGTGCCGGAAAGCATGAAGGGCAAGCGCCTGGTGGGCCTCAATATCGGCTCCATGCTGGCCGGCGCCAAGTACCGCGGCGAGTTCGAGGAGCGACTCAAAGCCTTCATCAAGGAAGTGACTGCCAGCAATGGCGAAATCATCCTCTTCATCGATGAACTGCACACCCTGGTGGGTGCCGGTGCGGGCGGCGAGGGCTCCATGGATGCCGCCAACCTGCTCAAACCCGCCCTGGCCCGCGGCGAGCTCCGCACCATCGGTGCCACCACGCTGGATGAATACCGCAAGTACATCGAAAAGGATGCCGCACTGGAGCGTCGCTTCCAGCCGGTCTATGTGGCCGAGCCGAGCGTGGAGGACACTATTGCCATTCTGCGTGGTCTGAAAGAACGCTACGAAGTGCACCACGGCGTGCATATCACAGACGGTGCCCTGGTGGCCGCCGCCACCCTGAGCAACCGCTACATCAGTGACCGTTTCCTGCCGGACAAGGCCGTAGACCTGGTGGACGAAGCCGCCGCGCGTCTCAAAATCGAGCTGGATTCCATGCCCAGCGAGATTGACGAGCTGAACCGCAGCGCCATGCAGCTGGAGATGGAGCGCCAGGCCCTGGCCAAGGAAAAGGATGATGACTCCAAGGCTCGCCTGGAGAAAATCACCAAAGAACTGGCCGATACCCGCGAAAAGGTGGATGCCATGGTCGCCCAGTGGAAGAGCGAAAAAGACGTCGTGGTGAAAGCCCGCGATGCCCAGAAGAAGATTGATACCCTGCGCACCGAGGCCGAGCAGGCCCAGCGCAAGGGCGACCTGGGCCGGGCCTCCGCCATCCTCTACGGCGAAATTCCCGCTGCAGAAGCTGCCGCCAAAGAAGCCCGCGAGGCCCTGGCAGCCCTGCAGAAGAGCGGCACCGGCCTGCTGAAGGAAGAAGTGACTGAAGCGGACATTGCCAAGGTCGTCTCCACCTGGACCGGCATTCCCGCTGCCCGCATGGCCGAGGGCGAACGCGAAAAGCTCCTGCACATGGAGGAGCGCCTCGGCCAGCGACTCATCGGCCAGAAGGAAGCGGTGAAAGCCGTGGCCGATGCCGTGCGCCGCTCCCGTGCCGGCCTGCAGGATGAAAACCGCCCGCTGGGTTCCTTCATCTTCCTGGGCCCCACCGGCGTGGGCAAGACTGAGCTGGCCAAGGCCCTGGCGGAGTTCCTCTTCGATGACGAAGCCGCCATGGTTCGAATCGACATGAGCGAGTACATGGAGAAACACAGCGTCTCCCGCCTTATCGGTGCGCCTCCGGGGTACGTAGGCTACGATGAGGGCGGTCAGCTCACGGAAGCCGTGCGCCGCAGGCCATACAGCGTGGTGCTTTTCGATGAGATTGAGAAGGCCCACCCGGATGTATTCAACGTGCTGCTCCAGGTACTGGATGACGGCCGCATCACAGATGGTCAGGGCCGCACGGTGGATTTCACCAACACCGTGCTCATCATGACCAGCAACATCGGCAGCCAGTTCATCCTGAACGAAACCGATGCCGCCACCCGCAACACCCGCGCCCTGGATGCCCTCCGCGGCCACTTCCGCCCGGAATTCCTCAACCGCATCGATGAAATCATCATCTTTGACCGTCTGCAGGGCGATGACCTCAAGCAGATTGTGGGCATTCAGCTGCGCCGCGTGCTCAAACGGCTCGAAAACCGCGGGCTGCGCATGCAGCTCAGCGATGCCGCCGCCGCCCTCGTGGCCGAGCACGGCTACGACCCGGTGTACGGAGCCCGCCCGCTCAAACGCGCCATTCAGCATGATATCCTTGATCCGCTCAGCATGGCGATTCTCGAGGGGCGTTATCCGGAAGGCAGCGTGATTCTCGTAGATGCAGAAGATGGCAAAATCATCTTCAGATGATTTTTGCCATCTTCCATCCCCCCGGCCCGCCATGGGCCGGGGGGTTTCATACGCCCGCAGCGCGGGCGTATGAAAGCCCCGGGCTGCGCCCGGGGATGAATCGCCACTCGCGCTGCTCGTGGCGATTAGGCTTGCAAGGCGTATACCTATCTGCTACAATACTCCCCACACATTATGACCCCCAAACACATAGTTGCCGTTATCGACTACGGCTCACAGTACACGCAGCTGATTGTGCGCCGTGTGCGTGAGCTGGGATTCCTCGCCAAGCTGTATGCGCTGGAGGATCTGCATGAAATCAGCGAGCCGGGTGCCATCATCCTTTCCGGTGGTCCCCGCAGCACGTCGGAACCGGATGCCCCGGATATTGATTTTGAATGGCTCACCGGTTTTGGTGTGCCGGTGCTGGGCGTGTGCTACGGCATGCAGCTCCTGAATATCAAGACGGGCGGCACGGTGCGCCCCAGTAACAAGCGCGAGTACGGTCCCGCCGCCCTGGTGCCTGAGAAGCTGGAGGGTCTGTATGCGGAGATGAGCCCGTCCTCCCAGGTGTGGATGAGCCATTCTGACACGGTGGATCACCTGGCCGATAACTGCCGCGTGATTGCCCGCAACAGCGAGGGCGTGCCGGTTTCCCTGCAGTGGGGCGAGCAGATGTTCGGTATCCAGTTCCACCCGGAGGTGACCCACTCCCACGAGGGCCGCACCATCCTGAAGAATTTCCTTTCCTATGCCAGAAACCTGGCTAAGTTCGACATCGGCGACTTCAAGCGCGAGCTTATCGAAGACATCCGCGCCAAGGTGGGCGACAAGCAGGTGGTCTGCGGTGTTTCCGGCGGTGTGGACAGCACCGTGCTGGCCGTGCTGCTGCACGAGGCCGGCGTGAATGTGCGCTGCATCTTTGTGGACAACGGTCTGCTGCGCAAGGACGAGGCTAAGGAAGTGCAGGCCAACTTCGAGCGCATGGGCGTGAAAATTGAGACCGTGGACGCCAGCGAGCGTTTCCTGACCGCCCTGGCCGGTGAAACCGCCCCGGAGAAAAAGCGCCGCATCATCGGCAACCTGTTCATCGACGTGTTCTGGGATGCCGTGGGCGATGCCGAGATGCTGGCTCAGGGTACCCTCTACCCGGACGTTATTGAAAGCGCCTCCAACGCCAAGAGCAAGGCTTCCGTCATCAAGACCCACCACAACCGCGTGGAGCGCGTGCTCAAGATGCAGGAAGAAGGCAAGGTGATTGAGCCGCTGGCCTTCCTGTTCAAGGACGAAGTGCGCGAGCTGGGTGCTTCCATGGGCATTTCGCATGACATTCTGTGGCGCCACCCCTTCCCCGGTCCCGGTCTGGCTGTGCGCTGCCCGGGCGAGGTAACCAAGGAACGCCTGGACATCATCCGCGAGTGCGATGCCATCTTCATCGGCACGCTGCGCAAGTGGGACTGGTACGACAAGTGCTGGCAGGCCTACGCCGGCCTCATTCCCGTGAAGACCGTGGGTGTGAAGGGCGATGAGCGCTCTTACGAGTTCGCCACCAACCTGCGCGCCATCGTCTCTGAGGACGCCATGACCGCCGACTGGGTGCAGCTGCCCTACGACCTGCTGCGCGAGG
>CAZTAX010000025.1:0-18551 GCA_964611765.1 uncultured Akkermansia sp. | reverse complement strand
AAACACGCGGATGTAGCTCAGTGGTAGAGCGCAACCTTGCCAAGGTTGATGTCGTGGGTTCGAATCCCATCATCCGCTCTCACAAAAACACGCGGATGTAGCTCAGTGGTAGAGCGCAACCTTGCCAAGGTTGATGTCGTGGGTTCGAATCCCATCATCCGCTCTTCAAATATGAAGGCCTGCTCATTTCAGCAGGCCTTTTTCATTTCCGAGCACACACGCTCCCCGGCTCCTGTCAGGCACAGAGTGTTTGGGGCAAGCCCAATTCTGCTCTGCTTTTTCCGGAATAGAAAGAGCTGAGGCTACCGGGCACCGGCATCGCGGAGCATCTTGCTCACTGCGGCATCGGAGGCGCCGACCGCTTTGAGCGGGGTATCGCCCTCGTTATCGGGGGCGTTCACATCAGCCCCGGCGGCTATGAGCATCTGCACCAGCTCCTTGTTGTAAGATGCGACAATCCAGGAAATAAGCTCACCGTTCTCCCCCTGCTGCCAGCCACCGGCGGGATCCGGATGATGCAGATGATGCAACAAGGCGTTTTCGCCCTTCTTATTGCGGATATTCGGGTCAGCCTCCGCATCCAGCAGAGCACGCGCCACCTGGGGGGTCAGCATTTCCTGCATGAGTGCCGTGTTTCCCTCATTGCTCCGGGCATTGACATCGGCCCCCTGCTCCAGCAGCAGCCTGGTCATGGCGGCATGATCATTATTCTTCATCAGCGGGGTCATCCCCAGAGAGTCGCGCTCATTCACAGGAAAGCCCTTTTCCAGCAGATAGCGAGCCAGAGGCTCATTGGCATGCATGGCAGCAGAATGCAAAGGGAAATGAGCATAGACCGGATCATGCGGCGATATACCCCGGGCTTCCAGCAGGCGGGCACAGGCCACAGAGTCGCGGCCCTCCTCATCGGAGGCATCCGCCAGTGAGTTCCAGATAGGAATCCCCTTCCCGGGGTCTGCAACCCGGGGGGCCTCGCCCCCTTTATCCAGCATCAGCCGTAGATACTGCGGATACCCGGAGGCGGCTGCCCGATTCACATCATCCGGCGTAATCCGGGCTCCGGCGTCCAGCAGGGATTGAATAATGTCCATATCACCACTCCCGTACAGCAGGGCCAGCCACAGCGGGGTACTCTTATACTTTCCTTCCAGATTCGGATCAGCCCCGGCATCCAGCAGGCGCTTCACCTCCGCCGCGTCCTGCGTCTTCACCGCCTTTTCCAGCCGGGTTTCGCCGGATTCCAAGGGTTTATTCACATCGATGCAAGCCAGCTGCATCCCCGCCAGCACCAGCAGGGCACTTATTTTCAGCACAGAACAGACACTCTTCCGCATACGCAAAGTGTAACACAAAAAAATCAATGTCTAGCGAAAACACGCAGACCACTCCGGGAATGGAGTGGGCTGCGGAAAGAATCGGGGGAAGCGGTGCTTACTTATTCAGCAGCTTCTCCAGCAGAGCCTGGGAGTTATCGGCCAGCTTGGCGGGGTCATCGAGCATGCCGGCACGCAGCAGGGCGGTGTTGATGAGCTGATCGGCCAGAAGGGTGGCCAGGGCTTCATCCTTGCTGCGGAGCTCAGCGAGCTTCATGACGATGGGGTTGTGCGGGTTAAAGGCAATCTCCGGGTGGGTTTCGGGCACTTCCTGGCCCATGGCGCGGAGGTAGGCCTTGATTTCCGGGGAGATATCGCCCTCGCCCTGCAGGGCAATGGCCGGGGCGCTGGTCACGCGGTCGCTGGTGCTCACCTTGCTGAAGCGGTCCTTGAAGGTATCGCTCACCCAGGTGGTGAGGCCCTCGGCCTCCGCCTCATCCAGACCGGGCTGGTCGGGCTGGGCTTCCAGCGGGGGCAGCTCCAGGTCGGCGCGGTCGATGGACTTGATATCCTTCTCACCGAACTTCATAAGGCTTTCCACCACAAACTGGTCGCCGCCCTCGGTGAAGAAGCCCACCTCAAAGCCGCGGGCCTTCAGCGCATCCAGATAGGGGGAGTTCTCCAGCTGGCTGCGGCTGGTGCCGTAGAGCACATAGATATCTTTCTGGTTCTCCTTCATGCGGGACACATAGTCCTCGAAGCTGGTGAGCTTGCCGGGCTCAGTGAAAGTGGATTCGAAGCGCACGAGCTTGCCCAGGGCATCCTTGTGCTCCCAGCTGGTCACGATTCCTTCCTTGATGTAGCGGGAGAAAGTGCGCCAGAATTTCTCGTAGGTCTCGGTCTCATTCTTAGCAACACCCTCCAGGTGCTTGATGAAACGCTTGGTAATGATACCGGCCACCTTGCGCAGCAGGGAGTTATCCTGCAGCATCTCGCGGGAGATATTCAGCGGCAGATCCTCGCTGTCCACCACACCGGCCAGGAAACGCAGCCATTCCGGCAGCAGCTTCTCGGGCTTGTTGTCGATGAGCACCTTGTGGCAGTAGAGCGACACCATCGGCTCGCAGCGGCCGAAGCCCATGGCCTCCGGATTTTCCTCCGGCACAAAGAGCACGGAATTGAGCACGATGGGGGCATCGGCGCTGAAGTGCATGTAACTCAGCGGCTTGCTCTCCGTGTGGGCGATGAACTTGTAGAAGCCCTCGTATTCCTCCGGGGTCACGTCCTTCTTATTCTTCATCCAGATGGCCTGCACGGTGTTGAGATGCTCGCCATTGAAATCGATGGGGAAGCCCACGAAGTTGCTGTACTTGGAAAGGATATAGCGGGTGTGGTCGCCCTTGGAGAAGTTCTTAGCGTCCTCCTTCAGGAAGATTTTGATACTGGTGCCGCGGGGGGTATCGGCTGCGGCCTCGGCGAGCTCGTAGCCCTCCTGACCATCGCTCGTCCACAGCACGGGTGCGGCTTCCGGCTGCCAGGAGCGGGTGGTCACCTCCACCTTATCGGCAGCCATGAACACACTGTAGAAGCCCACACCGAACTGGCCGATGAGGTCCTGCGTGCCCCCCTTGCTCTCCTTCATGGCTTCCAGGAACTTCTTTGTGCCGGAATGGGCAATCGTGCCCAGGAATTCCACCACCTCATCCTGCGTCATGCCGATACCGCTATCGGCGATGGTAAGGGTGCCGGCTTCCTCATCCGTGGTGATGGCGATGCGCAGCTCGCGCTCCGGCTCATAGATGGCGGTCTGGGTCAGCTGCTTGAGGCGAAGCTTCTCCAAGGCGTCGGAAGCATTGGAGACCAGCTCGCGCACGAACACCTCGCGGTCGCTGTAGAATGCATGAATCACAATGTCCAGCAACTGCCGGACCTCCGTCTGGAACTGATGCGTATTTGCCATAGTTTCGATTCTTACTAAGTTTGCACCCTATTCTACTGACTCACACCGCAAGGTCAAGCGGGTATTGTGGCAGCATCCGACTGTGTGCACAGAAGAGGATTGACAAGGAAAAACGCAGCAGGTAACATGTGAGGGTAACCCACCCGCAAACGCATGAAAGCACAGCTCCTTACCGCCCTGTTGACGGTGGCCGCGCCGCTGGCGCTGGCTGATATCTCGCTTGGTACCAACACCCCGGCGCCAGCCGCAACAACGGAATCTCCTGCCGTGGCCGAATACGTACAGACAGCTAATGAAGTGCTGGCCGTGGTGAAAGAGCTGACCACCATTCTGAACGAAGTGAAGGACCAGGCGAGTGCCGATGCCGCCGCCGAAAAAGTGGGCAGCATCACCCTGCGCATGATTGAGCTGCAGAAAAAAGCGGAGGCCATGCCCCGCCCCGGTGCCGAAGTGGAAGCCCAGGTACGCAGCAGCATCAACGTGGTCGAGGTGCAGCAAACCGTGAGTTCTTTTCTGGAATCGTTCATCCGCATCGGCATGAATAATGCCTACGGCTCCCAGGCTCTGCTGAATGCTCTGGGGCCGGTGATGAACGCCATGCCCGCCAGCCATGAGTGATTGCCGCCATGCATTATCTCCCCATTCTCCTGCTGGGAGCTCTGCTATACCAGTCCCCGGCCGAAGCGCGCAGCGGAAATCATGGCGCGGATGCTGTGCAGCAATCAGCGGCCCGGGGCATGCTGCAGACGCTCAACGGCATGAGCGCCCTGCTCAACTCCGTACACAGCAAGGCGGCTGCTGATGCCGCAGCTCCGCAACTGCTGACTCAGTACAAAGAGTTCCGCCACCTGCAAGCCGCTGCAGATGAGCAAGTACCCATGTCCCGGGCGGCCATGGAACGCCACCTGTGCAGCATGGATCAGGCCATGAATGATTTCCGACTGGCCTGCGCACGCCTGATGCAGGAAAAATTTTACGGTTCGACCGCGCTGGGAAAAGCCGTAAAAAAGATAGCGCGGAATTTCTAAATCAGGCCTTGCCCTGCTCGCGGAGTCTGGCCTGAATACCGCGAAGGAATACGGTTTCGAGCGAATTGCGGGCGGGGCGGCAATCCAGCCAGGAATCACCCGCCAGCTCGCGAATCTGCTGCAGGAGCTCGGGGGTGGGGTTGTTGAGGGAGATTTCGCGGTGGCGGTCATCGCGGGTGAGTTCATCCATCGTACCCTCGGCGATGAGGCAGCCCTGGTAGAGCACGCCCACGCGGTCGCAGATTTCCTGCACCTGCTCCAGGAGGTGCGAGCAGAGGAACACTGTGACCCCCTGTTGCTTGATGTTCAATATAATATCGCGAATAGTGCGGGAGCCGATGGGATCCACACCGGCGGTGGGTTCATCCAGCACCAGCAGGCGGGGATGCTGCACCAGGGCCTGCGCCAGACCGATGCGCTGCAGCATACCCTTGGAATAGCCGCGCAGGCGGCGGTCGGCGGCTTCCTCCAGCCCGACCAGATGCAGCAGCTCACGGGTGCGCTCTTTCAACGCAGCCCCGCGGAGCCCGCAGAGCCGTCCGTAAAACCGCACGGTCTCCGCCCCGGTCAGGAACTTGTAAAAATACGGATTTTCCGGAAGGAAGCCAATTTCACGCCGATTGGCGGAAGCCGTGGCGGGCTGGCCGAACACGCGGCATTCGCCGGCATCCGGCGCCAGAAGGCCTACCAGCATCTTCATGACGGTGCTCTTGCCACTGCCGTTCGGGCCGATAAGGCCATACACACCGCCCACGGGAATACTGAGGCTCACGCCTTTGACGGCATACACGCCTCCCCTGCCCCAGTGGCCGGGGAAGCTCTTGTGTACGTCGGTTATGGAAACTGCGTCCATTTACTTCGCTTCAGCCATGAGGCGGAGCATGTTCTTGCCCATCTCGATACCCTTCTCGAATATTTCCACGCGCATGTTCTCATTGGGCGAGTGGATGCGGGCATCCGGCAGGTCGAGGCCAAGGAAGAGGGCATCCTTGCCCAGCACTTTGGACACCTCGGCGATAATCGGGATGGAGCCGCCCTCGCGCACCAGCACGGGCTTGTTGCCGAAGGTCATTTCCTGCGCTTTCTGAGCAGCCTTGCCCAAGGCTGAATTCGGGTCGCTGAGGTAGGCCTCGCCGGTGTGCTGCGGGGTGAACTTCATGCGCACGCTGGGCGGGCAGACCTTCACGAAATGAGCTTGCACCTTCTTCATGACCTCTTCAGGCACCTGACCGGGCACCAGGCGGCAGCTCATCTTGGCGATGGCATGGGTGGGAATGACAGTCTTGGAGCCTTCGCCCTCGTAACCGCCGGAGATGCCATTCAACTCGAAGGTGGGGCGGGCATACACGCACTCGGCCCCGGTGAAGCCCTTTTCCGTGCGCAGCTCGGGCACGCCGGTGAGCTCCGCCAGCTCGGCATTGCTCATGCCGGGCACGCGCTTCCAGCTTTCTTTCTCCCAGTCCTGAATCTCCATCACGCCATCGTAGAAGCCATCGATGCTCACGTGGTTATCCGCATCGTGGGTGGAGGCAATCATCTCGCACAGAGTGGTGATGGGATTGGCCACAGCACCGCCAAAAATGCCGGAGTGCAAGTCCATGGCGGGGGCTGAAACCTCCAGCTCGAAGCAGCAGAGCCCCTTCAGGCCGTAGGAGAAGGAGGGGATATCCACCGCAGCCATGCCGGTATCGCTCACCACAATCACATCACAGGCCAGCAGTTCCTTGGCATCCGGGCGCTTCATGAACTCATACAGGCTGGTGGAGCCGCGCTCCTCTTCGCCTTCCAGAAGGTAAATCACATTCAGCGGCAGGGTGCCGTCCTCGGCAATCACCTCCTGCGCAGCCAGAATCATGGCCATAATCTCGCCCTTGTCATCGGAAGCGCCGCGGGCATACACTCGGCCATCGCGGATTTCCGGTTTGAAGGGGTCGCTCTTCCACTCGCTGATGGGATCCACGGGCATCACATCATAGTGGCCGTAGATAAGCACCGTGGGGGCGTCTTCCACTTTGGGGCTGTGCGCCACCACAATCGGGTGAATATCCGTGAGATACTTGGTGGCAGAGAAGCCGATATTGCTCAGTTTCTCCACCAGGTAATCGGCACAGCGCTCCACATCCGCCGCATGCTCTGCCTGGGCAGATACACTCGGGATGCTCAGAAAAGCAAAAAGGTCATCAATCCGGGACATGCACGGAGTGTAGCACGCCGCACCCACTGGAGCAAGCCGAAATCACGTCCCGCGCGCAAGCAAACGCATCGATTTTCATCATCAATGACAAAACCGCGTCTTGTTCTCCCGTACAAAGAGTGAATAATACAAACAAGCATGCCCCCGCCCACCCCGACAGGAAAAGCTGATTCCCGATGGCTGCAACTGCAGCTGTGGGGGCTGGATACACCTATCACAGCCCTGTGCTGGTCGATTGCCTGTGCCGCGCTCATGCAGATAACCATGATTACCGCCGGCCCCCTGCTTCTGGTGGCAGGCGGGGTGTGGTGCATGGTGATGCTGCTGCGGCTCTACTCCGCCATTGTGCAGCAGAACGGCTGGCAGGCAGGATTTTACCGGGGGCACCTGCCGCTCATTCTGATACTGCTGTTTGCAGTGGGCATGGCCACGCTGTGGATGTCGTTCTTCTATGTGGGGCAAAATCTTTTCCACTATGCCATTCTTCCGTGCTTCATGTTTGCCCTTTCGCGAGCCTTGCCACGCAAATGGTTTGCGCAGGTTCGCCTGCTGCTGCAGGCTATAGCCTTTGCCATGTTCTGCTGCATTCCGGCTTTCTATTTCAGTTTCACCCTGAGCCCGCTGCACATGCTGACCACCGGCCCGGTATGGTACCTGGGGATGCTGTTCTTCCTGATGGCCAGGGAACGGGAACAGCTCCGGAATCAGAAAACTGAGCCGCAGGAAATGGTAGTGACCACCCTCACGCTGATCCTGCTGCTGGGCGCCACGCTCATTTCCAGCGTGACAGCCCCCATGTTCGAGCGCACGCTCTGCGTGACCATCGCCATCGGTGCGGGGTGCCTGCAGGGCTTCGCCCGCATCTCCCACCTGCTGCCGGGAAACGTGGCACTGGCGCTCAGCTGGCTCACCATGGCGCTGCCCGCTGTGCTGGGCATCATTCTCTACGCCCCGCACAGCTGGTAACACCGGGCCCTGCTTACATACCCAGGCCGGCAGCCAGATTGGCGGCCACGCTGCGGAATGCGGCGGAAACCGGGTTCGTCTCCGGGTTCTCCAGAGCGACGGGGGTGCCTTCATCACCGCAGGCGCGGGTCCGGGTATCCAGCGGCAGCTTACCCAGCAGCGGCACACCCAGCTTAGCGACCTCGCGCTCACCGCCGCCCTCCCCGAAGATGTGGTAAATCTGATTATCGCTCGGGCAGTGGAAATAACTCATATTCTCCACCAGTCCCAGAATCGGCGTATTCACGCGCTGGAACAGCCCCACGGCCTTGCGGGCATCGATGAGAGCGACCTCCTGCGGAGTAGTCACGATGACGGCGCCGGCCAGCGAGACGGTCTGCACAATGGTGAGCTGGATATCTCCCGTGCCCGGAGGCATATCCAGGATAAGGAAATCGAGTCCGCCCCACTCCACATCGCGCAGGAACTGCTGCACATAACGGGTTACCAGGGGACCGCGCACAGCCAGCGGGGTATCTCCCTCCACCAGCAGTGCCATGGAAAGCAGCTTCACCCCATGAGCCTCCACCGGGAGGAACTGCTCCTTATCACTGCAACCGGGACGCTCCGTTGTGCCGAACATGAGTGACATGGAGGGGCCATACAGATCCAGATCAAGCAGGCCCACCTTGTAACCAAGTTTTGAAAGGGCAACTGCCAGGTTGGCCGAGACGGTGCTTTTGCCCACGCCGCCCTTGCCGGAGGCCACGGCGATGACATGATTCACCCCCGGCACGCTGGATTTCCAATCGTCCGGGTTATCCCCCTGCTCCCGCTCAGGCTTCTTCTGCTCCGGGGCGCGGTGTTCCATCTGCACATCGTGCGAAGTGACTCCGGGCAGCTCCCGCAGCACGCTGATAACGCGCTCGTAGATATAGCGAGGTACATCCGAATTCTTGCTTTCCACCCGCAGCGATACAACGACCCGCCCCTCCGGGCTCACGGAGATGTTCTTCACCAGGCCGAATGCCACGATATCCCGGCTGAAGCCTGGATATTTCACCGTGGTCAGCGCAGCACGCACCAGTTCGGGAGTCAGATTCGTCTCGCTCATGCGCAGCATTCTATCACCGCAGCTATGACGGTTCAAGTCTAACATTTGTCTTGCTATACTCAGAAGCATCATGTAAACTGATTGTGTCTATGTTGAATATTCTGGTTACCGGCGGCACCGGATTTGTAGGTGCCAATCTCTGTCACCGCCTGATTGCTGACGGTCACCGCGTCATCTGTCTTGATAACAACTACACGGGCTCGCTGGATAATGTGAGAGACATCATGGACAATACGCGTTTCCACTTTGTGGGGCACGATGTCATCTACCCATACGAATGCCCGGAAAAGCTGGATCGCATCTACAACCTGGCTTGCCCGGCCTCTCCCCCTGCCTATCAGAATTCCCGCTCCATCTTCACCACCAAGACCTGCGTGCTCGGCGCGCTGAATATGCTTGATCTGGCCAAGAAGCACGGCGCGCGCATTCTGCTCAGCTCCACTTCCGAAGTATACGGCGAGCCCCAGGTGCACCCGCAGGTAGAAAGCTACCGCGGCAATGTGAATCCCATCGGTATCCGCGCCTGTTACGATGAGGGCAAACGCTGCGCCGAAAGCCTGTTCTTTGACTACCACCGCCACGAGGGGGTGGATATCCGGGTCATCCGCATTTTCAACACCTACGGCCCGCTCATGAACCCGGAAGATGGACGCGTGGTTTCCAACTTCATCTGCCAGGCTCTGCGTGGTGAGGATATCACCATCTACGGCGAGGGGCAGCAGACCCGCTCGTTCCAATACATCGATGACCTCATCGAAGGCATGGTTCGCATGATGGAAAACTCCAAGGGCTTTGTGGGCCCGGTGAATCTGGGCAATCCGGGAGAATTCACCATCCGCCAGCTGGCCGACATCGTACTTTCCAAGATTGATACTCCCAGCAAGCTGGTGCAGCGTCCCCTGCCCTCCGATGACCCCACCCAGCGCAAGCCGGATATCACCCTGGCCGGAGCCGTGCTGGAATGGAAGCCGACCATCCCCCTGAATGTGGGACTGGATCGCACCATCGCCTACTTCCGCGAACGGATCGGCAAGTAATCAACCGCGGAGCTGGCTTTCGAACTGGCGGAACTGGATGGCTTCGAACAGGTGCGCATCCATGGGCTTCTCAGCCCCTGCAAGGTCAGCAATGGTACGCGCGACTCGCAGGATACGATCAAACGCACGGGCAGAAAGCCCCAGTTGCTCCACCGCCGCAAGTAACATTTCCTGCTGGGATTGCGAGAGGGGGCAGTGCTTGCGCAGCATCTTGCTGCTGAGGCGGGCATTGCAGACCACTCCGGTGCCGGCATAGCGTTCTGCCTGTCTGGCACGGGCGGCCACCACTCGGGCGCGTATGGCGGCGCTGCTCTCACCATCCGGTTTGCTGAGCAGGCTGGCAGGCTCCACCGGCGGCACCTCTATCACCATATCAAATCGATCCAGCAAGGGGCCGGAGATCTTCTTGCGGTAGCGGGCTACATCCGCCGGGCTGCAGCGGCAGCGGTGACGCGGGTCACCCAGGTAACCGCAGGGGCAAGGATTCATGGCCGCCACAAACATGAAGGCACAGGGGAAATCCATGCTGCCATTGGCGCGTGAAATGGTGACATGACCGCTTTCGAGCGGCTGCCGCAGGGTTTCCAGCGTGCGGCGGGAAAACTCCGGCAGCTCATCGAGAAAGAGTACACCGTGATGAGCCAGCGAGATTTCGCCGGGGGTGATGTTGGAACCGCCGCCCATAAGCCCGACATCCGAAATGGTGTGGTGCGGACTGCGGAAGGGGCGATAGCTGAGCAAGCCGCCGAGGCGCGGCAACTGACCGCACACGGAGTGAATCTTGCTGGCTTCCAGAGCTTCATCCTGCGAGAGCGGCGGCAGAATCGTGGGCAGACGGCTGGCCAGCATGCTCTTACCACTGCCGGGACTGCCGCACATGAGCAGGTTATGCCCTCCGGCAGCAGCAATCTCCATGGCACGCCGGGCGTAGGGCTGCCCCTTCACCTCATCAAAATCCACTTCAGCAGGCAAAGGCGGCAGGTCTGCCGGTAAGGTATATGGCGTAAACTTAGCCGGATTCACCAGTACATCCCAGGCCTCGCGCAGATTAGCGACTGCATACACTGCCAGGCCCTCCACCACGGCGGCCTCCGCGGCATTCTCCAGAGATACCATGATGCAGCTGCGCCCGGCATCCCGCGCTGCTACGGCGAGCGGCAGCACCCCGCGAACCCCGCGGACCACACCGTCCAGGGCCAGCTCGCCCACAAAACACCAGTCATCCAGTCCGGCGGGAATGCGGCGTTTAAACGCCTCCGGCACGTCGCGGTAATTGGTCTGAATGGCCATTTCCAGGGCCAGCGCAATGGGCAGGTCAAAACCAGGCCCCTGCTTGCGGGTATCGGCGGGGGCCAGGTTCACAGTGACCATCACGTCCCCCGGACTGAAGAATGAACTATTTGCCAGAGCGGAAGTAACACGCTGCACACTTTCGCGCACGGCGGCGTCCGGCAGACCGACCACAGAAATGCGGCCTGTATCCTCCACCGGGCGGACATCAACCTCCACCTCGACCTCATAGCCGTTGATACCCTCAACAGCCGCTGAATGCAAACGCGTAATCATCTCACTTCACAATCACTTCAGAACCAACAGCCAGTTTCTCGAACAAGATACTGCATGCCTCCTCCGGCACGCGCACGCAACCGTGCGAAGCACTGTGGCGGTGCACGTTACCCACATGCAGACCAATGGGGCCGTTAAAACGCATCCAATACGGCATATCGGCCCCCTCGAACACGGCACCCTCCGGCGGTGTATCATTTACGGAAACATTGCGTTCCACCACACGCTGGCCATCCTCGCTCATAAAAGAGCCATAGCGGTTAGAGCGGTACTCTTTCACCTTCTGCGAAATGCGGAAAGTCCCCTTCGGTGTTTCCAGCCCGCCGAAACGGCCGGAACAGACAGGGAAATCCATGGCAATGGAGCCGTTGATATACAGGCGGCCACGCTGCTCCTCCAGCAGAATTTCCACGCGCGATTTTGCAGGTGCATACTCACTCAACGCCGCACCACGCCACATATCACGAGTCTTGCGGTAGTCCTCGTGGGCGATGAAATCCTCGAAGGTATACGCTTTGCGCACATGGCGGGTCTCTTCCTCCAGACGGGCGCCCTCTGCCTCATAATATGCGCGCAAATCCTCCGGCGACTGCTGGCAGCCCACGGTGGCAAAAGCCAGAACTATGGCAAGTTGCTTCATACGCGGTAATTAGCCAGGCGGGCCGCAAATTCCTTGGGGAGAATGGCCTCCACTATGGCATCATTCCCCTCATATTCGGTGTTGAGAACCTTGCCGTCGCGGTGCATGATGGCAATGATGCGGCTCTCAGCCAGCGGAATGCGGTAAGTCTGGCGCTCCACCCGGTGGGAAAGCATTTCCACACAGGAGGCCAGCAGGTTCTCCACTCCCTTATTTTCCAGCACACTCATGCAGAGACTGGGGCAGTTCAGTTTGGCGGAAAGAGCCTGAAGCGTCACCTCTCGCACCTCCTCAGGAATGAGGTCGCACTTGTTCCAGACCACTACCATGGGTTTATCCTCAGCCCCCAGGCTGGCGAGCACCTCGCAGGTCGTCTCATAGTGCCGCAGGGCGTCCTCATCACTGGCATCCACCACCTGAATCAGAAAATCAGCCAGCACGGCCTCTTCCAGGGTAGACTTGAACGCCTCCACCAGACGGTGCGGCAGGTTGCGGATGAAGCCCACCGTGTCGGTGAGCACCAGCGGCTGCCCGTCCGGCAGTTCAATCTTGCGGCTGGTGGTATCCAGCGTGGCAAACAAGATATTCTGAGCCAGCACCCCGGCTCCGGTGATGAGATTGAGCAGCGAGCTCTTGCCGGCATTCGTGTAACCTACAATGGCGGCGGTGGGAATGCCCTGGCGGGTGCGCTCCTTGCGCTGGGTGCCGCGCTGGCGACGCACCAGTTCAAGTTCATCCCGGATGGCCTCGATTCGCTCGCGGGCCAGGCGGCGATCCACTTCAATCTGCTTTTCGCCCTCGCCACGGGCAGCGGCGCCGCCCCCCTTGCCACCACCACTGCCACCACGCTGGCGGTCCAGGTGCTTCCACATGCCGGTCATGCGCGGCAGGGCGTACTGCATGCGGGCCAGATCCACCTGCATCACAGCCTCGCGAGTGCGGGCGCGCTTGGCAAAAATATCCAGAATCACTTCCTCACGGTCAATGACGGTGACATTCGCCAGTTTTTCCCACTCACGCTGCTGGCTGGGGGAAAGGAGGTTATCGAAGATGAGGCAGTCGGCATCCAGTTCCTCCACCCTGGCGCGGATTTCCTCCGCCTTGCCGATCCCGCAGAGATACTTGGCCTGAATTTCGCGAGTAAACTCCAGCATGGTACCCACGATACCTATGCCCAGGTTGCTCACCAGATCCTCCAGCTCTGCCAGCAGGGCGGTGCGCTCCCGGCGGGAATCACCGGGCATGCCCAGCCCCACCAGCAGGGCGCGCTCCACCATCTCCGGTTTCTCGCGGATTTCAAACGACATAGCCGCGGATTATCATTCGAAGCTGCGGGAGGAGGACACCGGCACGTCGCGAAGCAGAGCCGGATTGTACGAATTACAGGCGCACTCACCACAGGAGGAAAGGGTGAGCACAGCAGCAGCGGAAACCAGGACAAAGGCAAGCGTCTTCATGCGCTCTATTGAACCGCAAAACGGCACGATTTTCAAGCTCAAAGTGCATGCGCACCCAATTAGTGCCACATGTGTCCCAAAGTTTGCGTGCAGAGCGCGATAAATTGAAATTTGAATTACGAATTACGAGTTACGAATTACGAAGCAAAAAGTTCCGCGGGCATTCGCCCGCCAGTGTTGAACTATCTGATATACAATGGCGAGCCTTAGGCGAGCGGAGCTTATAATTCGTAACTCGTAATTCATAACTCGTAATTTTGGCGGAACGCCAAATTCCCATTTATCGGGCTCAAAGTTAGTGCGGCTCCACGAGGCTGGGGTCGCTCATGAGCACCACCTCAGCGCGGGTCACACGTCCGGCTGCGCTGAAATCAAACCGCAGCGCGTGGGTTTCCGAAATCGTGTTCTTCGGGTGGTCAAAATAGAAATAGATGAACGATTCCGTGCCGGCTTCGCCGTGCAGCGTCACGTGCATGCCGCCGAAATCGCGCTCCACCTGGGCCTTTGTCGCGGCTTGCAACTGCATATCGTGCGCGGCAGCCACCGCCTTGTGCCAGCGGCGGTCATCGCGCCCGTTGATGCAGTAGCCGATGCGGCCCTCACCGCAGTCGTCATTAAAATACGGCTTGGTCACCGGGCGCAGGTATGAGCACGAAACCAACAGCAGCGGAAGAATCAGACAAATTGCTTTCATGATTCAGATATAGTAGATTGAGATTCTTTTGCAGCGCATTCGCGCCAGTAACGGGCAGCGGCGGCATCCTGCGCCACGCCGTACCCGTGTTCATGACAATAAGCCAGAGCCAGCTGAGCCTCGCTCCGGCCCTGCTCTGCCGCAAGGCGATACAGTCGCACGGCCTCTGCCCAGTCCTGAGTCACGCCGCGCCCCTGGGCATAGCAATGCCCCAGGGCGCATTGGGCGGCAGCGTTTCCCTGCTCTGCAGCCCAGCCATACCAGCGCACCGCCTCAGCAAAATCCTGTTTCACCCCCTGCCCCAGCTCGTATGCACGCCCCACGTAATACTGCGCGAGGTCATCCCCCTGCCAGGCCGCCTTGAGGAACCATGACACAGCCTCCGCCGCATTTCCCGGCATTCCCTCTCCATGCAAACAACACCAGCCCATGTTGAACTGAGCATCGCAGAATCCCTGCGCTGCCGACCTCGCATACCACTCCACGGCCTTTTCCAGATTCTGTTCCACCCCCTCACCGGCAGCATAGCACACCCCCAGAGCACACTGGGCCGCCGCATGGTGGCAGATTGCTGCGGTTTCAAACCACCGTGCCTTCTGCTCAACCGCCTCTTCCTGCAAACCGGCGTTGTATGCAGCCACTGCATAATATGGTTCGACCTCGGCATATCCCATGGACAAGGCTCTTCCGTACCAGTGGGCCGCCGATGCCCAGCTCTGCTGCACATGGCAACCATTCTCACTGGCCACCCCCAGCATAAAACACGCATTCGGATAAATTTCAGCGGTCTCCTTCAATTTAGGTATGCTCGCTGCCTCCATCTGCTTCAGCAATCCCAGAGCAAAGGGATAACTCATCTTCCAATCTGCCAGCATCGCCAGTGAATCAGGCTGCTTGCGAGCAATGCTGATCAGACACTGCAATGCCTCCTCATGCCCGGAGGCCAGCTCTGCCAGCGCATGCAACGCACCGGCATCCCGGAAAAAAAGTTCCTGCAAGAGCTTTTCTGACTCCGGCTGTTTCTGAGCACGCAGCACCAACTCCAGCAGAGCCGTCTTATCAGCACCATTCACCGCATGCCGTGCCAGATACTCGGCAGAGGGGGTCATCATCTGCCACCCCAGCCACACACCCAGCGGCACAAATACCACCAGCACAGCCACCTGCAGCGCAGCCCTTATGGCACGGCGCCTCCGCGGTTTCTCCTCTGCTCCTGCCTGGTTCATTGTTATGGTGTCCGCCATTCTACCCCCAGCTGGCTCGCGCAGCAAGAAAAAAACGCATTACTATCGTTTTTCTTATGCGATGTACAGTTTTTTTTGTGGAATGTTTGAATTATTAAGTGTTTCAGGAGCGGAATATAACCTGATTATTTTTCCTTTTCCTTTGTAGGAACTAGCGTTGAACATTCGTACTGGATACATAACGCGTTATTTGAGCGTTTCGCATAAGAAATGCGATAGACTGCCCCCAGTGGCAGAAAATTATTTTTGTCTCTAACCAGCATTGTCAACTATGAAATTCCATTTACCAAAAAAACTCATGATGGCTGTGCTCGCAGCCATGGTGGGAACCGCAGTTCCCGAGGCATACGCCGCAGCCAAACTCTCAACCCCTGTCTGTGTCAATACCGTCACGACAGAAACCACTCTTAAGGAGCTGCCGGCAGAGTTGCTGGTGGTAAAAAAAGACACAACTGATGTAACCTACGCCATGCCGTACGTCAAAGCCGGCGAAGGCACCCTGATCATTGATGGGATTGCAAACCAGGAAGGCCCTGCCTGGGTTACCGTGCAAACACCCCTTTACGTGCGAGAAGGCAAAGTCATCATTCAGAACAGCAAGCTTCTCTACGAACCATTCCAGGACGGTGCCACCTCCATGTTCCAGATAAGCGGCAAGAATGCAGAGCTGGTGATGGACAACTCCGATTATGTCAACCCCTATATTGACATTCGGAAGAACCCGCAGTACATTGACCCCTTCCTGAAAGAAGAGAATAATCCGCCCAAGGTCAGCGGCGCCTATATCTGCGTGGGTGCAGCCGATGGTGCCGGCACACTCACCCTTAAGAACGGCTCACGTGTGCAGGCTGGCTACTCCCTGCTTCTGGGGCGCCACAGCGAATCATACTGGGCTGAAGCATACCATGTACCCTCCGCAACGACCAACACCTCAGATCCGGCTTCCGGGCGTTACGAAGACGGCGATTATACCTACCTGGAAACCGCTGACCGCAACTATGGTACAGGTACGGTGAATATCCTCAGCGGTTCCAAGCTGCAGGTTGCTTCCGCACTCGTCTTATCTGAAGGCACGGTCAACGTGGATGGTGAAGGATCCCTCCTTTCGGACGGCTTCGTCTACCCTAAATCATGGTCATACCTGAGTCGCATGAACGGCACCACCACCAACCTGAATATCACCAATGGTGGCAGTGTCAAAATAAGATACGGCGCAGTAACTGGTTCCTACTACGGCGCCAACAACGGTACGGTTAATATTGTCATTGATGGCAAAGGCTCCAACCTCTCCGTCGGCCACACCTTCTACCTTGGTCAGGGAAGCAACGAATACACGGACACATCCTGCAAGGTTGATATGAAAATTACAAATGGCGGCAGCCTGTCAGCTCCGAACCTTTACCTGGGTGTATACCTCAGGACCTATGGCCAGTGTTCCGTCACCTGTGACATTGATAAAGATTCCACCCTCACAGCCAGTGAAACCATGTACGCTTCAAGTGACAGCACTATAACCAATGCTGGCACCATCACGACTGGTCAGCTGACCCTCAACGGCAGCACACTGAATATGACAGGGGAAACAGCCAGCCTGATTGCCACACAGATTGATGTAACAAACAACGCTCTGCTTAATCTGGAGGTTGCAACATCCGCCAAGCCGATCTTCACGACAGGAGCCCTCATCTTTGATGGTTCTGACAACGCGGTATCCCTGACATACACAGATGATTTCCTCTCTGGGTTCACATCCGGCGACACTCTCACCGTCTATGTTGCAGACCTTGCCTCAGAACTGACGGCAGAGCGCAAGGCTGCTATTGACAAAGTCGGACTCTCTGCAGACGACCTGCTCTGGAGCACTTCCGACCTCGCATGGGATTACTCAAATGAAAAAGGCCTCTACATCACCGGCACCCTGACCAGAAAGGAAGTTATCAATCTGGACGGTGAGGAAGTCACGCTGGAGGAAGGAGAAGTTCTCGGCGGTGGCACGCCTGTTGTCAACAGCGGCACTGGCAGCATTACGACGGAAGACGGTGAAACGGCAATTCTGCCGGATGAGGCCATTGAGAACGAAGGCACCCTGACCATCGGCGGCAGCTATGACGGCAAAGATCTCGAAGTCTTCGAGACATCGGACACCCGCGTATGCGTCGATGGCAAGGAAGGCAATAACGGCTATTATCGTCAAGGAGGCTCCGCTATCCTCGTCGTTGACAATAAGGATGGCGCCGGTACTCTCATTGTAAAGGATGGCACTACCGTGAAGAGCGTGGATGGCGAAAGTCTCAAGCTCTACGCCAGCGGCCTGGCTACCGGTGAGCTGGATTACAGCGAATATCACATTGTCGATACCGACCACGCTCCCTCCATCGGTGAGATTCAGGATATGCGCCCGGAGACTGAGAACGGCAAGCAGCTGACCATCGACATGACCGGGGGCTCCCTGCTGGTGAAGGAGGGCGAAGCACTCAGCGATGATACCCTGGTGAAGACCACCGGCGGCACCATCAAGACTGAGGGCGACGTGACTGTGGGGGGCGACAAGTACCAGATTGGTGGTACCACCTCCGTGATTGTGGACAATGGCACAGCCGAACTTTTCGGCGACAACAGCTACACCGGCGATACTATCATTTCCGGCTCCGATGCCAGGCTTGTCCTTGGCTCCGACAACGCCCTCGGCAACAGCGCCGTCTACCTGCAAAACGAGGGTACCCTTGACCTGAACAGCCGGACTGTAGGCAATGACATCTATGTGGAAGGCTGCACCATCTGCAACGCCGGAAACTACAGCGGCAATATCACCGTAAGCGGTGACCTGGAGCTGGACGACGATGCTACCGGCAACGGTATCGCTACTGCCAACAAGGTGACCTTTGTGGGTGAGGGCAACATTGCTTCCAGCAATGCGACTCTTGTCGTCAACACCGTGGAGATGGACTCAGGCGCCACAGGCGAGATTAACAGCGACCTGACCACCAACGAGGGCGGCACCGTCATCCTCAACAACGGCAGCCTGCTGAGGGTGAACGGAGCCCTGACTCTGGGCAAGGGCACCACCTTTATTCTCAACGGCAATGGCTATGCCGCCGGCTCCGAACTGGGCTACGGTGAACCCTCCGAGGACGGCATCACCACCGGCTCCGCCACCCTCACCAACGGCCGCGGCACCTTCGCCATCAACGAAGACGGCTTCATCTACCTCACAGCCGTGTTCGACAACAGTATTGCCGAGGCGCTCACCGTGAGCAACTGGGGCATTGCCACCGCCAGCCGCACCTTTGTGAATGCCGTGCGCGGTCAGCGCACCAACGCCGGCTGCATTGCCAACGGCCGCGGCACCGCCTGGGCTG
>CAZTAX010000024.1:0-18794 GCA_964611765.1 uncultured Akkermansia sp. | reverse complement strand
GAATTCCGCGGTCGGATCGTCCGACGGAATAGCGCTAAACTCTTATTTATCAACCGTTTCCCGCAGAATATAACTTAGATTTCAGGGAGACCGTTAATTATTCCAACGCGTTGTCCCCCTTTTTATATCATACACTATTTATAGGAATGATGTCTGAATGCCCGATTGACAGGCCGAAGCAAAATGAGCTAAAATGACGGGCATGAAGAAGGTAATCTGCGGAGTTCTGTTTGCGGTTTTGTGTGCATGCAGCGCACAGGGGACGCTGAAGGTGGCGAGTCTGCACCCACTGCTGAGCGATATGGCGCGGCAGGTGGGAGGAGACGCCGTAGAGGTGGTGAATCTGTTTCCGGAGAACGGTGAACTGCACGCCTTTGAGCCGACGGCTTCAGATGTTGCAAAGGCCGCCGGGGCAGAGCTGGTGCTGGCCTGTGGCAAGGGGGTGGAGCCTTACCTGGAAGATTTGTGTGATTCCCTGCCCTCCCGGACGAAAGTGATAGAGCTGGGGGCAGCCGTGCCGGATGTGTACCTGCCGGGCAGCAGCGTGGCTGACCCTCACTGGTGGAACAGCCCGGTGGCCATGAAGCGGGCTTCTCGTGCGCTCCGCCAGGCGCTGGAAGCAGCCTCACCGGCTCAGAAAACCACTTTTGCCAAGGGGCAGCGGAGCTATTCCGTGCAGATGGATACCCTGGTGCGCGAGGCACGCCTTGCTTTCACCGCCATTCCGCAGGAGAAACGCGTGCTGGTCTGCTCGCACGCCGCCATGAGCCACTTCTGCAAGGATTTCGGGTTCTCCGCCATGGCGGTGCATGGCATTGCGCAGGAGAGCGAGGGCGACACCGCCAGTCTGGCCCGGATTCTGGCCGAGCTGCGGAGGCAATCTGTTCCCTGCCTGTTCTACGGTGTGAACGAACCGCCCAAGGTGCTGCAGGCCATTGCACGCCAGGTGGGAGCCAAAGCCCTGCCGCTGGCGCTGGACGGCATCAACCCCGCTACGCCGACATACCCGGAGCTTTTCCGTTTCAATGTTAAGAATATAGTGGAGGGGCTCAAACGCTGATGTCGTGATAACTCATTGACAAAGCAACTGAAAGCTTCTACTATCCGCTTTGTTCACCATGTCTCCCCGCGTCACATTCATGCTCACCCTGACAGGGGTTCTGCTGGTAGGTCTGCCTCTGCCTGTTCTTACCCGCGGCGCGGAAACGCAATCCGCCCCTGCTCCGGCAAGCAAGGTAGAAACCGAGTCTGTCTGGGCAGTTGTTTCTTTCACTGGCAAACCGCAAAGTATCAGGCTGCGCCCTGCCGGCAGAGATTGGCAGGTAGTGGACATCACCTCCAGCGGTACGGAAATAGAGTTAGATCTACCCGCACGCAACGACGCGGAAATTGAAATACAGGCCGAATGGGCGGGGCCGGAGGTGCAGGCTCTTTCCCTGTGTCTGGAGCCCCCCGGGCGAGAGAGCAAAACGGAAACTCAATGGAAAGAAGAAGGCAGCCATACCCTGCACAGCATTTTTGCATTCCGATGGTAAGCGAGCAACATGACCACATCTGCTGGGGCGGAGGGCAACACCACCACACCCACCACCACCTCGTTCTGCACGGGGTGACCGCCGGATATGGTGCCGAACCGGCCCTGGAAAATATCTCGCTGGCGGCCGAATGCGGCAGTACCCTGGCTCTCATCGGCCCGAATGGTGCCGGCAAATCCACCCTGCTCAACGCGCTGGCCGGCTTGCTCTCCCCCTGGAGCGGAGAAATTCTCTGGAACGGGGCGCCTCTGACTGAGCAGCGCCACGAAATCGCCTACCTCCCCCAGCGAAGCGAGGTGAACTGGCAATTTCCCATCACCGTGCGACAGCTGGTGGAAATGGGGCGTTACCCCACTGTGGGGATGTGGCGAGCCCTGTGCGCACACGACCATGAAATTGTGAATAAAGCACTCTGCACCATGGAGCTGCAGGATTTGCAGAACCGGCAGATTGGCGCCTTGAGTGGCGGGCAGCAGCAGCGTTGCTTCCTGGCGCGAGCGCTTGCCCAGGAGGCCCACATTCTTCTGCTGGACGAACCCTTTACCGGACTGGATGTTCCCGGCAGCAATGCGCTGGCATCCCTGCTTCGCTCTCTGGCCGGGGAGGGGCGACTGGTAGTTGCCTCGCACCACGACCTGGCAACCGCCCCGCAGATTTTCAGCCATGCCCTGCTGCTCCGCCGCCGGTTGATAGCGACCGGCCCCGTGGCTGACGTCCTGACCGATGATAACCTGAACCTGGCTTTTAACCGAGCATGAACGAGTTTCTGCAATTTCTTGGCGAGCCGCTGGCCCAACGCAGTCTGTGGGCCAGTGGGGTCATCGGCTTTTCAAATGGATTTATCAGCGCCCTTGTTGTGTTGCGGCGCTCATCGCTGCAGATTGGCACTCTTTCCTGCGCGCTGTTGCCGGGCATTGCACTCGCTATTCTTATATTCGGCTTGTTTCAGCTGAGTATCCTGCTGGGAGCGGTGATGGCAGGGCTCATGGTGGGGCTGGGCTCTCTGTTTGTCTCCCGGACCTCCCGCATGGACCATGATACAGCGCTCTCCGTGCTGCACACCACCGCGTTTGCCCTGGGCTATATCATCCTCATCGGCCTGGGGTTGCAGCAGAAGGTGGATGACTGGCTTTTCGGCAACATCATGAGCATGGGCAATGCCGATTTGTGGATTGCATACGCCATCAGCGCCGTGGCCGTGCTGAGCATCACGGCATTGCAACGCCCGCTCCTTATCTTCCTCTTCGACCCCCGTGCCGCCGCTACCATGGGCATTCCCACCCGCACTCTGAACTACGGCATCTTTGCTCTCATTATCCTGGTGCTGGTGTCCTCACTCCAGGCGGTGGGAGCCTTCCTCACCCTGGGGCTGCTGGTAGCTCCGGCTGCCACCATGTACCTGCTCACTGACCGCGCCACCTGGCTATTCTGGGGCGGAGGCCTTCTCGGCGGACTGGGAGCTATTGCAGCTTTCTTTCTCTCCTATCCCCTCGGCTGGCACCTGGGTGCCACCATCATCGTAGTGTTGGGCGGTCTTTTCCTGCTTGCCTATATCTTTTCGCCTAAGTACGGACTTCTCCGCCGCAGAGGAAAATAATGCCAACCTGCCCTGCATACGCCTTTTCTGCTTGCGCGGCGGCCGGCTGTATGCTAGTATGGAGCGCGTATGAAAATCTCACTTTCTCCCCGCTCCGCCAAGGGGTTCACCCTTATTGAGCTGATTATTGTCATCGCCATTCTGGCTACTCTGGCCAGTATCGCTTATCCTACCTATATGAGCATTCAGGAGAATGCTGCCCGCACCTCAGCAAAAAAAGTCTGTACGGACATTGTGGCTGCTGTGGAAAGCTTCAAGCAAGACAACAACGGCATGCTCCCCTACGACTCCGAAATGGTGGAACCCAACGCCAAGGATCAGATGTACCTGACCACGACCGCAGGTGAAGATGCCAACATGATCAAGGTGCTCACCAACCGTGAGGACGATGAGGATCGCCGCCTGAACTCCACCCGCGACATCTACCTGCGTTCCGACGAGCAGGAGCAGCCCCGCGAAGGCCTCTATGTGGATGCCAGCGGAGAAATCCATTTCTATGATCCCTGGGGCAAGCCTTACTACATCGTCCTCTGCGAGGAAGATGAAGGCTGCATCGACCCCTTCACCACCCGTCGCTATCGCGGCAAGAACTGCCTTGTGTACTCCACCGGCCCCGACCAGGAAGGCCAGGCATCTGTTGGCCGAAGCTCCGCCAATGATGACGGCGAAAAGCCCAAGGGCAAGAAGTCAAAGAAAGCTGCCGCCGAGGCTGCTGCCGCTGCTGCCGAACTGGCAGAGGAAGCCCTGGAGGACAACGTATACTCTTGGAAGAACCAGAAGTAATTAATGAACCGATACATCACAGACGACGTACGTCTCACGGGCATTCGCCCGCTGATATCCCCCGCCATTCTCATGGAGGACTTTCCGGCCTCGCCGGAGGCCACCCGTATGGTGTTTGAGACCCGCCACGCCTTTCAGGACATCCTGACCGGCAAGGACGACCGACTGGCCGTCATTGTGGGGCCCTGCTCCATTCACGACACCAAGGCAGCCATCGAATACGCCGGGCTACTAGCCGAGGCTGCCGGAAAGTATGAAAAAGACCTGCTGCTCATCATGCGTGTGTATTTTGAGAAGCCCCGCACCACCGTGGGCTGGAAAGGGCTCATCAATGACCCGTTCATGGACGAGACCTATAACATCAACAGCGGTCTGCGCATGGCGCGCGGCCTCCTGGTGCGACTGAGCGAGATGGGCGTGCCCGCCGCCACAGAGTTCCTGGATGTGATTACCCCGCAGTATATCAGCGACCTCATCGTCTGGGGTGCTATTGGTGCCCGCACCACGGAGAGCCAGGTGCACCGCGAGCTGGCCAGTGGTCTTTCCATGCCCATCGGTTTCAAGAACGGCACCACCGGCTGCGTGCAGATCGCGGTGGACGCCATCGTCTCCGCCGAGCATCCGCACTGCTTCCTCTCTGTAACCAAGCAGGGTGTGTCCGCCATCGTCTCCACCAAGGGCAACGAAGGCTGCCACCTCATTCTGCGCGGCTCCACGGATGGCCCCAACTACAGTCCCGAACATGTGCAGAAGGCATGGGAGACCCAGCAGAAGGCCGGCATTTCCAACCGCATCATGATCGACTGCTCCCACGGCAACAGCCACAAGGACTGGAAACAGCAGCCGGCTGTGGCTTACAGCGTAGCAGAGCAGCTGGCCGCCGGTGGCGACCACATCGGTGCCGTCATGATTGAGAGCAACCTCTGCTCCGGCAACCAGAAGTGCAGCCAGGACATGAAATACGGCGTCAGCATCACAGACGCCTGCATCGACTGGAACGGCACCCTCGGTATGTTCGATACCCTCGCCGCCGGTGTACGTGCCCGCCGTGCCAAGCTGGCGAAATAGTACATATAATCAATATTTCAACAAGCCCCATGATTCGCATCATGGGGCTTGTTCTATTTTCCGGCACGAAACACTCCAAAGAAGAACCGCCTTTCCCGGAGCGGGAAAGGCGGTCATGAAAGGAAATTTCCTTGTTACCGGAATCAGGGCTTGATTACGGAAGCCAGCACCACGGTGCCGTTGAAGGGAGTGCTCACGTTGGCGGGCAGCTCCACCTGGGACAGACGGAAGGATTCCTTCATGCCCACGTTGGTGATATCGGCGGTGATGCAGCAGGGGATATCCTTCACAGCGCACTTCACGGGCATCTCGTGCACAATCTGGTGCACCACGCCACCCATGGCGGTACCCACGGGAGTACCCACAAGCTTGACCTGCACGCGGGTCTTCACCACTGTGTCGGGGGTCACGGCGCAGAAATCAACGTGGTTCATGCTGTCGGAGAGCCAGTTACGCTGCACGTCCTTCACCAGAGTCAGGATGGTCTGGCCGTCCAGCTCCAGGTTCACCAGAATGGAGTCGGTGTCAACGGAAGCAAACAGAGCGCGCACGTCGGAAGCCTTGAGCTGCACGTTGATGTTCTCAGCCACGGCGGAACCGTACACCACGCCGGGAAGATACCCCTGAGCACGCAGGGCGTTGAGCTTGCCGGTACCGATGGCCTCGCGCTTGGTGGCCTTGAGGGAATATGTCGTCATAGTTCTATATCTTTCTATGTCTTGAAATTGCGATTTGTTTGGAGTTCTTCCGACGTCGGTGCGCGTTCGTCACCCGCCGGGATTGTCTCACCATGCCAGCGAAAGCAAGGTGGACGCCCAGAATACGCTTTATTTCACAAAAGTCAAGCAGAATTCGTGTTTAAAGAGCAGATTTTCCTTGAAAAATCAGCCATTTGCACCTAGTATGGTGGCGTATGAAATTTTCAGTTACCATCGCAGGGGGGATTGCACTGTTGCTTTGCAACGCGTGCCACCAGTTTGCCCAACAGGCCGTGGAACCCATACCGCCGCCCACACCGGAAACTCTGGTTCAGCCGATTCACCCAGCGCTGAAAGACTATTACACCCTTCCCAAACCGATCTGAATACAGCCATGAAATCACTTCTCTGTCTCCTGATAGCGGCGGGGGCGCTGGTTACCTCCTGCCAGCAATTCCACCCGGCAGCCCAGACCTTACCCGTGCTGGAAGTGCACCACTGATGCAGCCCAGTGTCAGCACCGGTGATTTTGATTGACACAAGTTTTAATTACGCGTAGAATCTCTGCACCATGAAGAAGCGACTCCGCAAGAAATACCGCGTCGGAGAGTTCAAGGAACTCTGCTTTGAATTTTCTTTCGATTACAAGGGCGACGTGGCCGCCCCTGAGTGCGAGCAGTTCCTGCACGCCTTTGTAGAGGAATGCATCGAGGCCAACGGTCTTGATTGCGAAGGTAACCTCACCGATGACAGCTGCAACATCATTGCCAAGGCTGTAGATCCCACCCAGACCAGCAACTCACAGCGTGAAGCCGTGAAAGCATGGCTGGAAGCTCGCAGCGATGTGGAGCTCAAGAATTTCGGTGAGCTGCAGGATGCCTGGTACGCCAGCTGCTGATTTGCCCCGTCATTTCCCAATCGGCCCTTGCAGACGGCATTGTAGTCTGCAGCCCATTCCCATACACAATGAACGAGAACGCACCTGAGCAGAAAAAAGAAGTCATTTACGCCAAAGGTCTCAAAGGTGTCATCGCCACCGAGACAGGTCTGAGCGACGTGCGCGGAGCAGAGGGGCACCTCCTCTACTGCGGTTACGAAATTGAAGACCTGGTAGACCTTTGCAGCTTTGCTGAGATCATCTACCTCCTCCTCAACAAACGACTTCCTAACCGAGAGGAACTGGAAGGCCTGCAACAGCGCCTGCGAAATGACCGCGAACTGCCCCAGCCGATTCTCGATTTCTTCAAGACCGCTACCAAGACCGCTCGCCCCATGAGCGCTCTGCGCACCGCTGTCTCCATGCTCGGTATGTACGATGACCGCACCAAAGACCCCAGCCAGATGAAGGAAATCGGTCTTTCCCTCATTGCCAAGCTCCCGGTCATGGCCGCCTACTACTATCGCATCTGCCAAGGACTGGAGCTGCCACCGATCCGCACTGACCTGGGCGAAGCAGAGCACTTCCTGTGGCTGCTCAAAGGCACAGAACCCGATCCTGCGGAGGCCCATATTCTGGACGTGGCATACATTCTGCACGCTGACCACGGCATGAATGCCTCCACTTTCTCTGCCCGTGTGACCGCCTCCACGCTCTCCGACATGTATTCCGCCATCACCTCCGCTATCGGCTCCCTGAAAGGCCCGCTGCACGGTGGCGCCAACGAGGCTGTCATCGAGATGCTTAAGGAAATCGGTGAAGAGGATAATGTGGAAGAATACATTAACCGCAAGCTGTCCAACAAGGAAAAGATTTTCGGCATCGGCCACCGCGTGTACCGCACGCTGGATCCCCGCGCCCCGCTCCTGCGCCGCATCGCCATCCGACTCACCCAGACTATCGGCGAACCAAAGTGGATTCGCATGAGTGACCGCATCGCCAAGATTATGCGCGCACGCAAGAACCTGAACGCCAACGTGGACTTCTACTCCGCCACGGTATACTACAGCCTCGGTATCCCGACCCGCATGTTCACCACCATCTTTGCCATCGCCCGCTGCGCCGGATGGGTGGCACAGATTCTGGAGCAGCTGGAAGACAATACACTCTACCGCCCGCTGGCAGCCTACAAGGGGCCGGATGACCCACTGCTGGTACCCATGCTCGACATGCGCTGACAAACGACACCAAGCCCCGCTTTCACCTGAAGCGGGGCGTTTTTTAGTCCACCATACCGGTTTCAGGCACAGGTTCCGGTTCTGCATATTGAAGATGCGGCGACAGGATGAAGGCCAGATACTGCTCATGTGTGGCAAACAACGGGAAGCGCAGCATCTGAGCCTCCGCCGAAATATCGGTATGAGCCATGGCTCCCTCGGAAGCCTGCCAGCCGGGGTCATGCGCTGCGACCATACTTTCAACATAAGCAGCCCAGGCTTCTTCTGCAGCAAGAAAGAGCTGTTTCGAGCGCTCCTGCACGGCTGAGTATAAACTCATCTCCACTGCTCCGGGAAGGGGCACTCCGGAAACCAGGGCGCTGCCACGCTCTGTACCGAAACACTCCGCCAGTTGCTCAGAGCAAAGCTTCAGGTATCCCAGCCAGAGCCTGGTTGCCCTTCCGGCAGCAGCGGAACGGGCAGCATCAGTAATACCACTCTCATGCGCCAGCTCGTGCACCATGAGTGGAGTTTCCGGAGCATCCACAACCGGACTGTCCACCCCACCGGCAATCAAGTCCACGGTTCCTTCCTCAGCCTCTTCACTGCCGTGGACAGGGGCCCCTTGTTGCTGAGCATCATCTTCAGCTTCATCTTCAAGCCCCCAGGGTACCGAATAAATGAACGAATGAAAATCCTGGCGGTATTCACGCTGCAATTCATTGCGGAAATGGTGCGTGCATTCCTTCACCGTATCGGCATCCAGCACGCAGGCGGCCATGCCCAGCTGAGCCATGGCAAAGCGCATCTGCATCTCGTATGATTTCTGCGCCGCGGCAAGAGCTGCCAGAGCAGCCGTCTGAATGGTCTGTTTTTCACCATCTTCAGCCTCTGCCGACTTCTGCCAGAGATTCAGCACGGCATTCAACTCCTGCTTAATAGAATCCCAGAATATCTGTTCATCCGGAGTAAGCCCGGTATAGCCCATGCGCGCGGTTTCTATGCGGCGTTTGCAGGCGGCACGCTCGGCAGCCACGGCTTTCTTCTCCGCAGCATTCCGGGCTGTTTTTTCACGGGCATCCAGGTAGGCCGAAAACTCAGCCAGGCGGTCATCATAAAAGCGACTGGCTAAATCCTCCTGTGCCACAGCTGCAGGATCCATCGCAAACAAAATCATCACAGGGAGCAGTCTTCGCATGTCCACAGTCTACCACACAGCCCTGCCAAGACAAGTAAAAAGCCCGCTATATAGCGGAAACTGTGGCATACGCGGCTGTATGCTGCACTTCTCACTTTCCCACGCGCACAACATGTGGTAAAGTCCGCTGTAACACGTTATGGATACCCCGAAGAACTACTACATCCCCACCGTCATCGAGAAAACCAGCCAGGGAGAGCGCGCATACGACATCTATTCCCGCCTGCTGCTCGACCGCGTCATCTTCATCGGAACAGAGATTGATGACACCGTGGCCAACTCTGTGATTGCACAGCTGCTTTTCCTGCAGATGACGGATCCTAAGAAAGATATTCACATCTACATCAATTCCCCTGGTGGTTCCGTGACAGCAGGTCTGGCAATCTACGACACCATGCAGTTCGTTTCCTGCGATATCAACACCTACTGCATCGGCATCGCTGCCAGCATGGCCTCGGTGCTGCTGGCGGCCGGCACCAAGGGCAAGCGTTTCTGTCTGCCGAACTCGCATGTGATGATTCACCAGGTGCGCGGTGGCGCCCAGGGCACAGCGGCGGATGTGGAACGCACTATCAAGTTCATGTTCAGCCTGGATAAGCGACTCACCGGCATCCTCTCCCAGCACACCGGCAAGGATTTCGACACCGTGAAGCAGGATCAGGACCGCGACAATTACATGACTGCCGAGGAATCCCTTGCCTACGGTCTGGTAGACCGCATTCTGGAGCACACCCCTGCGCAGAAGAAATAACCCCTGCCCCTCATGGCCAAGAAGAATAAGAAAACCTGCATCATCTGCGGCGGCGAGGAATGCGAAGGGCGTCCCATGCTCAACCTGGACGGCACCTGCATCTGCTACCAGTGTGTCGAGGGTATGGCCTACCACATGTTCCGTTCGGAGATGGGAGATGTGGCAGCCGACCGCATTCTCGCCCTTATCAAGGGCACGCACCCCGAAATCATCCCCCAGGAAAAGGCGGATGACTCTCCCGTGCTGGAAGTTCAGACCCGCAACCAGGACGAGCTGCCCACCCCTGAGCAGATGCACAAAATGCTGGATGCATACGTCATCGGCCAGGAACGCGCCAAGCGCACTCTCTGCGTAGCGGTGTACAACCACTACCTGCGCCTGCGCCAGCCCAAGACGGATGACGGCGTTGAAATTGAGAAGAGCAACATCCTGATGGCAGGCTCCACCGGCAGCGGTAAGACCCTGCTGGCTAAGACCCTGGCCCGCATCCTGGATGTTCCCTTCTGCATAGTGGACGCCACCACACTGACGGAGGCCGGCTACGTGGGCGAGGATGTGGAAAATATCGTGCTTCGTCTCCTGCAGGCGGCTGATATGAACGTGGCCAAGGCCGAGCGCGGTATCATCTATGTGGATGAAATCGACAAGATCGGCCGCAAGACCCAGAACGTGAGCATCACCCGCGACGTCTCCGGCGAGGGCGTGCAGCAGGCTTTGCTCAAAATTGTGGAAGGCACGGAATGCAACATCCCCCCCAAGGGTGGCCGCAAGCACCCGAACGAACAATACATCCGCGTGAACACGGAGAATATTCTCTTCATCTGCGGCGGCGCATTCGTAGGGCTGGAAGGCATCATCCGCAAGCGACTCGGTTCCTCAGCCATGGGCTTTGCTGCCGTGGAAGAAGACCGCGATGCCAAGGAATATACGGAGGAGGAAATCCTCTCCAAGGCCATGCCGGAGGACTTCTTCATGTTCGGCATGATTCCTGAGCTCATGGGCCGTCTGCCCATCTTCACTCCGCTCACCACGCTCACAGAAGACCAGCTCATGCACCTTCTCACCGAGCCGAAGAATGCCCTGGTGAAGCAGTACACCAAGCTCATGGCTATGAACAACGCCAAGCTGAAGGTGGAGGAAGAAGCCCTGCGAGCCATGGCCAGGCTGGCTATCGAACGCGGCACAGGAGCCCGTGCCCTGCGCGGCATCTTCGAAAACCTCATGCTCGATGTCATGTACAAGATACCCAGCGACAAGAGCATCGAAACTGTCACCATCACCGAGGATGTGGTGCTGGGCAAGGCTGAACCGCAAATCAAGCGCCGCAAGGCCTGCAGGAAGTAATCGTGCTGGTACTGGGAATCGAGTCGAGTTGTGACGAGACCGCCGTGGCCCTCATCGAGGACACCGGCAGCGGTCAGCCGCAACTGCTCAGCTCGGTCATCTCCACGCAGATTCCCCTGCACCGCATGTATGGCGGTGTGATTCCCGAACTTGCTTCGCGCAACCACTCAGCCAACCTGCCGGCAGTGCTCCGGGAGGCTCTGGATAAAGCAGGCCGCAGCATACACCAGGTGGATGTCTTTGCCAGCACTGCCGGGCCCGGGCTGGTGGCCGCCCTGCTGGTGGGCAACACTGCCGCCAAAGCACTGGCTCTGGCTGCCCGCAAACCCTTTGTGGCTGTGAACCACCTGGAGGGGCACATGCTTTCCCCCTTCATCACTCACACCGCCGGACTGGTACCGCATCTCAGTCTGGTAGTGAGCGGCGGGCACAGCCTGCTCATCGATGTGAAAGGCCCCGGTGATTACACGCTCATGGGCCGTTCCCGTGACGATGCCGCCGGCGAGGCATTCGACAAGGTGGCCAAGATGCTTGATTTACCCTACCCCGGAGGCCCGGAGATTGACAAGATGGCCGAGAAGGGTGACCCGGAGCGCTTCAAGCTGCCCCGGCCCATGATGCACGAGGATCACCTGGATTTCTCATTCTCCGGCTTGAAGACCGCCGTGCTCTACACCCTGCCCAAACTGGTGGAAAGCGGCAATCCGCACGATTTGGACGAGCAGACCATGTGTGACCTCTGCGCCGGGGTGCGGCAGGCCATCATCGATGTGCTGCTGCACAAGGCCATGAAGGCCCTGCGCAAAAGCGGCCACAAGGTGCTGGCTGTTTCCGGCGGTGTCTCCTGCAACCGAGGACTTCGCACCCAGCTGCAGCATATGTGCGAACGTCGCAGAATCGAGCTCATTCTGCCGCCGAACAGCCTGACTACGGACAATGCCGCCATGATTGCCTTTGCCGGCATGCTCCGTGCCAGATCCGGAGATTTCTCACCGCTCGACACCCCCGTCGACCCGAACCTCAAACTCGCAGGAGTACAACTCCGCAAATAATCATGGGACTGCGCGAAAAACTGAATGAAATTCTGCCCACGCTCCTGCCGGAGAAAGCTGAGAACGCTATCAAGGGCAAGGAATTGATTGCCCGGGTACGCGCAGTGCTGGGTGATGCATACTCTGACCACTCTCTGCGCTCTCAATTCTCATTCATTGCACTAGACCCGGAATCCTGCCTGGCCCGCGTGGAAAACGGCCAGGGTTACTACCTGCGCAGTGAAGAAGACGCCCCCAGCCTGCAAACTGTCTTTGGCGGCAGTGCCGAGGGTGATACCATGCTGCACCGCGCCATGGCGCTGGCCGTGCGTCTGTATGATACCGCCGGGCAAGGCGTATTCGTCTACCCGGTAGATGGCGAGGAAAGCTGGGGGCACCCCGACCTGGTAGCCGTGCAGTGGCCGGCCGGTGCCTGGGATGAGGAAGGAGCCTACATCATGGAAGGCGAACCGGAAGAACTTTCCTTCCGCGCCATCTGCGTGGGCTTTGCGGAGGACGAGGAAAGCTGCCGCCAGGCCTTTTTCCGCGCGCTGGCCTGCGGACAGTGGGCACAGGAATGCGAACTTCTCCTATTACCCGGTGCAGCCAACGAGGAGGAGCTCACCGACCTGGCCGCCCGCTATGGTGTGGGTATCCGCTGTCTGGATGCTGATGAACCTGCGCTGGAAGCCATGCCGCGTGCCGATGAAATTTTCCGTCTGAGCACGGATGACGCCCGCACCCTGCTGGCAAGCCTGCCACAGACCACCCTTGCCCGCCCGCGACATCGTGAATTTTCTGCCCGCACCGCTGCCGCCATGCCGGACACGGCCGTGGTGCTGCAGTGGGCCCGTGGCTGCGCCGCGCGCGGTCGCGTAGAATCCTTTGAACACCGAGTTGCTGTCAACTGATATATGGTAAAGACCTTTGTTAAACGACTGGTCGGCCCACGGGCTAACAGATTGTTCCTTGTACTGGGCATTCTGCTCACTGTCTTCTCGCTGTACAAACTGCTGCGCACTGCCATGTATGTGCATGAATCCGTAGTGGTCACCGCCACGGTGACCGATGTGCTGCAGAAACCCTTTGAATCAACAGCCGAAGCCCTGAGCCACGGCAACCTGGCCCTGGGCGGCTCCACTTCCTACCAGGCCATCGTGCGCTACACCGTGCCGAGCGGGCTGGTCATCGACCGCCTGATGACCGATGCCGATGATACAGACTACACCGTAGGCCAGCAGGTGGAGGTTATCACCCCTGAGCTTGATCCCAGTCGCGCCCATATCAACAAGTGGAAATTCGTCTGGGGCAGTAATTGCATGCTGCTGGGCTGCGGCATCATCAGCCTTCTGTTCTGGATAGGATTGAAGGAACGCAAAGCACCTGCAGCACCCACCCGCAAATCCAAAGGCTCACCGAAAAAGAAGAGCGCAGCTACCCGCAAGCGCTCACCCCGCACGAAAAAACAGGCCTGATTTCCCATGGCTCAGCTCCATTCCAGAATCCCGACGCAGAACATGCAGCGCGGCGAACGCCTGGTCTATGATGCCATGGCGCAGCTGCCGCATGACTGGGTCATTTTCCACAGCTGCAAGGAAGATTACCGGGAAGATGACCGCTACATACACTACGAAGCCGACTTCGTGGTACTGATTCCGGAGCGTGGCATCGTGGTCATTGAAGTGAAAGACTGGCCCCAGGTCCGCATCGTCAATGGCGTATGGGAGAGCCGCCGCTCCGATTCCGATGCATGGAAGCGCCACACTCACAATCCTCTCGAACAGGCAAACATTGCGCTGCAGAAAATCATGCGCAGTCTCACCCGCAGCGGCTGCCTGCCCAAAGCACCGAATCGCTGGCCGGAGCACCGCCACATGGCCATCCTCACCCAGGCCATGACTGCAGCAGAGAACACCGGCAACCTCCCCTTCCATTCGCTGTATCTCTGCGGAGCGGATTCCCTTGCTGAATTACAGCAACGCATAGAATCTCTGTTTATCCTCGGCCAGGCAGAACGCATGTCCACCCGGCGTGTTCAGAAAGTGGCGGATATGCTGGCTCCCAGCGTGCATTTCCAGCTGAGCATTTCCAATTACCTGCAGGAGATGGATATGGCCTCCGCGAACCTCCTTGAATTGCTGCCGGCTCTGTACGAAAGCAACGGAGGCATACGCGTGGAGGGTTGCGCCGGCTGCGGCAAAACCGTAATGGCCTGCACAGAGGCCGCCCGACTGGCAGCTCGTGCTCCACGTGACGGAAAGCAGCATGTACTCATGCTCTGTTTCAATCACGCCATGGCAGATGAGCTGCTACTGCACCCGCTGCTGGCTGAGCAGGGAGAATCGATTCTGGTGAGCACTTTTCATGATTTCTGCATCCGCCATATCCTCAATCCCCACGGATGCGGACACATGGTCAACTACACCGGCCAGGGCGACCGCTTACCGGATGAAGCCATACGCAAAATAACGGAGCTGCTCCCGGAGCTGCCGCACTACGATGCCATCTTCGTGGATGAAGCTCAGGATTTCCGCAACAGCTGGTGGCAGATTATCCAGGGGCTTCTCGTTCCCAACGGGAAATTTTACATCTTTGCCGATAAGAACCAGGATTTGTATGACCGATACAACCAGATGCCGGATCTCCCCACCCGCCTGCACTTGAACCGCAATCTGCGCAATGCACGCCAGATTGCCGGGTTCAGCCGCTCCATGCTCCCGCAGGATGAGCAGAACAGCGACATCCTGCCCATGACCGGCGCAGGCGTTACCATCACCTCTGCTGCGGAGACACCGGAGGAACGAGCCGTGCATGTCCGGAATATCATCCACCGGCTGCTGGGAAGCGATAAGAAAGTGAAGCCACGGGATATTGTCGTACTCTCACCCTGGCGTACCACGCACATGCGCTGCTCGCTCAATCAGATTCCCGAACTGGCTACCGCGCCAGCAGATGAGTCCCCCGAACAGGCAGCCGCCCGCCGAGCCGACTGCCGCAGGCCCGGTGCCACGCAGATTTTCGCCTCCACCATCAAATCATTCAAAGGACAGGAAGCGGCCTATATCATCGTGACAGACGTCATCGGACTGGGCGAAAGCCGCGGATTTGATATAAAGGAGTTCTATACAGCCTGCACTCGTGCCCGCTTCGGGCTCTATATTGTCCCAACCTCCGCAGGCAAATCGCTCGCCGAATCCTTTTCGTTCTCCAGCTGATGAAAACCGCATTTCTCCTCACCCTCACACTATTCACCCTGAGTGCCTGCAACAGAACAAGCCCGGGGCCGTACCGGAATTACAAGATCACAAACGATGAAGCTATACCGGCCAGCCAGATGGGCGGTGCTCCCTGGCGGCAACGCCGCTAAATTGAGTTTTTGCGGTGATTTAGCTTCACATCTCATTAGAAAGCTGCTAAAATACCTGCATGGCAAATAAACCTGTAGTACTTATCATCCGCGACGGCTGGGGCCGCAACCCGCAGGGCCCGGAAGCCGCCAATCAGACCGGCGATGCTACCGTTCTCGCCAAGACTCCTTTCACCGACAAACTGCTGGCTACCTGTCCGCACATGATGCTGGGAGCCTCCGGCCAGGACGTTGGTCTGCCCGATGGGCAGATGGGCAACTCCGAGGTAGGGCACCTGAATCTGGGTGCCGGCCGCGTGGTGTTCCAGGATCTCTGCCGCATCACCAATGCCATCAACGATGGCTCTCTGGCTAAGAATCCTGTCATCGTAGATGCTTATGCCAAGGCTGCCGGCAGCCGCCTGCACCTCATGGGCCTTGTGTCCGATGGCGGTGTGCACTCCCACATCGACCACCTCATCGGTCTGGTGAAGATTGCCGCAGAAGCCGGCGTGAAGGATATCTTCATCCACGCCATCATGGATGGCCGCGACACCGACCCGAAGAGCGGGGCCGGATTCCTCCAGCAGCTCCAGGACGCCGTGGCGCCCTACGGCGCCAAGATTGCTACCGTGGTGGGCCGTTTCTATGCCATGGACCGCGACAAGCGCTGGGATCGTGTGCAGATTGGCTGGGATGCCATCGTACTGGGCAAAGGCGAGGCCTGCACCTGCTCACCCGCCGATTACGCCCGCAAGAGCTATGAGGACGGCGTGACGGACGAGTTCATGAAACCCGCCGTATTCGTAGAGGCTGATCAGCAGCGTGTGCGCGATGGCGATGTGGTGTACTTCTTCAACTTCCGTGCCGACCGTGCCCGCGAGCTTTCCCGCGCCTTCATCTACGAAGACTTCGACGGTTTCGACCGCACGGTGCAGCCCAAGGTGCACTATGTGACCATGTCCGAATACGAAGCCTGCTACCCGACTCCGATTGTGTTCGAGCAGGAGCAGCTTTCCAACATTCTGGGCGAGGTTATCGCAAAGGCCGGGCTGAAGCAGCTCCGTATTGCAGAGACGGAGAAGTATGCCCATGTGACCTTCTTCTTCAACGGTGGCGTGGAGACCCAGTTCGAGGGTGAAGACCGCATCCTGGTTCCCTCTCCCCGCGAAGTGGCCACCTACGACCTGAAGCCCCAGATGAGTGTGGACGAAGTGGCCGATAAGTTTGTGGAAGCCATCGGCAACTACGACATCGCCATCATGAACTTCGCCAATCCCGACATGGTGGGCCACACCGGCTACCTCGAAGCCGGCATCGCCGCCTGTGAGGCTGTGGACGCAGCACTGGAGAAGAGCGTGAACAAGGTTCTGGAGCTGGGCGGCTGCTGCCTTATCTGCGCCGACCACGGCAACTGCGAGAACATGCTCAACCCGGACGGCTCCCCCAACACCGCCCACACCACCAACCTGGTGGATCTCATCTACTGCGGCCCCGACCAGGACAGCATCACCCTGAGTGATGGTATTCTGGCCGATATCTCCCCCACGCTGCTGCACCTGCTCGGCATCGAGCAGCCCGCCGAAATGACCGGCCACAGCCTGGTGAAGTAATCAGAGCCCAAACATTTCAAAAGCCGCTTTCCCTCACAGGAAAGCGGCTTTTTCTATTATTGTCGTGCGTTTATGTCAAATAGTTCTCTTGCGCGTGGCGGGGCATTCTGGTAGCATGCGGCAAGATTCCTATGATTAGTTCAATCCTTTCCACTCTGGAGACCGCCTGGCTGATTTTCCTCGTCGTCATGTTCTTCAACGTGATGATTTTTGTGCACGAACTGGGGCATTTCCTGGCGGGCAAGTGGCGCGGAGCGTACATCGACCGCTTCCAGATCTGGTTCGGCAAGCCCATCTGGCAGAAGAAGATTAGCGGCGTGCAGTGGGGCATCGGCTGGATTCCTGCAGGCGGATTTGTCTCCCTGCCCCAGCTGGCCGATATGCAGAGCATCGAGGGCGAGGCTGATATTCCCAAGAACCTGAAGCCGCTCAAGCCGCTTGATAAAGTCATCATCGCAGCGGCAGGCCCCCTGTTCTCCCTCCTGCTGGCGTATGTTTTTGCCGTCGTCGTGTGGGTAGTGGGCAAACCGGTCAGCGAGCTTCCGACCACCACGATTGGCTACATTCCCGCCGATTCTCCCGCAGCTCAGGCCGGGCTGCTGCCCGGCGACCGCATCCGCGCCATTGATGGACAAGCCGTGGAGAAATGGATGGGCAATATGGAAGGCGTGCGCGAGCTTGTGGCCATGAGCGAGCATGAAAAGATTTCCTTTACCATCGACCGACCGCAGGCAGATGGCAGCACGCAGCAGCTCACCATCGAAAGCGGCTACAAACTGCCGGAAACCAAGTGGTGGCAGCGCACCGGTATGCGACAGGTGGGCATCATGCCCTCAGCTCCCGCCATCATCGGCGATATTATCCCCGGTTCCCCCGCTGAACTGGCAGGTCTGAGTAAGGGCCAGCGCATCGTAAAGCTGAACGGCACCCCGGTATTCTCCCCGGTGCCGGTGCTGGAGGCCGCCGAAAAGGGCCCTCTGGAGCTGACCCTGCAAAATGCTGACGGCAGCGAGGTAACCACCGCCATCACTCCCGCTCTGCCTGCCAACTGGCAGGGGTTGGAGGGAGCCAGCCCCATCATGGGCTTCACCTGGGGGGATATGGACGGAGCCCTGCGCACCGAACACCCCGGCGTGCAGGAGCAGATAAACCAGAGTTTCCGCTGGATGGGCGAGACCCTGGCCAAGGTGGCCGCCCCCGGCAGCAGCGTGGGAATGGAACACCTTTCCGGTCCCGTAGGCATCGGCAACTATCTCTACCAGATGCTCGCCACCGAAAATGGCTGGAAACTCATTCTCTGGTTCGCCGTGGTGCTGAATGTGAACCTGGCTGTGCTGAACATCCTGCCCCTGCCCATTGTAGACGGCGGTCATGTGGTGCTCGGCACGCTGGAAATCATCTTCCGCCGCCCGGTGGGAGGCAAGCTGCTGGAGTGGATTCAGAACGCCTTCCTCTTCCTTCTGCTCTTCTTCTTCCTCTTTGTTACCTTCAAGGACGTAGGCGACATGGTGGGCGGCCCCGATGAGAATACGCCTCAACTGCCGGCTCCGGTCTTCTGCAAGTAACTTTCCAACCGTCGCTGCACAAGGAGCGACGGTTTTCTTGTCGAGTTATTTCTACGCACATGTGTCCCAAAGTTTGAGCAATGAGCCTGATAAATTGGAATTTGGCGTTCCGCCAAAATTACGAGTTACGAAGTAAGCTCTTAACCAACGACATTGTAGACAGGCATGCAA
>CAZTAX010000023.1:0-19807 GCA_964611765.1 uncultured Akkermansia sp. | reverse complement strand
TAATTCGTAATTCGTAACTCGTAATTTTGGCGGAACGCCAAATTCCAATTTATCAAGCTGAGGGGGGGCTTCTTCCAAAAGGCTGCCGGTCTTTCTACCGCTTACAAAATCTTTGCGACACGTGTGCGTTTTCTGTCAACACCCGCAATTCCTCTTGAAATGACGGGTGTTGCTGTGTAGAATGGCAAGGTCCTATGGCAGAATACCCCGAAAAACAGAATACACAGCCGAACCATTTCGGTGAGGGCGCCCGCTTCCTGCTCACGGCAGCCGGGGCGGTGGTCGTTATCCTGGGGATGCAGACCGCACGCAGCGTGCTGCTGCCCATCATGATGGCCGGTTTCCTGGCCATCATCAGCTACGCCATCACCAAACTGCTGAGCAAATATCTGAGATTCCCGCACTGGCTGGCTGTTACCTTCACCGTCATAGCGGATGGCGGAATCCTGTTCGGCGTGGCCAGCATCATCAAATTCCTCGCGGCAGACATGAAGAACACCCTGCAGGGTGACTTCACGGCACGCATGATGGAGAAATATAACGAACTGATGAGCTGGCTGGGTAACTTCGGGCTGGAAGAACAGGCCAGGTCCCTGGTGAGCTCGCCGCAGGAGGTTTTTGACATGCAGCAGCTGGTCGGGTTGATTCAGACCATCTCCGGGCAAGCCATTTCCTTTGTGACCACCTGCACTCTGGTGCTGGTGCTCATGACTTTCATGCTGGGCGAGGCTAGGCTGTTCAAGCGCAATCTGCACCGCCTGCCGAACAGCACCAAGGGAAAAGAGGATTTTACCGTTGCCCTGCGCGGAATCCAGCGTTACCTGCTTATCAAAACCATTGCCAGCGCCACCACCGGAGCCCTGGCCTGGGGTGCCTGCTCTGTCATGGATGTTCCCTTCGCATTTCTGTGGGGGCTCATTGCCTATCTGCTGAATTATATTCCCACCATCGGCTCGATTGTGGCGGCCATTCCGCCCATCATCATGGCTCTGCTCATGGGCGGCTGGGGGGATGCCGCTATCATCACCTTCTGCTATGTCGGCATTAACTTCGTGATCGGCAACGGCATCGAGCCCATCTTCCTGGGCAAGCAGTTCGGCATTGCCACCTCCGTGGTGCTGCTAGCGGTGCTGTTCTGGGGCTGGGTCTGGGGGCCTGTCGGCATGCTGCTGGCGGTGCCTATCATGGTGCTCATCAAGCTGGCTCTGGAAAACTCACGCGACCTTTCCTGGGTGGCCACCATCATTTCCGATGAACCTCCGCCCCACGTCGAAAAACTCAATAAGAATATCAACTGATGCACTCATTCGCCTACAAGAACGGTTCCCTGCACTGTGAAAATGTGAACCTGGCAGACATTGCAGCTGCCGTCGGCACCCCGGTTTTCGTCTACAGCAAGAAGACCATTTCCGATGACCTGGCAGAGTTCCGCAACTCCATGGCGGAGCTGGATGCCCACGTGGCATACGCAGTGAAAGCCTGCTCAAACAAGGCCATCCTCCATCTCATGGCGCAGCAGGGTGCCGGGTTCGACATCGTTTCCGGCGGCGAGCTCTGGCGCGTCATCAACGCCGGCGGCGCCCCCACCCAGTGCACCTATGCCGGCGTGGCCAAAACAGAGCCGGAAATCCGCTATGCGCTGGAGAACAAGATTTATTGTTTCAACTGCGAAAGTGAGAACGAGCTGAGGGAAATAAACCGCATAGCCGGAGAGATGGACGTGAAAGCACCCGTGGCAGTGCGCGTGAATCCGCACGTGGATGCCCACACGCACAAGTACATCACCACCGGCACGAATGAAAACAAATTCGGCGTGGATATCACCCGCATCGAATCGGTGTACGCCACCATCGCCGCCGAAATGCCGAACCTGCATATCAAGGGCTTGCAGATTCACATCGGCTCCCAGCTCACGGAGGTGCAACCCTTTGCCACCGCAGTAGAGAAGATGCTGCCCATCGTGAAAAAATTCATCGAACAGTACGGCATTGAGTTTTTCTCTATCGGCGGCGGCATCGGCATCGTGTACGAAGGATGCCTGGAATCCGGCAAGCCCGAATGGTGGGCCGCCCACCCGGAGCAGATTACCATCAAGAGCTACGCAGAGGCGCTCATTCCCCTGCTTAAGCCTCTTGGCATCAAGATTCTGCTGGAGCCGGGCCGTCGTCTGGTCGGCAATGCCGCAGCTCTACTCACCACCTGCATCTATGAAAAGAAAGGCGAAGCCAAAACCTTCAAGATGATTGATGCCGGCATGAACGATATCATCCGCCCTGCCCTATACGAAGGCTACCACGAAATCTGGCCGGTGCAGCAGCACAGCGGTGATGAGATAGTGGCCGACATCGTGGGGCCCATCTGTGAGTCAGGCGACTTCCAGGCCCAGAACCGCCTGGTAGCCGATGTGAAGCCCGGCGAAGTGCTTGCCGAAATGAGCGCGGGGGCCTACGGCTTCAGCATGTCCTCCACTTACAACTCACGACCGCTGGCCGCTGAGGTGCTGGTGGACGGCGACAAGTGGAGCATCATCCGCCGCCGCCAGACGCTGGAACAGATGGTGGCCGATGAATGCCTGCCGGAGTAAATCCCTACACGCATTCCTTAATCAGCCGCCCGGCCCCCGCCCGGCGGCTTCTTATCACTCATTCATGCACACTCCTGCTTGTCAGAACAGAAATAATAGCAAGGAGCTGTCTGTTTACCCTTGACGCGGCAGGACTGTTTGCCTAAAATAAAGAAGACATGAAAGTACTGGCTTCTCTCTCCCGTGTGGTGTTCAGCATCATTGTGCTGCTTACTCTGGCATGCTACCTGCAGAACACCCCCACCATCAGCCTTGCAAATTTCTGCGCAGCCATCACTCCGGAGCAGTTGATTACCATGTTGAGCAGCTTCAACACGGTTTCGGTGCTGTTCGTCATCATCCTGATGCTGGGAATGCTACCGTTCACGCGAGTACTGGATGCCGTATGGAATGTAATATTCTGCGCTTCGGTTCTGGCTCTTCTGGCCATCGGTCTGTATGAAATAGGCGGGCCGGTTATTGCACTTCCGAAGGCCCTTTACGATAACGACGCCGTCAACCAGTTCTGCCGGGCAATGACCTTATACGAGGTTCCCGTAGCCATCACCCTGCTCATCTTCATTGCAGGCTGGCTTTGTGCGTCTGCATGCGGGCGCGTTGCCATTACAGCCGTAGTGAGCTATGGTCTGTGGTATGCCATCACCTCCTTCTTCACCTACGCCGTTCAGCAGTGGGCTAACAGTGACACTCCCTCTATGCCCGAAGCCCTGCACATGGTGCAGAGCACCCCGTGGATTGTGGCCGCAGTACCTGGCGCATTCTTCCTGATTTACGCGCTTTTCATGGCTTTCTTTGAAACCTTCATCAACACCAGACCCGCTAAACACGCAGACAAGAAGGAGACAGCAGGAGAGGAAAAGCCCGTCCCGGAAAAGAAACCGGCTGAGTCTAAGAGTCCTGCAACCGAAGAAAAAGAAACCTCACCGGCCGATGGGGACAAGAAACCATCGCTTAAACCTGCAGAACCCGCAGCCAAGAGTCAACCCATCCTCAAAGCAGCTCCTGCATCCCCCGCTCCTGCCAGGAAGTTGAAACTTGCAACACCTGCTACCTCCGAAAAGGGTGAAGCAAAACCTGCAACGGAAACTTCTCAGATTAAAAAAGAACCTGAAAAAGCAGCAGAAACAGATTCCGGGTCAGAGGACAAACCCAAGGTGGAAGGAAAACCGGAAGTTGCTCTGAAGCAGGAAGAACCAACCAAAGCCGAAGAGAAAAAAGAGGCTCCGACAGCAAAAGAGGAAACAAAGCTCGAAGAGTTACCCGCAGACGCCGAAAAGAAAGCGTAAAGTTTGGGCAGACAACAATAATCACCTGTTCCAGAGTATCAGGCAATGAAAGACTTCGTAAATCCCCTTCTGCTGCTGATTACCATCGTGCTGCTTTCCTGGAAAATCAGCATGGGGCTGAATACTCCCTCTTCTGTGGAAGTCTGGCTTCTCACCCTCTGCGCCACGGCTTTCGCTGTGAATCTGCTGATTTGCATCGCACGCATGCTTGCCAAGCGCAAAGCACTCATGTCTTTCGTGTGGTGCACCGTACACATCATCTTCTTCAGCTGTGCCTGGGTCGTTCTGCGCCAGGAAAAGGATTACCGTCACGAGGTAGAAGCCTATAACGCACTCAACGCGAAGTGGGAACAAGGCAAGGTAAATCCCTACGAACTAGTGGATGATGAAGGTCGTTCACTGCTGGAGCTCGCCGCCATTCTCGGTAAAAAGATGGTAGTGCGTAAGCTTCTGGCACAACCGGAAGCCGCACAAGCAGGAGACGTTATCATGCGCGCTGCCATCGGAGCAGCAGAAAATGGACGCCACGAACTACTCACTATTCTCGCAAACGAAAAGCAAGGGTTTGACGTTAATAAGATTATGGAGGGCAAAACGCTACTCATAGCAGCAGTTCTCAGTGATGACCGGGCCTGCGCAAAAGTTTTGCTTGATATGAAAGCCAATCCTAATCAATGCGACGAGAACGGAGTTTCCCCGCTCATGCATGCAGTGATTGATAACAACCGGGGCATGGCCCGGCTTCTCATGGGCTACGGAGCAGATCCTTATCTCAAGGATCATACCGGGCGCCACGCCGCCAGCTGCACCCGTTCCGAACTGATGGATGCCGTTCTGTCCACTGACCACTAATGACGGATTGACAACTTGCCTTTTCACAGGTGTTCGCGTAAACTAACACTTGTGAAAAGGCAAATTTTCAGCATCACAGGCATGAGCTGTGCCGCCTGCGCCGCCAGGGTGGAGAAAGTGGTAGGAGTTCTGGCGGGAGTGTGCGAGGTTCAGGTTAATTTGCTGACCCGCAGCATGCGCGTGCTCTACGATGAAAACCATCTGCATAAACAGCACATTATAGCTGCCGTTGAGCAGGCCGGGTACGGAGCTTCAGCAACAGCGCAACAGGGCAAATCCGAAGATTCCGCTATTCAGAAACGCTTAATCCGGTCTATTCTGCTTCTCATACCACTGGTATACTTACACCACTTTCAATCAGGAGCACTATCCATTGTATTGCAGCTCGTTCTGATTATTCCTATCGTTATTCTGAACCGCAGATTCTTTATATCCGGCACACAATCTGCACTGCACGGAGCCCCCAATATGGACACACTCATTTCACTGGGTGCGACTGCAGGAATAGTATATAGTATGGTTGACTTGCTGATGCTGCACAGCGGCACAAGCTATGTGGACACGGCGGGCATGATACTCACCCTCATTACCCTGGGCAAGTGGCTGGAAAGCCGAGCAACCAGTCACACAGGAGATGCTCTCAATAAACTGAAGTCCCTCCTGCCGCAGACGGCCACCATTCTCAAAGAAGGAAGACAGAAAGTCATTTCCACAGATGAAATTCATCCGGGAGACACCATCTGCATTGCAGCCGGAGCCCGGGTTCCGGTAGATGCCACGGTCACAGACGGCACCTCCGCCATCGATGAATCTTCTCTGACCGGAGAAAGCATGCCCGTACTGAAAAAAACCGGCTCAGCTATTTATGCCGGCACCATCAATGGCAACGGAGCCTTGCAGGCCACCGCAATTCGCACCATCCGGGAGTCAACACTCAGCGGCATTATCCAGCTTGTCGGAGAAGCATCCGCCACAAAGGCCCCCATTTCCCGTCTGGCTGACCGCATCTCTCTCATCTTCGTTCCCTGCGTTGTCATAATCTCTGCACTGACCGCAGCCACCTGGTTATTGAGCGGAGCCGGTCTATCGTTCGCCATCAGCAGCTCCATTGCGGTTCTGGTCATTTCCTGTCCATGTGCTCTCGGACTTGCAACTCCGGTAGCTATTATGGCTGGGGCCGGCAAAGGAGCCGAAAACGGCATGCTGTTCCGCAATGGTGCCACCATGGAAAATGCGCGTAATGCCACCGCCATTATTCTTGATAAAACAGGCACCATAACTACAGGACAGCCGATAATCATTGCCGTTTCTCCGGCAGAGTCGGTGTCTAAATCTCATTTCTTGCAATTAGTCGCGACATTAGAGCAGAATAATTCGCATCCTCTTGCTCAATCAATTAGAAAATCCGTAAGTGTTTATACACCTCAAAAATGCGAGCAAATCGAATATCTCCCCGGGCGCGGGATCAGAGCCATTATTGATGCGCAACAAGCTCTGGCAGGCAATCGGGAGTTCATGCAGGAATACGGCATTAAGTTGCCCGCAGAGGTACCGGAGAACGTCACCCCGCTCTACTTTGCACACGGTGGCCAGTACCAGGGTATGATTGCCGTGGCAGATCCCATCAAGCCCGGTAGCACTGCCGCCGTAACAGAGATGAAACGGCGTGGGCTTCGCGTGCTGATGATGAGCGGTGATAGCGCAGCATCTGTAAAACATATAGCGGAGCAAGCCGGAATTGAGGAATACTACGCAGGAGTTACCCCGAAGGAAAAGGAAGCCATGGTGCGCCACCTTCAGGCGGAGGGACACAGTGTTGCCATGGTGGGCGACGGAATCAACGATGCCCCTGCCCTGATGCGAGCTGACCTGGGTATTGCCATCGGAGCCGGAACAGACATAGCCATGGAAAGTTCCGGGCTCATCCTGATGCGCAGCGAGCTTGCAGATGTCGTAGGCGCGCTGAACCTCAGCAAAGCCGTCATACGCACCATCCGCCAGAACCTGTTCTGGGCTTTCTTCTACAATCTTCTCACCATACCGATGGCCGCAGGCGTGTTTTACCCACTCACCGGCTGCCTGCTCAGCCCTGCCATAGCCGCTGCGGCCATGAGTCTCAGTAGCCTCTTTGTAGTCTGCAATGCGCTCCGTCTCCGCCACCTGACAATCCTTCCCCCCACTCCGACCATCATGAGTACCACCACCATCTCCGTACAAGGCATGATGTGCCCGCACTGCGAGCGCCATGTTACCCAGGCGCTCAGCGCCCTCCCCGGTATCACTGAAGTAAAGGCTGACCACAAGGCAGGCACAGTGACCATCTGCTCAGAGGATCCGGTGGACGAATCCATTCTGGCTGCAATCATCAGGGATGCCGGATACGACTACAAGGGGGTATGCTGACACCTCAGCGTTCCTCGTAGTCCTGAATCAACTCCACAAAGGCACGCAGTCCGTGCGTGCGCAGCCAGGGGCCCACGCCTTTAAGGCGCTCAGCGGCTTCCATGGTCGTGGGTTTCACTGTGGCCAGGGAGCGCAGCGTCTCATTGTGCATGATACGGTAGGCAGGCATGTTGTATTCCGCTGCAAGGTCGCGACGCAACTCTGCCAGATGCTCATAAAGCTCCTTATCCAGGCGTCCCAGCCCCATGCTCTGCAGCAGCTGCTGCGTCTTATCGCGCCGGACAGAAGGAGCCGGTCTGCGAGCAGCTGCTGAGCTCCAGGAACGCAGAGACAAGCGAGGAACCGCGCGGCTCTGCATCACGTCCTCTCCCTGCGAAGTCAGCGTAATGAGCGGCATATCGCCCCCGGTGCTCTGCAAGAGTCCCGCCTCGTGCAGAGCGCGGAAAAGCGCCTTCATCTTCGCATCCGTCAGGTTTTTCAGGATACCGTAAGTCGAAAGAGAGGTGAGATACTGATGCATGGAGGCATTCTTTGCCCCGCGCAACATATCCATAATCTTGCCGCGGCCGTAGACAGCCACCCACTCTCCGTCTGCCCCGCGTCTGGATGCGCGGGCCACACCGGCCAGCGCCTTACGCACCGTCAAGAGGTCATCCCCACCCACTTCCTCGCGCTCGTTGCTGACGGAAGCAGCGCACACGTCGCAGTGCCCGCAGGGTTCGGAATTCACCTCCCCGAAATAATCCAGAATCCACTGCTGACGGCAGCCCATGGAGTAGGCAAACCTGGTCATGGATTCAATCTTCAGGTGGTCGCGCCGCGCTTTCTCCTCCAGCGAATTCCGGTCAATATCCAGGCACTCGAAATTCAGTTCCGGTTTCAGCAGGCGAGTGCCCTTGGTCAGCTGTCCCGGCACATCAAAGCGCTGAATGGCGCCGGCATGAATCAGGCAGGAAAGCGCCGTACCCACCGCCATGGGGTTCACATCCTTACCCATTCGCTCGGCCATGGCATCCACGGTAATGTGAAGTTCATGAGTGGACGGGTCACACTCGAATCTCAGGAAATTATACAAGGCCCGGATGAGGGTAATGGGCGGGTTGCTGCCCTCAAAAAAGAACTCCTGAGTCTTCAGGTCAGCGTGGTTGAACAGTAGCTCGCAGGCAGAAGGGTTCCCATCTCGCCCGGCTCGCCCCGCTTCCTGGTAAAAAGCCTCCACGCTGCCCGGAATCTCGAAATGCACCACAAAGCGCACATCCGAGCGGTCAATTCCCATGCCAAAGGCATTTGTGGCCACCACCACGTCCGCCCGGCCGGAAACAAAAGCATTCTGGGAGAACTCCCGTTCCTCATCCGTCATGCCGGCATGGTAAGCCACCACATTCACATGCCGCGAGCTCAGCTCCTCGAACACCAGCATCACATTTTTACGAGTGGAGCAGTATATTATACCTGTTTTCCAACGGCTCACCAGCTGCTGTATGCGTTCGAACTTCGCCTTGCGGCTCTCGCAGTGTGTGATGGCGAAATCCAGATTATCACGGGCAAAGCCGCTGATGACCACCGCAGGCTCCTTCAACTGGAGAGTGCAGAGAATATCCTCCCGCACATGGGCCGTGGCCGTGGCCGTGAGAGCCACCGTCTGCGGGTAGCCCAGAAGCTCTCGCACCCGGCCCAGCCGCAGGTAATCCGGGCGGAAATCATGCCCCCACTGGCTCAGGCAATGCGCCTCGTCCACCGCCAGCAGCGATATCTGCAAGCCGCGCAGCAGCGTCATGAATCCCTCCTGCGCAAAGCGTTCCGGAGCAACATACACAATCTTCAGTTCTCCGCAGCGCAGCGCCTGCATCACCTGGCGATACTCCTCCGCCCCCAGCGATGAATTGATGGCAGCCGCCGGGATACCGCGCGCCTGCAGGGCATCCACCTGGTCCTTCATGAGCGCAATCAGCGGCGAAACCACCACCGTGAGTCCCGGTCGGCAGAGAGCCGGCAGCTGGTAGCAGAGCGATTTGCCGCCACCCGTCGGCATGATTCCCATGGCATCGCGCCCGGCCATGATAGCCTGCACTACCTCGTCCTGCCCGGGGCGCAACTCATCGAACCCGAAATAGGTATTCAGCGCCTGCTGCACATCTGGTGTCTCCTGGAACTCTGCCATGCAGCGCCATTGTACAGAAGAGCACGCCAAATATCAAGTTTCATTCACGGCACAAATTTGTCTTGACTCCGTGAGAAATGAGGAGCAGAATATCGGCAGAGCACATGAATATGATTTCCCACATCGCCCGTTGGTGGTGGCCCTTGCTGCAGAAACACGCGTAAGGGACTCAGGAGCTATTGTGCCATTTCACAGCTAAAATCGGATAATCGGCCTGTCGAACTTACGACAGGTCTTTTTTTTGTACCCTCAACCCCACATTCACACAACAATATGAATACCACAAACAACACAGAAAACGCCACAAGTCACGGAAAAGCCTTGCGCGGACAGGAAAAATGCACTAATATCCACGCCGACATGGATTTCCGCACCTATCTTCGCCATTATCCCGATGCCAACGGTTTCTACGGCCGTTTCGGCGGAGCCTACCTCCCCAAGGAGCTGGACCCCGCATTCAAGGAGATTACTGATGCGTACAACGACATCTGCCAGTCTGCCCAGTTCATCAACGAACTGCGCCGCATCCGCAAGCAGTTCCAGGGGCGTCCCACCCCGGTGTACCACTGCGAACGCCTCTCCCGTCTCATCGGTGGTGCGCAGATTTACCTGAAACGTGAAGATCTGAACCACACCGGAGCCCACAAGCTCAACCACTGCATGGGCGAGGGTCTGCTGGCCAAGTTCATGGGCAAGAAGAAGATTATTGCCGAAACCGGCGCCGGGCAGCACGGCGTGGCGCTGGCCACCGCAGCCGCCTATTACGGGCTGGAATGCGAAATACACATGGGCGCGGTCGATATCGCCAAGCAGGCACCGAATGTGACCCGAATGAAGATGCTGGGTGCCAATGTAGTGTGCGTAACCCACGGTCTGCAGACCCTGAAAGAGGCTGTGGACAGCGCATTCGAGGCCTACATGCGCGACTACAAGAACGCCATCTATTGCATTGGTTCCGTGGTGGGGCCGCACCCCTTCCCCATGATGGTGCGCGATTTCCAGATGGTGGTGGGCCACGAGGCCCGAGAGCAGTTCGAAGAGATGACCGGCCACCTGCCGGATGTGGTGTGCGCATGCGTGGGCGGTGGTTCCAATGCAATGGGCATGTTCCCCGCATTCCTGGGTGACGCAGTAGATATCTATGGCGTGGAACCTCTGGGACGCGGACCGGCTATGGGTGACCACGCAGCCTCCATGCAGTTTGGCTCCGAGGGTATCATGCATGGGTTCAACTCCATCATGCTCAAGGATGAGAACGGCGACCCCGCCCCTGTGTACTCTGTTTCCTCCGGTCTGGATTACCCGTCCGTGGGGCCGGAGCATGCTTTCCTGCGTGATATTGGGCGCGTGAAATACGAAAGCGTGAGTGACGACGAAGCCGTGGATGCTTTCTTCAAGCTCTGCCGCTACGAGGGCATTATTCCCGCCCTGGAAAGCGCCCACGCAGTTGCCTTTGCCATGCGCAAGGCCAAGGAGATGCGCCGCGGCTCCATTCTCGCCAACTGCTCCGGCCGCGGCGATAAGGACGTGGACTACATTGCAGAGCACTTCGGCTACGGCGACGACCACAAGTTCTGATCATTTCCATATCCATCCCGCAGCAGCTCCGGCCGCTGCGGGATTTTTTTTACGCATGAAGCGCTACTTCCCTTTCGTTCTGTTCCTGCTTGCAGCCTGCACCCGGCACCTGACCGCTCCGGATACGCTGCACGATGCTGTCAAACGCAACGATTGTGCCACCGTACAGCAGCTGATTGAGGCCGGAGCCCCGGTGGATGCTCGCGATAAAGACGGGCTCACCCCGCTCATGCTGGCCTGCATGAACCTGCAGGAAGAAAACATCCGTCTCCTCGTGCGAGCCGGGGCCAATCCCCATGCCCGCAATGCCGCCGGCACCACCGCCCGGCAGATGCTCATGCGCGGCGATTCCATTCCCTCCCGCGCCCCGGCCTGCCGCCGCGCCCTGCAGGAAGCTATGCAGGATTAAGAGAACGATGCATAGAAATCCGGGTGAGCAAATCCCATGGCCGAGAATCAACAAGAGACTGAGCTCTCGCACTTACGCCAATACCGGTCGGAGCTGGAGGAAAAGGTCCGCTCCGGCAAGCTCCGCTACGTAGTCGAGTGGTGGGAGGAGGACTGCCTCGATATCGATGAAAACGTCCACGTCTTTTTCCAATTTGAGAGCGATGACGGCGTGCGATGGATTCGCCGCAAGGATTTGCCGCTGCCGTAAACCGCTGCGGACTTAATACACACGGGGAAGCCGCGGGCCCAGGCCGGTAAAAATTTCCCAGACGATGGTACCGGCTTTCTCTGCCACCTCGGTCACGGGAATGTGGGTACCGAACAGCTCCACTTCCTCACCGGATTTCACCTCGGGCGCAGCGGTGACATCGGCCATAATCTGATCCATGGTCACGCGGCCGAGCATGGGGCAGTAGTGACCGTTGATGTAGACCCGGGCGCCCTTGTTGGAAATCCGGCGGCTCCAGCCATCCGCATACCCGATACCGATGGTGGCCACGCGGGTGGGGGCAGTGGTGATATGGGTTCGGCCGTAGGAAACACCATGACCGGCGGGCAGCTCGCGCACCAGGGTCACGCGGGCATGCAGACTCAGCGTGGGACGCAGTACGCCATCATATATCGAGGCCATGGGCGCCACGCCATACAGCAACAGACCGGGACGCGCCAGATTCGCCACAGGCACCTCATAGCCCAGTTCCCCTGCACTGGCCGCAATGTGGCGATAGCGCAAGTCAAAATGCTGTTGCAGCACATGGGCACAATCAGTGAACAGGCCTATTTCATCCTGAGTGAAAGGCACGTCCTCATCCGCCGAGGGGAAATGCGACATGACACCCTCAATGCGGAGATTCGGCATGGCCTTCATCTGCGCAGCGGCTTCTGCAAGCTGGGACGGCAGAAAGCCCTCGCGGCCCATGCCGGTATCCACAGCCACATGCAGGGCAATTTCCTTCTCATAGAGAGCAGCCAGACTCTGGAAGTGCGCGGCCTCCTCCACCGTGGAAATGGTGCAGCACCAGCCATTCTGTACGATTTCCTCACGTTCCTCCGGGAAGGTCGGGCCCAGGATGAACGGAGTCGTGCGCACCCCGGCGCGCTGCAGGCGGCGGGCTTCGCCCACATTCGCCACACCGAAGAAAGAAATACCGTGATTATCCAGACGGCGGGCCACCGGCTCCAGACCGTGTCCGTATGCCCCGGCTTTCACCACCGGCATCAGCTCGGTATCCGGCAAGGCCTGGCGGGCGATATCCAGATTATGCGCGATGGCTTCCAGATTCACACATGCCCACGCGCGCGCTGCACTCTCACTGCTCATGCACACGACTCTACCACTTAGGCCCCCGCCTGTCAAGCGCACCGCGCCATTCCGCATCAACGCACTTGTAAATTTCAACAACATCTGCTAGAGTGTTGTCGAAATTACCATATAGGATATGATGCGCCGCGCCCTGATTCCCCTGTTTCTGTTCAGCCCCATGCTTACCGCCCAGGAAGAATGGTCGGAGGCCGAGGTGGAAGAAGCCGTGGAGATAGCATCACTGGCCGAAAACAGCCGTCAGGCCGCCGAGGCTGGGGATGCCGCCGCACAGCTTCTGCTGGCCCGCTGTTATTTCACCGGAAGCGGCGTGACAAAATCCGACGAAAAAGGCCTGTACTGGGTGCGCAAAGCTGCTGAGCAGGGATATGCCGATGCTCAATGTCTGCTGGGCGAATGCTACAAAAAAGGTCAGGGCGTAGAGCGCAACAATGTGGAGGCCTGCCGCTGGTGGGTGAAAGCCGCTCAACAGGGCAATCTGGAGGGGATGTACCGTCTGGGCTTGGCCCACCTCAGCGGTGAGGGCGTGCAGAAAAGTGAGCAACTCGGCCTCGCCTGGCTGGAGCGCTCTGCCGCCGCCGGGCATATTGAGGCCACGTGCAGCCTGGGCTTCTGCCGACTGCAAGGCGTAGGCTGTGCGCAGAACTTTGCCGAGGCAGCCATTCTTTTCGAGAAAGCTGCCGCCACCCATCACCCGAACGCCACTTTCTGGCTGGCGTTCTGCAATTTGCATGGCATAGGCACCGAGCGGAACCGGGAGAAAGCCCTGCAACTGCTATTGAAAGCAGCAGATGCGCTGAGTGCACCGGCCATGGTGCAGCTGGCCCGCTGCTACGAGCTCGGGCTGGGTGTGCAGGCCGATGCCGAAAAAGCTTTTGACTGGTACTGGAGCGCCGCCCGCATGGACAACACCGAGGCATGCTATCGCCTGGGCTGCATGCTGCTGGATGGCCGCGGCTGCAAGCCGGACAAGGATAAAGCCACCAAATGGCTGAAAATGGCAGCCGACAAAGGACACTCCGGTGCTCAGCAGAAATTGGCTGAAATGCAGCAGACCCCCTGACGACTATGAAGCCTCTTCCTTTTCTTCTTGTTTTTACCCTGCTCCCCTGCACTGCGGCCACCGCACTCCAAGCCCCTGCACCGCAAGTGCAGGCAGCCTATTATACTACCCAGGCGGCTCTGGATGATGCCATGACGGCATACCATGGACTCAGCCGCATTATTTCCAACATGTACGGCGATGAGCCGAAGGCGGAATACATACGGAAGGTTACGCAGGAAATCCGCCCCTGCATCGCGAGGCTCCGCACCCTGCCGCCGGAGCAGTTGAAGCAGGTCTGCATGCTGGCCGATGCCATTCTGTGGCAGAGGGACTGGATAGAGGTGACGTACTGCACGGAAATCGATCCCGATATCGAGTTTGAGTGGATGGAATACGGCTTCGAATTGCTTGACTGCTGCACCTCAAGCATCCGCAAACGGCTGCACAGCAAATCCACACCGGAGGCAGAAAAGGCGGCTTGGCGCGAGTTACTGCAGGAGTTCGGCGGCGAAGCCGCCCTGGAACTGCCCGGAAAGCTTCTTCAGGAACGCTGGGCAAAGGATTACAAGACGGCCTTGGGCTTCTTCAAAGGCATCTGCGCTGCGGCAGCAGAGAAAAACGAAGCTGCATGCCTGGCCAAACTGCGGGAACAGGCCGGGGTACTGGAATACTTCCGCCAGGGTGGAGACGTGGAGTTACTGCGGGTCAATGGGCTCGTAGAAGGATTCCGGGAAGCTCTGGTCACCCTTCGGCTAGACAGCCCGTTCCCCCGCCCCGTGCTGCCGGAGAAACACAGCACCGCTGCCCGGATGGCAGCTCTGCAACCCTTTTTTATTGCTCTGCCTGAGCTGCGCAACCTCTTACTGGAGAAAGAATGAAGAAAGGTCTGATATTGGAAGGCGGCGCCATGCGCGGCATGTTCACCGCCGGCGTCATGGACGTGATGATGGAGAACGGCATCGAATTCGATGGCGCCGTGGGTGTCTCGGCCGGGGCGGCATTCGGTTGCAATTACAAATCGCGCCAGATCGGCCGCGCCATCCGCTACAACGAACGCTTCTGTGCCGATAAGCGCTACTGCAGCTGGGGCAACCTCTTCCGCGAGGGCAACCTGTACAGCACGCAGTTCTGTTACCACGAGGTCCCCATCGTGCACGACCCCTTTGATTTTGAGACCTACGAGGCCAACCCCATGGAGTTCATCATGGTCTGCACCGATGTGGAAACCGGCAAGCCGGTGTACCACAAATTCGAGAACTACGCCGACCACCAGTTCGACTGGGTGCGGGCCTCGGCCTCCATGCCCCTGGTCTCGCAGATTGTGGAAATCGACGGGCAGAAGCTGCTGGACGGCGGCATAGCCGATGCGATTCCCCTGCAATACTTTGAAAACCGAGGCTACACGCACAACGTGGTCATCCTGACCCAGCACGCGGAATACGATAAGAAGGAAAGCGCTGCCATGCCCTTCATCCGCTTCCTGTACCGCAGATACCCGGCCCTGATTCAGGCCATGGAAGTGCGCCATCTCATGTACAACGCCCAGCGTGACTATGTGAACCGCCAGGAAGCCGCCGGCAAAGCGCTCGTCATCCGCCCCACAGAGCCCCTGCCCATCAAGCGCCTCACCAAGGACCCCGCCCTGCTCCGCGCCACCTACAACATAGGCCGCGCCACCGCCGAAAAACGGCTGAAGGAGATTAAGGCGTATCTTGCAGACTGAAGCATCTGCCCATTCGCGGGCCTTATTGCAGCTTCATCAATTGAGCAACCTGGAGGAAGTAGTCTGTGGACCAGAGCTTCACATGCTCCGGGTTGCGCATGAAAGGCCGCACATCCTCCACCGCCGCGGAAAAGTTCACACTCTCAATTTTTCGCTGCAACAAGCAGAGGAAAGCCTCAGGAGTCAGGCTGCCGCGCGGCTCGGAGCCGAACTCGTATGCGCGTTCGCAGTAATGAGCAAAATCCAGTCGCACCCCCTTGCGAACGTACCATACAAAATCGTACCAATCGCGTCCTTTTACGCGGTTCTTCCATGCACGGTACATCAAAGCATGCATTTTTCCGGCAAAAAGACAAGGAAGCGTAAAGCATCGCGCATAAAATGAACGAGGCAGGAGCAACAACTTATGTTCCGTCTCAAACGCCATGGGCGGCATGGTATCCACCTCCAGCTTGATATTGACCAGTCGTCCGCGTTCCAGGGACAGGTTGAACTGAGCCGTATCTCCCTTTAGAAAAGCAGATTGTATCGCGCTCTGCCTGCTCTTTTTCTTAAGCGAAATGGACACTCGTTGCCCCATGGAAGCAAACTCTTCTTCCACTGCTGCGAAGTGTGGTCTGAAATCAAAATCTGCATCTGCCTGCAGCAAAGAAAAATCCATATCCTCAGAGAAACGGTCCAGACCATGAAAAATGCGCAGACATGTGCCTCCATAGAAAGCCGCCTTATCAAAGAAGCCGGAGCGGGCCAGCCCGCAAAGGGCTACCTGCTGCATCACTTCACGGATGGCGTTCAGTTTATCCTCAACCGTTCTGCATTCATACGCAGAAAGCATTTCATCAAAGGCATTCATGGCGGAGCATTCGTTCGAGGTTTAATAAATCGTTCTTCTTTTTTTTCGTTAGTCCGGCAAGGGTGTGTATCAGGTCTGCATCCCACCCCGCCACGGCATCCATATCGGCTCGCATATAAACTTCCAGGTACTCCCGTGCAGCCTTGGCAGATTGCAACCGGAGCCCGGGAGTCGCCAGGATAAGATCGCAAACAGCCTTCTCCGGTCGCGCCGCCAGGTATACCATGCCCTCTGCGGTGCGCTTGAGTGTAACACCCTCCGGATAATAATTCCGAGCCACGCCGATATACTCATAACGCCCGGTGCTGTTCTCAAAAACGCGGCTGCGGCCCATGCATGTCGAGCGGATTGTGTGCACCCGTTCCGGTATAATACCTTCGGCCGAAAGTACAGTTTCGTACGACACATAGGACGGAGCGAGCAAGTGATTGGCTATCAATTCCTGTGAATATGATGCCGGGCTGCAGAGATATAGATTCCGCCGCAATGGTACGAGCTCGCCCCGCCGGTGGAGCATAGCAATGCGGGCCATCGGTGCACGGTACCCCCGCAGAGATTGCTTTAATTCTCCGCTTGTCACCGGCACACTGCCGAATTGCTTTTCCAACGTAGTCTCCATAAATCCTTCCTATAACCCCAAAATAGCAAATTTTGCCGACTTAATCAAGTAATTATGCATTTTGTATGCAAAATCTGCTAAAAAAAGCACAAAAATGCACCGCATGTCCGCTACACCCACGCCACCGGCGGTCTGCCTCCCCACCTGTTGCCGTAGGACTTAAGCGAGTAACCGGGTAATGATTAACATTGCTTGAAAGAATACCTCGCGCACGTGCGTATTTATGGGCAGACATGAAGACCCAGGCCATCATCACAACCGCTCTTTGCGCCCTGCTGGGCGTGCCGCAGATTTTCGCACAGGAAGCACCGGTGGCGGTGCAAAATGTGCAGCTGGCTATCCAGGCCGGTGAGCACCCGTTTTTCAAGAAGGTCATGTACCCGGAGTGGTCGAAACTGACCCCGGAACAGGCCCGCACCGACTCCGCCGCCGCCCTGGTAATGGCCCGCCACCGACTGGACGCCATCAGCAACATCAAACCGGAGGAAGCCACTTTCGAAAACACCTTCCTCGCCCTTTCCCGAGCCCAGGACGAACTGGAAAAAGTGCAGACCCGCCTGTACCACCTCAAAACCGTGGCCGACAGCGAGGGGCTGCGCCAGGTGCAGGAAGAGCTCATGCCCCAGTGGAATGAACTGGCCGCTGAAGTGCTGGCCAACGAAAAGCTCTGGGCCGTGCTGCGCAGCGCGGCCGCCCAGCCCTGGGTGAAGGAGCTTTCCCCCGCCAGGCAGCGCTATGTGCAGCAGGTCATCCAGAACTTCCACGACCAGGGCGCCGACCTGAGCCCGGAGCAGAAGGAACGCAAGAAGGAGATTGAAGACGAAATGACCATGCTGGAGCTGGAGTTCGGTAAAAATGTGCAGGACTCCACCGAGGCATGGGAACTCATCATCACCGACCCCACTCAACTGGACGGCATGAGCGCCGACTGGATGGACAAAGCGCGCGAGGATGCCCGCAAGCGTGTGCATGGCGACGATGCCGCCCCCGCCTGGCGCATCAGTCTGCAAGCCACCAGTGCCTACGAAGTGCTGCGCTATTGCAAAGTGGAAGCGACCCGCAAGGCATGCTGGGAAGGCACCCGGACCATCGGCACCGGCCAGTACGACAACGCCCCCATCGTGGCCCGCATCATGGAGCTGCGTCGCGAACTGGCCGAGCTCCTCGGTTTCAAGACCTTTGCAGACCTGACCACCCACCGCCGCATGGTGGGCAGCGGGGAAAACGCCCTCGCATTTGTGGACGGCATGATGCAGAAAGTGAAACCCGCCTTCGATGCCGAATGCACCCGGATCCTGGACTTCGTCGAGAAGCGCACCGGCCACGTGACCACCGCGCTGAATCCCTGGGATCGCAGCTTCTACCTGCGCGAGATGTCCGAAGAGATGTACAATTTCGATGCCGACAGCATCCGCCCCTATCTGGAAAGCAATCGGCTGGTAGACGGCATCTTCGATATCTTTGCCAATCTGTACGGCATCTCCTTCACCGAGCTGCCCACCCAGTGTGTGAAGTCCGGCGAAAAAATCAATCCCATCGCGATCGAAACATGGCATCCTTCCGTAAAGGCCTATGCCGTAACCGATGACCGCACCGGCCAGCACATGGGCACCTTCTACATGGATCTCTTCCCCCGCAGCATGAAGCGCGAAGGCGCCTGGGTCATGCCCCTGGGCTACGGTAAATCCGGCGAGAACGGTAAGCACCGCGCCCCGCACCTGGCGGTTCTGGTGGGCAACATGACCCCGGCCAGCGGAGATGGCCCTGCCCTCTTCAGCCACCGGGATGCCGTGGTGCTCTTCCACGAATTCGGCCACATGATGCACTGCATGCTCAGCAACACCGAACTGGAAACCCACGCCGGCACCGGTGTGGCCTGGGACTTCGTGGAGCTCCCCAGCCAGATCTGTGAGAACTGGGCATGGGAACCTGAAGGTATCGCCGCCTTCGGCTACCACTACCAGAACGGTAACCTCATGCCTGAAGATCTGGCCGCCAAACTCAAAGCCAGCCGCTTCTTCATGCCCGCCACCAGCAACATGGGGCAGCTCTGCATCGCCAAGCTCGACCTGGAAATGCACATGCACTATGATGAAAAATTCAAGGGCAAGGATCTCGATGCCGCCACCCGCGAGCTGCTTGATGACTGGCAGATTGCCTACACGGTGCCCGGCAACTCCATCATGCGCACCCTGCGCCACTGCATCACCGGCGGCTACAGTGCCGGCTACTATTCCTACAAATGGGCCGAAGTGCTCGCGGCCGATGCCTACTCCCGTTTCCGCAACGAAGGAGTCTTGAACCGCAAGACCGGCTCCGATTTCCGCAACGAAATCCTCTCCAAGGGCGACAGCCAGTCCGCCGCCGAAATCTACCGCAACTTCATGGGCCGCGACCCCAACCCCGATGCCCTCCTCCAGGTGCAGGGCCTCTGCGAGTAATTTTAGCAGCAGACAGCTTTTCATTCTGACTCTCATGACGGGGTTTGCTTTATCACTGCAACCCCCGTCTTTTGTTTGGCGCTGCGTCAGATTTTATGATGTGAAGTAACGCGCGTATCCCTCCAATGTTATAAATGCGAGTTTAGCGGGCAGGTGGCGGACGGAACGTTCGCGGAATTTTGAGCCCACGGTAGTGGGTGAAAGATGGGAGGCAGGGGTACGCGAGCGTCAGCTCGCGACTCGTGAGGGCGTAGCAAGCGCAGGCGAAGCCGGAGACGCGAAGTCCCAAGCCCCTGCTAGCGCATAAAAAGATATCGGAGCCCGTGAAACGGGTGAAAGAACGGTGGATCTAACTTGCTGCAACTCTTCTGTCACCCGCTCCGCGGGCTCTAATTACGCGTTGGAATAATTAACGGTCTCCCTGAAATCTAAGTTGGATTCTGCGGGAAACGGTTGATAAATAAGAGCTTAGCGCTGTTCCGTCGGACGAT